>CAYVLT010000152.1:0-10553 GCA_964452405.1 uncultured Ferruginibacter sp.
GTGTATCAACAGCTATTGTCTGCGAGGCAGAAGTAGTAATCTGCTTTGATGGAACTACTTTGCCCGCGAAATCTATTACTGTAGTAGATATATCCTGCACACTAGTGCTAACACCGGTTGAGCCAGCTACAGCTGTGAACTGGTTACTTTTTTGAATTTGTATAACATGATAAAATTTATCATAAAAATATGCTTCTGTTATCCATGTGCCTGGTGATCCGCTTCCAAGTATCTTTTTTTTGATACCAGTTTTTAATCCAAATACCAAATCGGTTGCAGCAGCTTCATTGGGCAAACCTTGTAATTGTTGACTATATGAATTGCCGTCAGCAAAAGTATAATCATCATAATAGTTATATGAAATTGGTTCAGTGCCGGAGGTTGGGAAGCATTGGTTAGTGTAGCCCGGCTCTGGGGCTGTCGCCGCAGTATTCCTTGCCTCAAAATAGTTTGTACTATTAGAAGCATAGCAAGATTGACCGTTCACATAAGCTTGCATGGTTGGCTGGTCAATAGCTGAAGGATGAGTATATATACCCTGGCTAATCTGTCTGCCTGCATTGTCATATTTAAAATAAACCCATCTTTTTGTAGCACCCACTTTATTTCGAAGGTTACCATCCTGCATTAGCACGAGTCTATCAAGAGGGTCATATACGTAAAACACCTCCTGTGCGCCTGGAACTTTCTTCCGCACAATTCTATTCTTATTGTCGTACCAATATTGAAAAATGAGTTCCGGCGTGTTTGCAATATTAAAGGCTGAAGAAGCCATTATTGCAACTGCTTTAGGGGGCACAACGCAACTGATATTACCAGCATTATCATAAATATAGTAAGTAAACAGGAAGGTGCTACTAGTTGCAATTTCACGTTTCAATATAAGTTTGCCGAATTTGTCGTAAAACATACGAAATATACCTCCAGCCTCATCTACTACTTCCGTTACAGAAAGTGTATTTTTTGTATAGGTAGTATTAGCCAGTCCGGTGGCGGGATCCCATAATCTTACCGCATCCGCCGTTGTATTCATACGATACGTTATACTTTTGTAATGTTGTGATGGCTGAAAGCCATCTCCTACTCCACCTTGTTTCACTGGACGCTGCAGTGGATTCGCCTCAAAAGTAGTTGCAGAAAAAGGTGCAATATCATTTGGGATCTTATTTCCTGTGGTACCAGTTGTAAAATAACTGGCTTGTTCAGTGATTGCTGTTGCTGGGTCTCGATATAGTCCTGAACTACTAGAAGCTTCATAAGGCAGGAATTGTGTAGCCTCCTTACCAAACTCATCATATCTTTTAAAACTGATGATATCTTTTCCTGTAGGGCTTGCACCGACTGCAATATCCTCAATACTTCTGCCGAAACCATCAACATACTGCTGTAGTTGCGATTGTTCAGACGAAGTAAGGGATGGTATTTGCAATACATCAGTTACACCCTCCTTTTTTACCAAAATTCTAGCAACTCCGGCGGGTTGAGAAATATACCCATTGCCGACCGTGAGGTTGATTTGAGCATGCATAATGTTGGCCGTAAATACCATCGCAAAAAATAGTAGGAAATTTTTAATGCCGCAGTTCATGTTTTTCGGTTTAAGGGTTTAATTTTCGTTTAATACAGTTATTGTTCCGGAATAAGCCGAGGTATTGTCGGCATATTTCACTTTTGCTCTCATTAGGTAAGAGCCTGTATGAACTGGATGAAACGGAACTACTGTTTGAAAATTGTTGGCTGCAGTTGTCGAGATCGAAAACGTAATCCAGTTAGTTGCACTCAAATCAGCAGTTTCCCAGGTTACTTCAACAACATTACTTAACGATCCTCCTGTTATGGAAGAAATCATAAAATAGGTATGGCTGCAATCCGAGGGCATACCTCCACAATTGCTAAGAGTACAGTCTCCAGATTCAGAAAGCTGAATAATACCCGCCGAACAAATCACAGGGGTACCACCACCGCCTGGAGGAGGAGGAGGAGGAGGAGAACTGAGCACTGTTATTGGGAACGGGGCAACGGTATTAGTAACAGGTGGTGTTTGCAAAAACAGTGTATTTAATCCCGGTGAAGTAATCGTAACAGAAGCCTGAAACTGATTAAGTGTGGTGTAGGTATGAGTGGTGTATCCGACGGTAGTTTGAACAATTGGTGTGCCATCGCCAAAATCCCAGGTATACAAAATATTATCGGAAGGAGTGCAGTCCGAAGGAAGCGGATATAAACTCACATCAAAATTAACCGGCACATTTAACTCGACCCTATAGTCAGATGTGAAGGGATACAAACTATTTGCAAAATGAATTGGAAGAACAGTAGAAAGTTGGGCCCAATTATTTTTGTTCTTGTATTTTTTCATTTCTGTGATATTGTAGAATTGGTCACGTACAAGCCAAGGCCGGGCCGCAGCATCGTATTCAAATACATTTCCGATGCCATTTACGCCAAATTTCCCGGTGAGGAGATTTGTACCCAAACTACTGTTGGTTGTATAATTGTAAGTTGTTACGGCGGTATTATCAGGATACAGCAATAGATCGTCAATACTATACGGTGTCGTACCAATATTATAAATATACACAATTAGTACGCCAGTTGCTGACGGTGAAGGAATCAAGAACTGATTGTATAACCAGTTATCGCCAGGAAGAACTTTTAGGTTAGAATTATCATAAAGATTGGTACCATCCTGTTTAGTTAGCTTTATCCTCATATTCTGAATGCTTCCAGAATTTTTTGACCAAAATGAAATAATGATATTTCTTCCAAATGCAGCTTTTGTGAATTGTGCGCTCAAGATTGTTCCATTTTGGAAATTCAAACAGCTGTTGCTCGCATGACCAGGTTGATTAAAGGTGTTGCCTCCAATCGAAAAAGATTCTGTAGCACTTTCTGGGCCGATTATATCTCCATTTAAAAATCTGACATTTTCTGGTAATGCATTGGTAAATTCAGCTGCTTTCGTTTCGTAATAAGTTGGTGCGAAAATTGTCTTTGGCTGCCTGCTATTGTTAGTAATTAGTTTGGGAAGACCATTGTCGTTATAATTTTCAATAGTTGTTGGTGGGTTTACATAATTTGTAAGGTCCCAGCTAAATACACCTGAAGCATCGGAAGAAGGAGTAAAACTTGCTGCACCAGACTGATTGACGAATTCATAGGATCTAAACGGAAGATACCTTCCACCTGAAGCAAATACTGAGTATGGATAATATTTAAATGTATTAAGGCTTCCGCCAAGGTAAGTTTCGACTCCTGATATTACCCTTGATTGTGCCGTTTCAATCAATACATTATTGTTATTGTTAATGAAGTAATATAAAGACTTATCCATATCGTCGCCTGTACCAGATGCAGTTGTTGTATAATCTTTAGCATATTTAAAAGTTGATTTTACTGTAACACCGTCGCTATTTATTTTACGAACAGCGGTCAAAACGCGGTAGGGTAAAGTTGAATTATTAGGGGTGAAATCGTAAATTTCAACATCCTGCCTAATGGAGGAGTTATAGGGAGCTGGATTTGGTTGATTATAATTTGTAGTTGTTTTCTGAATAAGGAAATTGTCGAAAACAGTGTTAATATTGTATTTGCCAAATCCTGTTACATTGTTTCCTATATCATCAATGTGTAGCCCATATACAAAACTGGGATTAGTATGAGATTTTTGATATGTATAGGTCTCGCTTAACAATTTGTCTCCAGCGTCGGTATATTGGGTCACCAATAATGGCAAGCCACGTTGAAAGTCAAAATTTGGATGATTTGAGAAAGGATACTTTAATGAACCGGCATTCAAGAAAGATGGCGCAATTGAAACACAAGGACTAGGCCCCGAAAGGTTCGTTCTCACAATATAGTTGTTAGTTTCCTGCCAATAGGTTGAGGGAGAGCTTCCATAGGTACCACTTACATCGAATTCATGTACAGATTTTCCAGCACCCACCTTACTCACTGTTACGACTTTGTATAAAATATCTTCTGCTTCGTTGTTTAAATCATAAGTGGTTCGATATATTGAGTTTTTTACAGCCTCAGTAAGATTTGGATAGGAACTACTGTTATCAAACGGTATTGTAAACTTTGGAACCGAGATTGCTCTACCAGAACTAACACCTGTTGCTGGGTCTATATAACTATAATTCGTAATTTCATTAGTATTGAGTCCATCGTTAAAAGTTATTTTCTTTACTCGTATTCCTCCTCCCATTTGTGAAATACTCGGAATGTCTTTATCATAGAAATCATTATTCTCATATTCCAATTCAGCAACCCCTCCTGCGGGCAATGTTATGCGTTTGATAGTGCCGTCAATAGCATGTACATTAACCGATCGATCCACATAGGATGTAGTTGGTATTTGTACCTGATCTGAACCAGAATAACCAGGAATTGGGTAATTTTTAAAAGTTTCTACCGCAGAATTGGCTGCATAGACCCATATCGTAGGCTCGAGACTTTCATTGTGAATAGCTCCATTGTAATATCCCCAATAATCTTGTTGGTTAGTAATACTATCCATTACAACAGTTCCATTTAATGGCGTACAGTAACAGGTATTTGTTGGTTCGTCTACAGAATTATATGTAAAATCATATTGGCTACTCCCAGTTGAACAATTTGCATGGGCCATTTGCAATCCCTTAAGAAAATACCAACTATAGACTTCTGAAGGTCCTGTGAATCGCTTAGTATAAATTGGAGTATAATTTATCTTTTCCCTTTCAAGGCTGATAGATGTTAGTCTTTTGTCGGAAGAGTTTTGACCATCACTTGACCATCCAAAACTAATATCGGACACATTTCCAATATCAGATGATGCGAGATGAGAAACAATTGTCTTTAATTTATAATAAGTCCTCCACTTAATCACAGTATAAAGCGGCTTGTTTATGAAACCACCCGAACCATCTGGCTTAATAATTTGAACAGCTTTAATTTCTTTATCAAGTTTATAATTTAAATTCGGAAGTATGGTGGCCGTGTATTCATAGGAAATCGTATTTCCTTTGGTATCCTCCATTTTGGTCAACATCCATGCTTCATCATAATTTAAATATTGGGTGGTTTTTGTTCTATATTTAATAAAGTCACTTTTAAAAACCTCCAGTGAAGATGGAGATATTTCTGATGCCCCTCCGTTATAAAGTGCATTGATATAATGATTCACCATACTTCCTTTATCGAAATAGTATTTGATTCCCTTTTCATTGATCACAGTGAAAGATACTATACGGCCTGTACTTGGATTTGTGCTGTAAAAAAATTTATAATCTCTGTAAGGAATTGTCTTTATTAAATGACTCGCAGACGCGTCAAACACAAAGCTACAATTTAGTCCTGGGGCACTTACAGTAAACAAATCAGGTTCGGCGTCCAATGTGTAAGGAAAATTGGCACTGATATTATTAGCATCTGAAATTTCATCCGCACAGGATGTTGAGCCTCCAGAGGCTTTGGCAAAACTTTGAGCTAAAGCTGGTGCACTATTAGAAGGCCTTAACCATCCCTTAATTGTTCCATATGATGCATCATTTTGAATTTCCATATCATCTGGAAACCCTCTGACTTCGCGACTTATTTGTCCTGAGGCTATCAGACGCCATCCAATCCCTACGCTATTGTCGTAGTCTTGAACTTTTAAGCCAGAAGCCCGGTAAGAAAGCGCTACCGGAGAAGACAAATCTCCAACGCTAAGAGTGTAAACCGGGATGGTAACTGTAGCTGTTCCTGTTAGCAGATCTACATTAATCGGGTTTTGGGCGGCTCCGCTATTAACGATGATCAGAAGTGGTAAACATAAGAATAGTAGGTGCGTACGGATACGCTTTCTTATTTGAAGATCCATGGAAATAAATTGATAATGGAGAATGAAATAAAAAACAAAAAGTAAGTCAATAAAAGTTCAGAAAGGCGTCTACGGGTAATGGTTATGTTGCATAGAAAAAGGTTAAAGGGTTAAATTTAGTACATAGGTATAATAATTTTTTTTATTGACAAAATTTTTTCGAAGAAATTAATTTTAAATATTTTGGCCGAGTTGAAACAATGGCAAATACATTGCGATTAAAATTACTCCAACAACCAAGCCGAGTATAATTATTATAACTGGTTCTATAAATTTGCTTAAAACTGAGGTTTGAAATTCTACTTCTTCCGTATACTGCTCACTGATTTTTTTAAAAAAAATATCTAACTGGTTGGTTTCTTCTCCAACCTTGATCAATGAGATCATTTTTTTAGGATATAGTTCATGGTTACTTAATGCTCGATTCAATGATATCCCAGCAAGAATATTCTCTTCAATCTTCAGAATTGAATTTTCTATGGGATAAAAGCTAATCATTTGACGCAGTAGAATAAGAGATTGCAATAAGGGTACTTTTGACCCTATTAACATTGCCATCGTGTTAGAAAAACGAGCCATATAAATCTTGTTTATCAAACTACCGATCAGTGGAATTTTCAACAACGCCAATGTTGACCAATTTCTAAACCAAATACGTTTCCGATTAAACCAAAATATCAAAAGGATGCCTGCAACGATAAGAAAAAAAAAGATGAAATATTTCTTTACAGAAATTGAAACAAAGATTACCGCTTTTGTTACTTCTGGTAGTTCACCGCCAAATCTCTTAAAAATATCAGTAAACATTGGAACCACATAAGTTATCATAAAAATAACTGCCAAAAAAGCAATTGTCAACACAAGAATTGGATAGGTCAACGCACTAATAATCTGTCTTTTTTGTTTTACCTTTCCTTGATAAAAGGATGCTAGTTGTCCAAGAACCTGGAGCATTTTGCCAGTTTCCTCTCCCACCTGGACGCTTTTATATTCGTATGTACTGAATTGTCCCGATGACTCCATAGTATCTGAAAGTGTCCCTCCTTTTATTATCCCAGTAACAAGTAATGATACTAAATCTACCTTCCTTTTTTTGCTAAGACCATCCTTAACCAATTCTAAAGCACTGATAAGATCTATGCCGGACTCAAGGAGGTTTTTTACTTCAAAATAAAAATCCTGTCGATTTTTATCAGTCAAAATATTTTTACTAAAATTTACTTCCCGTTGCAGTATGCTGGTACTATCAGCTTTTATTTTAGCTTCCGAAAATTCGTTTCTTTTCAGTTCTGTCCTTAAATCTTTTATATTGAATGTCTTATTCATTTTGCATCGAGAATTTGTTGTATTGCTCTGCTGAATATTCTTTATGAAAAACTGTGTTCAATAAAATTCCAGCCGCTTCAACTTTAATGATTGCATTATTTACAAGAAGTAAAGTATCGTTGACCGTCTCACAAGAAATGTCAACCTTCCGAAAGCTATTAAACGTGTCTGATATTCCTTCTTCAGTCCTGATTATTTGGACTGGTGTGTACTCATACTTCACGAATATTTTGTCTTCTTCACCTTTAAAAAAATATATTTTATCGGAAACACCCTTAATAAAATCAGCTTTGGAAAAATCATTTGCCATAGCCCTTCGAAATAAAAACCAGTCATTCATAATAGCTTTTTCTCGATTAGTTGTTACTAATCTACTATTAGTTAAAAACAAAAAGTAATAGGCAAAACCAATGACAAAACTACATATCAGCAAAGCTATCATCATTTCTATGACTGTAAAAGATCTCAACTTATTTTTATCATTTAGCATATTCACAGCACTTCACCTTGCACAATTTTTACTCTACTAACTATAATTACACCTTGCTTATCAACCGCAAAAAGCTTTACTTCTAATAATCGGTATCCATATTTTCCAACTTCTTTTTTTATACACATTGCGTCATCCTCATACATGACTATATTGTCTTCACTTAATAAATCGTGCTGTAAAAAAATGTTGCTCATTTGTTCAAGGGCCTTTACTTTCAGTTTAGATTTAACAATAACACTATTCTGAACAAAAAAGGTTGTCACAATAAAATAAAGTATCATCAATATGGTTAAAGCAACCAAACTTTCGAGTAGTGTATTCGATTTTAGTTTTTTGAAAGTCATTCTATCCAACAAATTATTTTTAAACTTTCTGAATTGCTGAAACCCGATGGTGGAGTTAAAAAGAATGGCAATCCACTTCTACTTATTAAAGGCGCCGTCAAGCGATTCTCTAACATTGCCACATCATCCCGATGAATAAAAAAGTCTGTAAAAACAGTTCCATAAACTTTTGACCTTAAGTCAAGAAATCCGTGTACAAAGACTAATCCTTCTACTACACTGTTTTCCCGAAATTCCGCCATTATTTTAGGATACCCAATTTTAGTGCTAATACAAAAAACTGAGCCTGAAATCATCGTTCTGTTTCCAACAAACAACCGTGATTGCTCCTTGCTTTCGACATTTTGTTTTAACATCAAAACACTGGGATATTCTAACAAGCAATCAGAGCCAATTATAAGGCTATCTGTCGCAAAAGCCTGGAGAGTACCCTTGAAGCCGTCTTTGAAAATTATTTTTGGTGCTATCACTATAATATTCTTACAAATAACCCCTGCATTAATCACAATCGATTTTGAAGAGCTTATTATTATTTTTCCGGTGTAACTTCCGGACAATAACTGGATCGTTTCGTTTGAATTTATATTAAGTAAAGAGTCGTTAAATTTTTGGGATATTATTCCGCCTATCATCGCAGTATTGCAAATGTTGGTCTTATTTGTAAAGCTATTAATAAGAGCAGTGTAGGATGTTTGTAATTCTTGATTAAAAGTTGGTAGTTTGCCAAAAGACGGGCGCTGGTCTCCTACTATGTTGGCTGAATATCTCTGTTCAACTATTCCTGCTGCAGGTAAATAGATTGCTCCATCAATTTGAGTGGTTTTTGATATACTAAGTGGTCGCTGATGATCCACCAAATACAATGCACAATTTAAACTGTCCGGAACGTCGTTACTGCTAAAAAAGCTTTGCTCTTTATTGCCAAGTTGATTAAATGCATTTACGTAGTTATACCTGAGGGTACCCCAGGTACTTCTTTTGAGTGTCACCGAATCTTTTGAATCCGAATAAACGCTAATCGTTTCTGATTTTTCTTCCCCTGTAAAATCAGTTTCTAATAATAAAATATTAATTCCAGATTCAAGATCATCTCCGAGTCTAATACTACTGATATATTTTAACTGACTACCACTATAGTAATAACTTATCAGCATGATTGAAAAACAAATACTGACGATAATAAATGATAATACTACCGTGATAACTAAAGAATTTGCAGAAATTTTTCGTTTCAATACTTCCATAGCAATTTCAGAATAATAAAATTCCTATTCGGAATTTTCGTTTTCCTTCCCATTTACATTCTGCTTATCGCCTACAGGAATTCCATTCATATCAAATTCTTTCATATTCTTTTTGAGTCTACCCATGTTCCACGTCATGATGAAATGTAATTTGCCATTAGGATACCAAGTCTTCCATACTCCATCTTTTGTTCCGAATTTAAACTCTCCTTTTTCATAAAGCGACTTATTGGGAAAATAAGATGTGAATTTACCATTCAATAATCTACCATCCGATCCGTACTCTGTAATGTAAATCGAATCATTTTTATACCAGTAGTACTTTTTATTGGTTCGATACTTAATTGAAACGAGTTGTTCTGCGGTATAAAAAACATACAAAGTATCATTTTGAACAATTGAATTTCTGTGCAGGGCCGTGGTAGATAAGTCAGTTTGGGAAAAGACTTTGGAGATTCCAATTGTTATAAATAGAATGCCAAGTATTGGTAATTTCATATTTCAAATCTATGGCTTTTGAAGCCGAAATCGACAAGCAAGCGAAAATTACACTAAATTATGTGACGACTTGCAGGCGATTTTTGATCGACACAAGTTCCAACAAATGACAGCTACCCTCAAAAAAAGAGCAAATATCGCCACAAGTTGGGAGGTTTTTCAGAAGCGCAAGCTTTCTGCAGTAAGGTCAGTATTTCCTTCAGCTGCTTTTAGTCCTGACTTCGTCGTAGTCTATTTCTTTGGAGTTATGGACAGCTTCGGTATAACGTATGGTTTCTCTGCCCATTTTTCCCAAGCGCTTATTATTGCCTTTTTACTTGAATGTCGTGCTTCCTTTCTATGCACTTTGATAGCCCGAATATCATCGGTACTACTTTCCGCTGCATTCAGTTCAGCTATCTTTTGGGCGGACTTAATTTTTTTCAGCATACCACTGGCTAAAAAATCTTTTTGCTTTTCGAGGTATTTGATGTTGGTGGTAAGGTCATCCCTGTATTTATCGTATTGCTGGTGATACTGCAATGCAACCACTTCGCCCTGCTTTATTTTCTGCAGCAGGCTGGTAAAGTTGAGTTGGTTGTTACCGAATAAACTGCGGGCTGCTTCCGGGTTCAGTTTTTCCAGTGTACCCTTGATCTTGTTCTCCCACTTACTCAGGCGGGTATGTGTTTTGATCGTTTTGCTGCTCACCCTGTTCTGGTATGTGGTAATTTTCTTATCGATGGTGGAAACATATTTAGAAGGTATCCCCTGTAGTGCCTGCAGGCTGCTGTCCTTTTGGGCCAGCAGCCTAGAAGCAT
>CAYVLT010000153.1:0-10436 GCA_964452405.1 uncultured Ferruginibacter sp.
TTGTCCCCGTATTTTGCCTGGAAACCACCGTTGTAAAAGCTTACGTTTTTGGCCAGTTCGGGGTTGATGAAGCTAAGGCCTTCCTGCTGGCCACTCCGCACGAGGTAGGGCCTGAAAATTTCAAAATCGTTGATGTAGATGAGGTTCTCATCATAGTTACCGCCCCGTACACTGTACTGCGATGTGAGTTCATTATTGCTGCCTACGAGGATTTTGATGAGGGATTCGATTCCCCCGCTGGTGCTGGGTAATACCAGCGCATTACGGGCATTGATCCTGGTGAGTCCCGCCTCCCTTCGTTCCCGGCCATCCGTTACCACCACATCCTGCAGGGTTTCGCCGTTCAGGGGCAGTTTCACCATCAGCTTCACTTCTTCATTTTCACTCAGCAAAAAGTTTTTCTGGAGGGAGGCATAGCCGGTATGACTGAACACAAGGGCGAAAGGTTTGCCTGCTGCCACCCGGATGCGGAAGCTGCCGGAATCGCTGCTGATTTCACCGGTCGTCCTGCCCAGGATCACCACCGACACACCGGGGATCGCCTGGTCGTTTTCGTCCACCACGATGCCGGAAACCCAGCCGGTTTTTTTCTGGCCGAGGGCGGTAAGGCAGCAACTGCAGAGGAGCAGCAGGGCGAGTAGTCTCATGCGATGAAGGTAGTTTATTTCTTTGTTGGTTCTGCCCGATAAAAATAATGGGTTGTAAAGGAATGGCAATAAATTTTTGTGCAGGTGCGTCCACCCGTTTTTTTTCGGGTAAGCGTAGCTGTTAACCCGGCTACGGGTACAGGATAATTAATGAACAACAAACGATTGTTAGGTGGGGTACAGGTTGCTGCTCTCCGTTTTTTACCCTAAACTTGTAGTCATTTTACGCTGGCCGCTGCCGATGGCGGCCGCCATCTTTACCTCACTTTTATTATTCAACGCAATGCCATTCTCTAAAAAGATCCTCCTTTTCGTGTTGATGGGCAGCCTGCTGGGAAGCGCCACTGCTCAATCACCTGTTGCTGCTTCCATGGGAAATGTAATGTTACAGTTTCAGTTAACCGGGGAAGGCGCCCCCCAATACGCCGTGCAGTACAAGGGAAAGCCGGTGGTTACCGCGTCGGAGGTGGGTTTTGTGCTCGATAAGGGCCAGCGGCTTGACAAAGGTTTTGAATGGTTGCAAACGGATTCCTCGGAAGTGGATGAAAGCTGGACGCCGGTATGGGGCGAGCTGAGCCATATCCGCGATCACCACCGGCAGGTAAAAGTATCACTGCGGCAGGCTTCCACCGGTATCCTGCTCAATATTGTTTTCAGGATATTTGATGAGGGGGTGGCATTCCGCTACGAGTTTCCGCGGCAGGCGGGATTAACCTATTTCATCGTAGAGCGGGAACTCACCAGTTTTGCGCTTACGGGTGATCATAAAACCTTCTGGATACCGGGTGATTACGACACCAATGAACAACTATACAGTACCACTCCCCTGAGCCAGGTGGATGCCTGGAAATCAGATATGGTGTCTAACGGAGGCCGGGCCCTGGATGTGCCCGACCAGTACGCGGTGCAAACCCCGCTTACGATGAAGACGGCGGAGGGACTTTACATCAATATTCACGAAGCGGCCCTGGTGGATTACCCTGCCATGCAGTTGCATGTTGACAGGGAGCGGTTTCGCCTCTCAGCCAACCTGGTACCCGATACCTATGGCAATAAAGCCTACCTGCGCACACCGGCCCAAACGCCCTGGCGCACGGTGATCGTGAGCGACCAGGCGGCCGACCTGTTGCGGTCGAAGATGATCCTGAACCTGAATGAACCTTCCGCTCTTGACAATACCTCCTGGATAAAACCCATGAAGTTTATCGGTATCTGGTGGGAAATGCAGACCAATACCGGCTCCTGGAACTACACCGATCATCCCGATTCGCTTGATGCCAACGGTCATTCCTATCCCAATGGCCGCCACAGCGCCAATACTGCCAATGTGAAACGGTATATCGACTTTGCCGCCCGGAATGGCATACAGGGATTATTGGTGGAAGGCTGGAATACCGGTTGGGAAGCCTGGTATGGCAATTGGTACGGGCACCATTTTGATTTTGTGACACCTTACCCGGATTTTGACGTACCTGCCATTACCCGTTATGCAAAGGAAAAAGGAGTGGAGCTGATCATGCACAATGAAACCAGCGCAGATGCGGCCACTTACGACCAGCAGATGGATACGGCTTTTGAATTTATGAACCGGTATGGGTACCATGCGGTGAAGACGGGTTATGTGGGCCAGATCATCCCGCGGGGTGAGCACCACGATGGGCAGTGGATGGTAAATCACTACTTACGGTCGATAAAAAAAGCAGCCCGGCACCAGGTGATGATCGATATTCATGAACCGATGCGCCCTACCGGCCTGCACCGCACATATCCAAATTTTGTTGCCTGCGAGGCTGCCCGGGGAAATGAGTTCAATGCGTTCAGCGAGGGGAGCCCGCCGGAGCATGAAACCATTCTTCCTTTTACCCGTTTGATGGGGGGGCCGATGGACTATACTCCCGGTATATTCAAACTACGGCATTATGCCGCCGGTGCCCCCGACAGGCAATTGCACACCACCCTCGCCAAGCAACTGGCGCTGTATGTTACCATGTACAGTCCCCTCCAGATGGCGGCTGATATTCCGGCCAATTATGAGGCACACATGGATGCCTTCCAGTTTATCAGGGATGTACCCACCGACTGGTCGGATACCCGGATACTGGAGGCAGAGCCGGGAGATTACCTCAGCATTGCCCGTAAGGCCAAGACGGGGGACAACTGGTTTATCGGGGCCATTACAGATGAGAACAGTCGTACTGCCATGGCGGTACTCGACTTCCTGGATCCGGGGCAGGACTATGTTGCGACGATCTATGGAGACGGACCAGGAGCTGATTGGAAGACCAACCCGGAACAGTACCAGGTGAGGCAGTTTATTGTAAACAATAAGACCCGCCTCAGCCTGCAACTGGCCAGGGGTGGTGGAGCGGCCGTTAGCCTGTTCCCGGCTACAGCAGCCCAGGTAAAGCAATTGACTAAATATAAAACTGGGAAATAGACAGCCTTCCTCTAAATAAAAAGCCGACAATTTTTATATAAATATGGTTAACAATGAATTAATGACAACCTTAGATTGTCATTTTTTTTCTCCCCTCCACCAGTATTGATCCGGCGATGAGCGGGGAATTTCGAATGCTGAAGGCAGGTGATGAAGTGCGAGTGATGATGGTTTTGTTAATTTATAAATTCCCGGTAATCATTGTAAATTACTGTTTTACAAATAATTGAATGAATAATAATCTAAAAACAAATGTTATCGGGCTAGTGTAAAGGCAACCAGGTTAACCAGTAGCAAGAATATCCCGGCACGCTTCAGCAGCCCGGCACTAAATGGCTCGTTCAATTAAATTTTATTAGAAAGGATTAATTTGTTAAAAATCAATTTTTTAATAAGGTTATATTCTTTTAAATTCAATAAAAAAATAGTCATAACAAGACTGTTTTATTGAAGACTGGCAACAAAAAAGGTCCGCATGCGACCTTTAAAAATATTAGCGTATTACGAAGTTCATGATCAGCCTTTTTGCCTGGACCTGGCAGGTGGGTTCAGGGTTCGTTGGGTGGCTGGCTGTTCCCTTGGCGTCATTTCCCGGCTGGGTTGTTGCGTCCTTTGCTCCCGCTGTAGTTGCTGCTGTTGTTGCCGGGCTTCGGCATCCCTCCGGTTCTGTTCCTGCCTTAATCGCTGTTGCTCCTCGCGGGCCCTTTGCCGTTCCAGCAACTGCTGTTGCCTTGCCTGTTCTGCCTGCTGCGCTTGCTGTTGCTGCAGTCGCTGTTGTTCGGCCTGCTGTTGTTGAAAAAGGGCATCCCGGTCTTCCGCAGGTTGCACCGGCGGCAGGTCTTTTACCCGGTCCGGCTTTTTTAGCGGGAGGGTTTCTGGTTGACCTTGCTGCTGCTTGCCGGGTTGGCCCGCTACGTTATTTGGATCGGGGCGAACGGGTGATACAGGGGATATACTGGCTGGTTGCTTTTTAACCGGCACCGGTAATTCCGCTACGCCTGTTTCTCCCAGGCTGCCATTCTTCCCGGGTTTAGTACCTGCAGGCTGCCTGTCCTTCACCGGCGAACCAGCCTGGCCAGCGTTGGCTGCTGCATCGCCTTCGGGACGGTAGATCTGCACCTGGTCACCCTTTACCTGTGATTTGCCGGGTTGCTGTTCAGCGAAGCGAAGTGTTTTTGGGGCAATGGTTTTGCGGGTGTTTTTTTCCACTTCCTGCCGGCTGGGACCGGCTGCATACCGGGTATTATCAACCACCTGTACATTGCTTACGATGGGTACATTGTTATATTCGCTGCTGTTGATCGCCGGGCGGGAGAAGTGGCGGTAAACATTCGGGCTGTTGATGTAGCGGTGGCGAACAAAATGCCAGTACCCATAGGGAATATCCCTGAAGGGCCGGTTAAAAGCCCATCCCGGACCCAGGGGCGCCCAGCCATAGAATCCATCGTATTCACACCAGCTTACCCAGGCGGGAGCCCATTCGTAGCCGGGGATCCAGGCCCATCCATAGCCGGTGAGGTAGGCCCAGCGGCCATAATGGAATGGCGCCCAGCCCCAGGGATAATCCGATACCCAGGTCCACCCATAGCTGGTGAATTCCCAATGGCCATTGTTTGAGTAGGGCTCAAACCCATTGATATTACTGATCCATACCTCGCCGTACCCCGGGTAACTGATCCAGCTTCCATAAGGACTCAACTCGGTATAAAATGTATTAAAACTAACGCCTGAATAAACCTGTGAACTAGCCTTGTAACCCCAGTCGATGGAGAAGAAGGTTACCAGGGCAATGATTATTTTTTTCATAGTGCTGCTGTTTAATTACATTATACTAACCTAAATATCCATGCCATAGTTTGCAGGGAATTGCTAAAATTGATAGCTGGTTTTATAATTGCAAATCAATCAGTTACGTAATATTTTTTAAAGGGGATGCCTGCAACTTTGTCACCCGTTGGCGACACGGAAGGGCATGGGACCGACCGCACGGAAACGTTAAAAATGAATGCCTGTAAACGGAGTGCCGCAATGGAGTGTAAATTGCCATTATGAAAGCCTTCCTTATTACCTGCGTCTCCTGTTTGTGGTCAGTTTTTTTAGCAGCTCAGGGCTGGACACCTGAACAGTTGAACAAGGCCAATACTGCTGCTGCAGTGGATTACCTGGGCCAGGAAGAAAAATCACTTATCCTTTACATCAATTTATGCAGGATGTACCCCGCCCAGTTCGCCGTGAACGAGGTAATGCCATATAAAGGCATTCCGAATGTGAGAGACCGGGGAATGGCGTCGTACAAAACGGGTTTGCTGAGGGATTTAAAAAAGCGGGTGGCCTGCGAACCGCTGGTATTTGACGAAGCGCTGTACGATGATGCCCATTGTTATGCCAACGAACTGTCCACCCACCAGCGGCAGGCGCACCAACGGGTGGATTGCGAAGAAAGCAACAACGCTGAATGTCTTTTTTTCGGAAGTGATGTAGGAAAATATATAGCGCTCGAGTGGCTGATCGATACAGGGGTACCAACACTCGGCCATCGACGCAACTGCCTCAACCCGGCTTACCGCCGCGTAGGTGTATCCTTTGCCAACCATTTTATCTTTCAACATTGTGCAGTGGGAGAATTTAATGAATAGCAGTAGTGGTACCACGCAAAGTTTACAGGTGTTTCCAAACACAACAAAAGTTGAGTAAGTTCCGCAGCTCAATAATTATTAACAGGAGGATAACGATGAAAGGATTCATTGCCGGAAGCCTTGCCGGTAAAGGGCTTCAGCGTTTAGTAAAATGTCAATTATCCACCGCAAAGGATTGCTTTTTATTTTTTTGCTCTAAAAAAATCATTATTCCTTTTGATTTTATCAATAAAATATTATTTTTACAGCCTATCAACATTCATGTTGGTTGTTTTAAGGGTTAAAGAAATAATCCTCCTGATTCTTCAGGAGGGTTTTTTTTTGCAGTGATTGAAATATCACAATGCTTTTTCCATCAATTGAATGCTGTCATTTCCCGGGTAACCCGTCCACACAGAAGTATCTCTATCCTCCAGGAATTCTCAACAGCAGTATCCCAACCTGTAGAAATTAATTCCCTGTTTTGCTGAAGTCCTTCGTTGCTGTTGAGTGGCATTTCTATTGCAACGATACAGGCATACCAGGCTGCAGGAACGCAGGTGCTGGTTAATTTACGAAACGCATGAACCTTAAGTCGGGATTTCCTTTTTGGCTGATAAAAGATGGGTTGCCCTTTCAGTACCCTGCACTTACCTGCGATACAACGGCAGCGGTGGTGGTAATGGGGGCCGGCATTTCCGGTGCCCTGGTGGCCTGGGAACTGGTGAACCGTGGGGTGGATTGCCTGGTGGTGGATGCAAGGTCAGTAGGATTGGGAAGTACCTGCGCCAGTACCTCGTTGCTGCAATATGAAATTGATATCCCCCTGCATCAATTGCAGCAACAGATTGGTGAAAAGCAGGCCAACAGGGCTTATGCGCTGTGTGCCCAATCCATCAGCGACCTGGCGGAGATCGCAGGCGCCACCGGCTTCAAAAATTTTCAGCACCGGCAAAGCCTGTATTATGCGGCTTACAAAAAAGACCGGGCCATGTTGCAGCAGGAATACAAGAGCAGGAAAGCGCAGGGCTACGAAGTGGTTTGGCTTGAGCCAGCGGAAATAAAGCAATTATATGGTTTTGACAGTAGCGGGGCTATTTTGTCGAAGGCGGCGGCAACAACAGATGCCTATGGTTTTACCCATGCGCTGCTGCAGGCAGGTATGACCAAAGGGCTGCGGGTATTCGATCGCACTGCCATCACCTCCATTCAGCATGGGGTAAAAAAAGTGCAACTGGTAACGGAAACGGGCCACCATATTGTGGCAAAAAAACTGGTGTATGCAACGGGCTATGAAGCTACCAGGTATATCAGCGAACCTATTGTGCAACTACATTCTACCTATGCCTGTGCCGGCGATTGCCTGCAGGGGCCTGCCTGGTACAAGGATTCCCTGATCTGGAACACGGCAGTTCCTTATCTGTACCTGCGTACCACCCGGGATAACCGCATTGTGATCGGGGGCCGGGACGAGAATTTTTACAGTCCCGCCAAACGTGACCGCCTCCTTGGCAGGAAAACAAAACAACTGGCGAAGGACTTTGAGCGGTTGTTCCCGCTGGTTCCTTTTACACCGGAGTTCAGTTGGGCAGGCACTTTTGGCACTACAAAAGATGGGCTGCCTTTTATTGGAACATATAAACCTTTGCCGGGAAGTTATTTTGCCCTCGGGTTTGGTGGCAATGGCATCACATTCAGCCGGGTGGCGGCCGTTATTACTGCCAACCTGGTTACCGGCAAAGCCGATCGGGATGCGTCACTTTTTTCTTTTGACAGACTATAACTTACTTAAAAATTATGTGCATGAAACGGTTTAAAAAATTGTTCGACAGGTTTTCCTCGATGGTAACCCGCGTAACAGGTTCACCTGCCGCCTTTATCACCGCCATCAGCATTGTGCTGGTATGGGGAATCACGGGGCCTTTGTTCGGGTATTCGGATACCTGGCAACTGGTGATCAATACCGGTACCACCATCATCACTTTCCTGATGGTATTTGTGATTCAGCAATCACAGAACAAAGATACCATGGCCATCCACCTTAAATTAAACGAACTCATTGCTTCCAACGAAAAAGCAAGTAACCGCCTGGTGGACATTGAAGACCTTACGGAAGATGAGCTGAAACAACTGAAAAAATTCTACATCAAACTTTCCAGTCTCGCACAAAAAGAGAACGACCTGCATGAAAGCCATTCACTGGATGAAGCTGAAAATATCCACCGGCATAAACACTCCGGGCGAAAACATTTATCCACCAATAAAAAATCAACATTATGACCAGGAAATCGACCAGCCTCCTTTACGTATTGATCTGCTTACTGCCGTTTTTATCAAGTTGCGAGCTTGCCAAAGGGATCTTTAAAGCCGGCATGTGGGTGGGCATCCTTGCAGTGGTGGGCATTGTGGCGCTGGTACTATACATCATCAGCAAAATGCGTGGCAATAAATAGGCAACCTGCTATGCCAAAGCCTCCGGGCAGGTGCCGCATTTTCGTGCAGCCCTTACTGTTATGTTACGGGTAAAAGGGTGATACCGCCAGGCTCACTACTACCAGTGAGCGAAATCCTCTTCGAAATTGCCTTTGATCCGTTCAATGGAAGGATTGAAATACCCGAAACGCAGTGCCGGAAATTCTTCGCGGATGAGCTCCATCATTTGTTTGATGCCCATACATTCGCCGGTTTCCGCAACACCTATCTTTCCCAGGTACCAGTCGGGATCGATGTTAAAATTCCGCCACTGGATCATGCACAGGTCAGTATCCCTGATCAGGGAGCGCAGGGCTTCATATTCCTCCACGCTGTCGGTCATGCCGGGGAAAACAAAATAGTTGATGCTCGTCCACCCGCCATAGCCCCGCACTATCTTCAGGCTTTCCAGCAGGTGGGAGAAGGAATAATTATTAGGGCGGTAATAAGGTGTATAAATCTTTTCACGGGCACTGTTGGTACTTACGCGGATACTGTTTAAACCTGCTTCGCACAAGGCTTTCACTGCATCCGGCTTACTGCCGTTGGTATTGATGTTGATGCTGCCTTTTTGCGTGTGCTTCCTTATTTCGACGATGCTGTCGCGGATGGTTTCCCACATCAGCAAAGGTTCACCCTCGCAACCCTGCCCGAAACTGATGATCGGGAAGGGGGCTGTTTCGAGATGGGGTACCGTAAACTCCACGATCTCTTCCGGGGTAGGCTTAAACGTTAGCCTGTCCTGTGTACTTACAATGGTCTCTTCTGCGGGTTGAAAGCTGATGCAGCCAATGCAGTTGGCATTGCAGGCCGGTGAGGAGGGAACAGGGCATTCCCATCGGCCGAGCGACAGGTTCCTGGCTGCAGGACAATGATAGGTGTTACAGCAGTTGTTCATTAAATGTTGTACCAGCCGGTTATGCGGAAAATGTTGCAACAGTTGAGCCGAACCTTCAGCAATCTGCTCTTCATCATAACCGGCGCATTCCTGCCGGATGTCTTGTTCAATACGGACAGCCGGAACATAGAACTGGTCGTTGTACCAGCCCGCTGCCGTATAACAAAACAACGGAAGGGTAGGTGCATCAGGGGCTGTTTCATAGGCGGCCATGTACAGGCCGGTATGGGCAGGGGGAATGAAAGCAGCAACGGCCCAGCCTTTTTCGCACAAGCGCATTTCACCGGTCGCCACATCAATGCCGATGCCACGCCTGCCGGGTAATTCGTACAGGTTGCCTCCCCCGGGTAGTTCAATCCATTCGTCTTCAGGTATGGGAAGGGCATCCCATCCGCTGCGACCGGTTACATACAGTGAAGTATCTTCAAAAATATTACCACTGCCATCAGAATACAATATAAAAGGACTCATCAATAAACGATTGAAATGGGAAATGTGCGGGCAATGCTGGTGGTGCTGCATAACCAACAAAGTGGGGTCTCCACCTGGTGCATCAGCTCAGCAGCATTGCTTTCTCCCGGCAAAAATCGTTTATTTGCTCCAGTTCCTCAATTTTTAAATGTTGCTTTAGTTCAAACTCCACTTTTTCATTGCTCACGGTTTCGATGAGGATGCTGTTCACGCGGGTCACCACCCTTTTTACATGCAGCCACTTAATGTTTGCATCGGCGATAAAATTTGGGATGGTGATACCCGAGGCCCTCAACTGGATAGATTCAGTGCGGCACACACGCCATTCGCGGTAACAGATGAACAGGTAAGCGCCTGCACAGAGCAGGTGGAAAACCGCCAGCAATGGATGATCTTCATTAGCCGAACTGAGGGCGATACCGCCAAAACAAAGTCCTTCGATGAGGCGGAACAATACATTGGTTTTAGAAATGGCGTACAAGGCTGCACCGGCAAAAAATACGAGTATCAACAGGTCGGCTGCGATCACCAGTTGGGCATAACAAAGAATTTTGCTGCCTTCATGGGCAGATAACTGGTGAAAAGCGTTGAGCGCAATAAAAGCGGCGGCCATAAAATGCAGGAGGCGGGAGGCGTTGCGCAAGAGTTCAAAAGAAGGATGGATGATGGAGATGGAATATTGGGCAGTCATACTGGTTGTTTAGGGCATAGATGCAGGCGCCCGCACATTCCATAATGCTCACCCGTTTATTTTCTCTAGGCAATAATCATTGAAAGCTTTTTCTTCCGTTGCCTGTCCGCCGGCAAGTTCCAGTTGCAATACTTTATTACTGGTAAAATCGAGGGTGAGCAGTCCATCTTTCAACACTATATTATTAACATGATACTAGACATAG
>CAYVLT010000154.1:0-10429 GCA_964452405.1 uncultured Ferruginibacter sp.
GGGAAAATATTTGTTAAGCCGGGTACCGGTGTAAGTCCTTTCCAGTTTTCAATGGATGGTGGTGTAACCTTCCAGGTGCCTGATTCATTTTTGAATTTGATGCCCGGTGTATATCCTGTTCGTGTAAGCGATAACGTTGGATGTTATTATGATTTCAACTCAACCGTTGGAGCCGGCCCGGGTTTTACCGCCACCGATAGTGTGGTGATTACAGCCTGTAACGGAGCTTCCACCGGGAAAATATTTGTGAAACCAGTGGGCGGTATTGCGCCATTTACCTATTCAATTGATGGTGGTGCGCCGCAGGCAGCGGATTCATTCATCAACCTTGGCGCTGCCACATATTCAGTAACGGTGGCCGATGCTGTTGGATGCTCATACAGTTTTAACGCTACCGTAGGGGCAGGTGTTGGTATCACAGCCACGGATAGTGTGGTGGTAACAGCATGCCTGGGTGCCGCCACCGGCAAAATATTTGTTCGCCCTGCTGCAGGCATGGCACCCTACACCTTCAGTATAGACGGCGGAGCTCCCCAGGCGGCTGATTCCTTTACTAACCTGGCAGCTGCCACTTACACGATTGGTGTTACCGATGCAGTGGGCTGTCATTACGATTTCAGCTCAACCGTAGGGGCTGGAACCGGCGTAACCGCGACGGATAGTACGGTGGTTTCCAGTTGTACCACTGCCAGCACCGGTAAGATATTTGTAAAACCAGGTATGGGAATCGCACCTTTCACGTATTCAAAAGATGGTGGTACACCCCAGGCTGCAGATTCATTCCTGCTCCTGGCGCCAGGTAGCTATCTTATCAGGGTTACAGATGCCGCAGGCTGTTACTTAGAATTCAATTCAACAGTTGGCGCAGGCCCGGGCTTTACTGCCACTGATAGTACAGTTGTATCCAATTGTGCTGCAGCAACTACTGGTAAAATATTTGTAAAACCTGTTGGCGGATTTGCACCTTTTAACTATTCAATTGATGGCGGTGCTCCACAACCAGCAGATTCTTTTATCAATCTTGCCCCTGCAACCTATCTCATCAATGTTACAGATGCCGTAGGATGCAGCTACAGTTTTAACTCCACGGTGGGTATTGGTGCTGGGGTAAGCGCTACCGATAGTGTGGTGGTGTCTGCCTGCGCAACTGCTGCCACCGGGAAAATATTTGTTAAACCAGGGTTGGGAGTGGCTCCTTTCCGTTATTCTATCAACGGCAGCCTGCCCCAGTTAGCAGATTCGTTCATCAACCTGGCTCCTGCTACTTATGCAATCGAAGTCACTGATGCGGTAGGGTGCGATTATGCGTTCAATTCCACTGTTGGCGCGGGGCCAGGGGTGACGGCTTCATTCAGCACCATCAACTCAGCCTGTTTAGGCGTTAGCTCCGGGAAGATTGTGATAACGCCTTCCAGCGGAACGGCGCCTTTCTTCTATTCGATGGGAGGTCCGGTGTTGCCATTGGATACCATTCGTGGCCTGGCATCAGGAACCTATAGCAATATAGTTTTATCTGATGTTATTGGCTGTACGTATAATATGCCTGTTATTACAGTAGGTGATGATCCGGGCGTAAGCGCTGGTTTCACCATAGTGAATGCCGCCTGTTCAGGTGCGGCGACGGGTGCTATTATTGTAAAACCGGTTTCCGGGGTTCCGTCATTCAGCTATTCACTGGATGGAGGGGTACATAACCAGCCAGACAGTGTTTTCCGTAACCTGCTTTCTAATGCTTATACAATTACGATCACAGATGCACTCGGATGTAAAATGCAGTCTCCGGTTCAAAATGTTGGAAATAATGTTGGTGTAACAGTAGCACCTTCTACCATCGGGAACTCTTCCTGTGCTTCTATTCCTAATGGAAGTATCACTGTAAATGTGAGTACGGGTATTGCACCATTTACCTACACATTAACTTCTGTACCTGGCTTTGCACCACAGGCAGGCAACAGTTTCGGAAACCTGTTTTCGGGCAACTATGATATCAGCATTGTTGACAGTGCCGGTTGCACGAAAACCATCACAGACGTGGTGGGCAATAACCCGAAAGTGAAATTTGACAACCTTAATATCTCTAAGCCAACCTGTAACGGGCTCCTGAATGGCAGCATTGATGTGAGTGTTTCGCTCGGTGTGGCACCATACGAATACGCATTGGACGGAGGAACGTTTAGCGGTGCTAAAACATTCACGGGAGTGGGTGCCGGCGCCCATGTAATCCATGTGCGTGATGCCAATCTTTGTGCAATCGACTCCTCCATTAACGTTGCGGAACCAGCTGTTCTCACCAATTCCCTGTTGGGTACTACACCGTCTACCTGTTCAGGAAATCCTGATGGGCAGATCACCGTGGGTGCTGCGGGCGGTACAAGTCCATACCAGTACACATTAGATGCTGCCGGTGCCTCGGGCTTCCAGGCTTCTGCGTCGCTGGCAGTAGTGGCAGGAAATTATACGGTTACGGCCCAGGATGCCAACGGATGTAAAGCCACAGTAAATGCCGTGGTGGATTCTGTGTTTACCATGTACCTCGATCTTGGTCCTGATACAACCATCTGTGCTGGACAAAGCATGATACTTAGGCCGAATACAAATGCCGGAACAACGATCTTCAACTATTCGCCACGGTCGTCACTGGACAAAGCAGACATTAAAAATCCAACAGCCACTCCGACAGATACCACCCGTTATTCGGTTACTGCCACCTGGGGTATTTGTTCGTTGTCTGATAACATTTTGGTGAAAGTATTGCGCAAGCCGGTTGCTGATGCAGGTAACGATGTAGTGATTTGTTACGATACCACCACCGTTTTGCAGGCTAGCGCATCCAACCTTTCCGGTACGGTGAATTTTGCTTGGACTCCAGCTTCGCTGATTGATGGCAGGGCGGATACCACGATTGTAACTGCAAGACCAGATACTTTCCGTACCTACTATACAGTTACCGTACGCGATAACTACGGGTGTAATTTTGCTGTAACTGATTCGGTTTTAGTAAATATGTTGCCGCCGGTATATGCTTTTGCAGGAAATGATACCAATGCAGTATTGAATGCACCTCACCGGTTAACAGCGAGCGGAGCGGGTATTGGCGGAACCTATCAATGGAGCTACCCGGCAGGGGTGACTCTTTCCACGAATGGTATTTCGAATCCGATGGCTACATTCAGCCCCGTTCAGCAACCAGGCACTTTCGCTCATCCTGATACCAATTACTATGACCTGTCTGTAATTGCGACCAACCAGGCAGGTTGTTGGGCAACGGATACAGTCAGGATCCATGTATTTAACGGTCCGACTTTTTACGTGCCGAATGCGTTTAGCCCGAACAACGATGGGTTTAATGATATTTTCCGCCCAATATTAGTAGGTATCAACACAACCGACTACTTCGTGGTTTACAACCGTTATGGACAAGTGGTTTTTCAAACCAACCGGTTTATGCAGGGATGGGACGGTAAGTTTAAGGGAGTAGATCAACCAGCTGGAAACTATGTTTGGATACTCAAAGGAAAGGGTACAAACGGCTTACCGGTAGAGATGAAAGGTTCGGTGCTGCTGGTAAGATAACATAAATAGCTTACAGATAAGATCCCGGGACTTCGTTCCGGGATTTTTTTTGATAAACCTGATCCTTTTTCAACTTAGAAGCCAGGCCGCTTACGTTTGATTGCGGTCTGCAGGCGCTATAATTATTAGACCCTTTCGTCAACCTTGCGTGCAGAAATAGACCCAACAGCCATGGTCTGAAAAGGCTTTTCTAATCTCCAATTTTTTTTGAAAGGAGTTCGTTTAACCTGCGGAGCGCATCTGCGTCGATGGTTCGTGAATTGGGAGGAGTTAACCCCGGCATAAAGAAAGAGTGCCGAAGTGCTCTCTTGCTGAAACCGGTGTTTAGTAACACGGCAGGTAAAGGGTATGCGCTATGCGCAGGGCTTGGGTGATCGCAACCTGGTACTCAACACAGTGTTCAATTTCTTACCGGTAAATTGCCAACTGGCTTTATGTCGTTCTATCAACGACCGGATGCTTGTATTGAATTTACCGGGAAACAGGTTTGCTTGAATGGCAGCCCGATTTGAGCAAACCAGTGAGGAATCGTTTCAAGCGCAGGCTTGTATAAGGACCGGCACCATCGTTAGAATTCGTTGTAGATCCGTTCTTCAGGGGATTTGGATAAAACCCGTTCTTCCACTTGAGTGAGGTTAACAGGGTGTAAGGTTTCGCCAGTGATTATTTGAATGACTGCTGCAACAGCACCTGCTCCAATGCTGTATTTGCCAGTCCTTTTTTTTAGTAGAACTTTCGGCAAATGGCCATAAAGCGTAGAGATTTTAGTCTCTTTATGATTACAAATTCCTGGCGGTCTTGTGCCTATTACCCCAGCCTTTAAAACAAACTTAGATAAAGGTTAACAGGGCCGGTTTAGTACCAGTTTTGCTTGAATCTATTGATTAAAGTGACGATGATCTACCCGTTCAGCGACGCTTTCGGAAAACTGAAATTTTACATGGAATAAATTGAATAGAAGCAGGGCGGGAGGAGTCAACGTTGAAAATGCTCGTCCCGGAGGGTAAAAATTAATGTTCGCAGTAACGATTTGTTGAAAGCGAACCTGCGTGAATTAATTGTGAAACACAGTTGAATATGCTTTTGAAATTATTTACAATCCCGATTGCCCGGCAAGGCATTGTAGCCGCTGGGTTCCTTTTCCTACAACCCGGGTTTCATTTTCTGTAACAGAACATTTTGAATGAGGCAGTGCTACGGGGTTAAAGAAATAAAAATCCCGGCCATTTAAGCCGGGATTTATTAATTGATCGTAAGGTTATTTTATTGAATCACTACTTTACCGGTAGCGATTTTCTTACCAAAGCGGTCGAGGAGGTTTACGAAGTACAAGCCTCTCTGCAAGGTGCTGAAATCAACCTGCATTTTATCGTATGGTTTTGCGATCTCAAACACTTTTTTCAGTACCAGTGCACCTTTGGAATCGTAGATCGCAAGGGCACGTGCCAGGATGTTTCCTTTTGAGCTGTAGTAGCTAACAGAGAACTTACCATCGCTGGTTGGGTTCGGGTAGATGAACATTTGAGTAGAGATAGAGTCTGTAATAGTAACTCCATTAGAAATATTGGAACATCCGTTTACATCCACCACTTCAACTGTGTAGGTGCCCTGGTCATCTATAGTGGCGGTATAATTACCACTGGTTGCTGCAGGGAACCCGATTCCATCTTTGTACCAGGTAAAGCCAGCTGCAGATGGAACTGAGCCAGCAGATAGCGTAGTGGTTAAGCCCGGAAGCATGCTGGTATAAGGACTTGCAGCTAAAGTAACTACCGGCGTTGGGTTTACAGTAAGTGTGCCTTCATTTGAAGTAACAGTAGTGGTGCAAGGCGTAACGCTTGTAACAACACAACTATATTTATAACCGTTCCAGGAAGCCGGAATTTCAGAAATGGTCAACGTATCAGTTGTTGATCCGCTATAATTTGCATTATCGGTGATCGCGGTAGTTGTATTACCATCATTCACCATCCATTGATAGGTTGGGGTGGTGCCGGTTGCAGTAATGCCGAATTTAACTGTACCCAGTTCACATACCGCTTTACTTGCTGGTTGAGCGCTGATAGCAGCCGGGTTGTTTACTGTAACTGTGGTGGTGGTTGGAACCGATGTACAACCCAGGTTAGAAGACACAGCAGTATAGATAGTAGTTACAGATGGTTTAGCATATACATCCAGGGTGGGTGTTACACCATCATAGGCTGTTGTACCTGCAGCATCTGTAAACAGGGTTGAAACAGGGGACCATATAGCAGGTGTGGCCGGTATTTGCTGGTACCTGTTGTACCTGATTTTTATTGACCACCGGGTAAGTGTTCCTAAGTCGCCAGGGCCTCCATCGGCCATCGCCAAAGTCCACACTCCGCTTGGAACAGAATACAATTCAGACATAGCGTTTGCGCTGGCAACAAATCCGTCCGGATCTTCTACTGTAGCACCGGTAACGCCACCATTGATCAGGTCAGGTGCATACGGTCCGGGGCCATAATTATACGGAGCGGCTGTTACAGAACCATATTGGCGGGTAGCCAGTGAACTGGTTACTGTATTGAACCAGCCGGCATTGGACAATCCACCGTTGTTTCCGGTAAACGTCCCGGTATTATACTTGTAGAGGTTGGCGATAACACCATTGGGAGCCTGGAGGTTGAAGATCATATCTCCAGGGTAAGTGTGTACCATGCTCAATGTTACGTCGATACTGGTGATCTGTGATCCTGCCGGAATCGCCGGAATTACAAGGGTAGTACTTGCACCGGTTGAAACGTTGTCAGGCACAGCAATTGAAAGTGTACTGGAGGTTACTGTAACGCTGTCCGGTGTTGGAGTGGTGCCAAGTGTAAAAGGATTGATCACCAGGTGAGCCAATCCACCTGAACAGATCGGAGCGACAGTGTTGATACCTGGTGCTCCAGGGGTGGGCCTAACGGTAACTGTTACCTGCGAGCAGGCACCCGGTGCTTAAGCACAACCACCTTCTCCACGTACATAGTAGGTGGTGGTGGCTGAAGGGGTTACAGAAAGACTTGTTCCGGTTCCTACGAGAGTACCGCCACAACTTCCGGTGTACCATTTCCAGTCAGTAGCATTATTAAGATTGCCACCGGTTACCCGCAACGTTACAGAAGAACTGCCGCAAATTGCTGTATCGCTGGTAAGTACCGGAGCGGTGGCCGGGGTGGTAGTGGTGCAAAGAATTACACGGCCGGTAAAGGCACGTGGAGTAAAAGTGGGGGAAGGAAAGGCTCCGCCATACCCGATAGCAAGGCCGCTGATGGCCGCATCGTATACTTTCAGGCTAACACCGTTTGCTGTGAAAACATTCGGGGTAGGAGCGCTTGCCTGGTTGGTGTAAGAGATACCATTGCTAGATTCGAGTGCAAAACGGTATTGGGCTCCAGCCGGTATGGTGAAGTTTAAACCTGTAACAACCGGGTAAATATCGTCTGCCGGAATTGAAAGGGTGCTTCCTGTGCCGATCATTGTCCAGTTAGGAGAGGTGATCGTAGGGGCGCCTGACAACGAGGTGGAGGAGTACCAAAGTCGCTGAAAAGTACCTGATTGCCCTGTTTTGCAGTGAGAATCAACTTCTTTTAAAGTAATGGGAGTGGCATTTGTGTTCTGAATAACAAATGTAATCGTGCTAACCGAAGGAGTGGTTGTAGCGAGTACGCCGCTCAAACCGTTGTAATTGGTACCAGCCTCAGTTGAAAGGATGGTTTGTGAAAAAGCATTGTTTGACCAAAGGCCAGAGAGAAATACAGCGAGCCAAAGAAATGACTTACGCTTGATGTTTTGGTAACATTGATTCATTTGCAGTTTTTTTAAATTTACAATAGCAACCAGCTAAACCACTTAGTACTTGGTATGCAATCTTAAAGCGTTAAAATTAGTTAAAAAACTTGTTCTCCGGCCAATTTCATTTTTTTTTTTGAAACAGTTTTCTTAAGTGTTGTGGATTACTTTTTTGGGGCCGGGAAATGGGAAAATGTGGCTTTTTTTCGGTAGGCGGATAGCCGTTGCTGATATTTGCGGTATTCTTTTTTACAATGCTTATTTTGCATGGATAAACAACGATGATGATGAAGTTAGCCGGATCTTTACTAAAGCTTGTTCGATGGCCTAACCTGTTGTTTATTGCAATTACCCAACTGCTGTTTTATTATTGTATCGTGCGCCCTTCGCTTCCCAAGGCTTATTACGGTCTTGATCAAACCATAACGCCAGCCGTGTTGGCCATGCTTGTGGTAGCGTCCGTGCTGATCGCTGCGGCAGGGTACATTATCAATGATTATTTTGATATCAATATCGACCGCGTGAACAAACCCGGCAAAATGGTGGTTGAAAAGGTGATCAACCGGCGCTGGGCCATTATGCTGCACCTGCTTTTTACCTTGGCGGGGATTGCAGCCAGCGCCTATGTTTCTTATAAAACAAGCCGGGTAATCGTATTGGCCAATATTTGCTGTGCCTTTTTACTATGGGTTTATTCCACCACTTTCAAGAAAAAACTGCTGACTGGCAATATCATCATTTCTTTACTCACCGCCTGGGTGATTATCGTTCTATACCTTGCTGTCAATACCGTTTACCTGGATACGCCCAACCAGCCGGCAGCAATTGCCACTGCAATGAAACGTATCTTTAAGTTTACCGTGCTTTATGCAGGCTTTGCTTTTATTATTTCATTGGTAAGGGAGGTGGTAAAGGATATAGAGGACATGGAGGGTGATGAAAAGTACAATTGCAAAACGATGCCTATCGCTTGGGGGATCCCGGCATCAAAAGTGTTTGCAGGTGTTTGGCTGGTAGTGCTGACGGGTGCTATTGGCGTGGTGATGGTGTATATGATGTTATCAGGCTGGTGGATAAGTGCATTGTACTGCCTGGTGGCATTGATCATTCCTTTGATGATGGTGTTGAAACAGTTTTACCGGGCACAAAGCACCCTGCAGTACCATCAAACAAGTAATAAAATTAAATTGATCATGCTCACAGGAATTCTCTCGATGCTCCTGTTAAGATTATACGTTTAAAGAATTTACCATGTACGAAAAACAGGTCATCCTGGCTTCTCAATCGCCCCGAAGAAAACAACTACTTGAATGGGCAGAAATTCCGTTTGAAGTGCAGGTGCAAAATACCGATGAGAGTTATCCTGGACAGTTAGAGCCCGGAGCCGTTGCCATCTACATCGCAAGAAATAAGGCATTGGCAGTACAAGAAATGCTGAAGGGTTCTGGTAAGGAAGACAGTACAATTATTGCAGCAGATACGATTGTTGTGATTAACGGAGAAATTATAGGTAAACCAACCAGCAGGGAGGATGCGATGGCGATTTTGGAGAAGCTAAGCGGAAAAAAGCATGAAGTAATGACAGGGGTAGTTTTGCTGGCACCAGGAAAGGAAGTCGCTTTTGCAGATGTTACCGAAGTAGAATTTCATGATTTATCAGCTGAGCAGGTTCAATTCTATGTTGACAAGTATCAACCTTATGACAAGGCTGGTGCGTATGCGATACAGGAATGGATCGGCGTGGTGGGAATCAAATCAGTGCGTGGCGATTTTTATAATGTTATGGGGTTGCCGGTAAGCAGGGTGGTGCAGGCTTTGGAAGATTTTTGAGTGCAAAATGCCGGAAGAATTAAATGTGAAAAAACGTTCATTTCAATAAACTTATTAAGTGTTGTGACAAAAGATTATATGTCTGTAAAATTAGGGTCGTCATAAAATAACAGCCAACGACCGAGTATTGCTGAAGGCGGGATATTTGTTGCTTGTGCTGCCAGGAACTACAGCCGATTAGCGATTTAAAAAGTTGAAGTTAACAACTAAATGATGAGCAGAATTCCGTCAAGCCTGTATGATGTACAACAGCGATTTGCTGATGATTGACCTTTCGTCTGCCCCGCTTTTGGCAATACTTTTGTGGTGCGTTCGCCCCTATTTTCTTGAAGATGTATCAAAGAAATAGCAAAGGTTAAGCAAACGGGAATCTAAAGAGTACATTTTTATCAAGCCCCATGTCAATTGTCTCGAAATAAATTACTGGGTCTATAAAAAGCAACTTCCCTTCTAACAAAAAGATATTTTCATCGTGCAAATCTTCAAGGATAATTCCCAACAAAGGGTTGTAATAGTCATCATTCTTTGTCCGCTTAAAACCGTGCTGATTAAGATATGTTCAACTAGTGAACGTGAAGCACCTTCCGTCAACAATGCAAATTGCTGCTGAATAATAACTGTAAAGGTTTCATCTATAGATGTAAAACCAACAGTCGTATATTTTGTTGCCGGAAAAAATATAGCATGGCAAAGCAATCGATTGAAGAATTCTTACCAGTTACCATGATAAGTGCCTGTATTGGCTTTTATCACCTCTCGGCCATTTGTATGTAAATAAACTTGTTGCTCTGCACCAGCTCCAATCTTCCTTGAAGCATATTGGCTTTCGAAATCTTGTTCACTAATCCATAAACCGTTCGCTTGTGACCAAATTTTCAAAGCTGTTTCTTCAATAGGTCTTACGGCAGCATTGAATCGTGTCCTTTCTTTACGATTGAGCGGCTCCGCTTCTTTAGTTGCTCCACTTGCAGCCTGGCTTGCTCCACAGATATTGGCAGCTTGCTCTGTTGGTGTGTCAATGCTTTCATTACTTGAACCTCGTTGCTCACCCAACCATTGCCGAATAATCTCAGGGAAGAATTCATCCATTTATTAGTAATCGTTTTCATGTTTAAAATGTTGCGTAAAGATAACGATTTGACAAACTCGAAAGCTCTCCTTGGGGTGACGCACAATGTCGAGGTATTACTGTCAGGGCTGGAATTAGCATTCCGTCCTTTAGCATTGCGTA
>CAYVLT010000155.1:0-10426 GCA_964452405.1 uncultured Ferruginibacter sp.
TACCTGAAGGCAGCCAGGCCCACGCTGTTCATGGATGCAGCCAAAACCAGCAATTCCCCCTTGATTGATCTTGACGGGCGCTTCGGCCTTCATCCTTCCCTCAAGGCTTTTGAACAACTGTACAAAGACAAAAGGCTGGCGATTGTGCATGGCATGGGATCACCCAACAACACAAGAAGTCATTTTGATGCGCAGGACTATATGGAAAGCGGCACGCCTTTTAATAAAGGAACCGCCAGTGGCTGGCTGAACCGGGCCGCTGGATTATTAGGGCATGATGCCACGCCTTTCAGGGCAGTGAGCATGACCTCAGCCATGCCACGGTCATTTTATGGAGACAATGAAACCATTGCCATCAGCAACCTGAGAGATTTTGCCCTGCCTGGCAAAGCCAATACCATGAATTTTGCCGCAAAGAGTTTTGAAGACCTTTATGATCAAACCAGTTCTTCGTTGCTGAATAAAACAGGCAAGGAAAGTTTTGAAGCAATGAAACTGCTGAACCAGGACGAAGTGAAAAAATATGCACCTGCTAACGGTGCCCAATACCCTAAATCAACCCTGGGTAATGCGTTACGGCAAATTGCACAACTGATTAAAATGGACGTGGGGCTTGAGATCGGCTTTGCAGAAAGCGGGGGTTGGGACACACATTTTAACCAGGGAACCGATGCCGGGGTTTTTGCACGGAATGTGGCAGACCTCAGCAACAGCATCACTGCATTCTGGACGGATATTGGCAGCGACCTGCAGGATGAAGTTACGGTGATGACCGCCACTGAATTCGGGCGCACCGTAAAGCAAAATGGCAGTGGCGGCACCGATCATGGACGGGCCAGTTGTTGTTTTGTATTGGGCAATAACGTATCGGGAGGCAAGGTATATGGAGATGTGCAGCCGCTCACAACAGAGAACCTCGCGGATGGCCGCGACCTTGCGGTGACAACGGATTTCAGGGCGATCTTCAGCGATGTGGCAGATCACCATCTTTCGATCAACAACGACAGCGTGCTGTTCCCGGACTGGAAAGGAAAGCAGCCGGGATTAATGAAGAGATCGTAACATGCAACTGGAAATAATTTGCCGGGAGTGGCGGCTCAACTGGCTTGTTGATTGACCGCAAACTCCAGGCTGATTGTTGTGCAGTTAAAGAATAGGTTTTCGGGTTTGCCACTGAACTGTCCAGGGCATTGTAAGGATTCGGATTAAAAACGGGCTCCCCAATTAAACGACAGTGCAGGCCGGTTATTTTGAGTGAACCTCCTGTATTTAAGTGCAGCCGGGAATCCGGTCTCTTTCACTACAGTTGCAATAGAAAACATTCTACAGGATGCTGGCAATACCTTTTACAGGCAGTAGTTTTATTGTATATGACAAGCCGGATGCTATCATTATTTGAAGTCCATTCCAGGCAACTACCGGTAAAAATTTTCAGTACAAGTTCCGGCAATAAAAATTTGCGGCATCTTTTTGCCAGCAGTTAATTAAAGAAATAGTTTTTCTTTGCAGCTTCAACGATTGAAGAATGCTGCAACAGATCACCCCTTATTTCGGCTACCTCGCGTCCCTTTGTCTTATCATTGCCCTGTTGGTAAACAACGACCTTAAATTCCGTTGGTTCAACACATTTGGCAATATATTTTTTATCATTTACGCAATTGTGCTGGGCGCTTTTCCGGTGCTGCTTACCAACCTCATCCTGCTTGGTATTAACGGGTACTACCTGATAAAAGTGTACCGCCGGCAGGAGAATTTTGAAATGCTTGAATTTAAAGGTGATGAAAAACTCGCCACCCGTTTCCTGGAATTTTACCAGGAAGATATCAGGGATTACTTTCCTGCATTTAACAAAGAAGTGATGCAGCAGAACCTCAATTTTGTGGTAACGAGAGACCTTGTGATCGCGAATATGTTCAGTGCAAAAATACTTGACAACGGCGATGCGGTGGTGGCATTGAATTACACTTTGCAAAAGTACCGCGACTATAAAGTAGGCAGGTATATTTTCGAAAAAGAAAGAGACCACCTGCTTGAAAAAGGCATCCGGCGCATCGTTTACACAAAAGTGTCCAATAAAAATCACCGGCAATTTTTAACCGTGATGGGCTTTAAAAAGGAAGATCATCATCCCGAAGAATATTTTGTAAAAGAGCTCGGTTAGGCAATATCCACCTCAGTTTTTGATGCAGTTTATAAGTCGATCACCCTTTTTTCCTTGTTGCTTTTCACAGCGGCCTCCAGCAATTTCATTACATTGATTCCATCATCACAACTAACGGGCATTTCCGTGTTGTTTGTAATAGCTTTGTGCACTGCATCATAATAATAGTAGTAGTTACCCTGCAGCGTTTTTATTTTTTCTTTTTTTATTTCACCGGACGGTGTATCTGTGTACAGGTAGCCGCTGTCTGCCTCAGGTTCCGTTCCCCAATCCGCAAGGTTGGGGAGGTTCCCCGCGAGCAACATCGCTTCCTGTATATCGCCCCTGTTTTTTATGAATGATCCTTTTTTACCCTGTAGTACATAGGCAGGCAGTGGTTCCCGGCAAAAGAAGCCGGCTTTCAGTTGTACATCCAGGTGGGGATACTGCAATGTTATTTCAAACCAATCGTCCACCACAGAATGATCCCTGGTGATCCGCAGATCTGCAAAAAGTGATTGCGGCATGCCAAACAAACTGAGTGCCTGGTCGGCGAGATGTGGGCCAAGATCATGAAGCAACCCTGCTCCGGCGATATCATTTTCTTTGTGCAGCTTGGGACTCAACACCGGTCTGAAACGGTCGAACCGAAAGGCAGCTTCCACGAGGTCGCCAAGCACTGCGGACGCAACAATAGAGCGAACCGTGCTGAAATCACTATCCCACCGCCGGTTTTGAAACACGCTGATGCGGCATCCGGTTGCAGCTGCCAGTTCTTTTAACTCTATCGCTTCCGCTACAGATGTAGTGAATGCCTTTTCAACAATGATGTTTTTTCCAGCCTGCAGTGCTGCTTTTGCATATTCGTAATGGGTATAGTTGGGAGTATTCACCACCACCAGTTGCACACTGCTGTCGGCAAGCACCGCTTCGAGGGAGGGATAAGAGACGGTGCCCGGGTAGGCCTCCTGTATGAGTTGTTTACTTCTTTCCCACGCACCTGCCAATTCAAATCCCGGGTGAAGCTGGATAAAAGGAGCGTGAAAAACCTTGCCCGACATACCGAAGGATAACAAGGCTGTTCTGATTGTTGTCATGCTGAAAAAATTGTAAATGAAAAAAGGGCTGCAAAAAAGCAGTGTTTATTTTACAACACTATTCCGCATTGGTGGCACCTAACAAGGCCATGATGCCCATTCCCAATTCAATTGCATCCTCATCAATATTAAACGTAGGAGTATGCACGCCGGTGAAATGTCCTTTAGCAGGGTTGCTGGTGCCAAGCCGGAAAAAACAACCTGGAACCTGGTGCGAATAATATGCAAAATCTTCTGCCCCCATCCGCAATTCTGTTTCTTCCACATTCGCTGCCCCGATATATGAAGCTGCTTTTGCCGCCGCTGCCGCACTCAGGGCTTCGTTGTTTAACACAAAAGGATATCCCACATCAATGTTTACGTCAATGCTGGCACCCATACTCTCCGCCAAACCGGTAGCCAGCTTTTTTATAATATCATGCGCTTCGAACCGCCAGCTTTCATTCATTGCCCTGAAAGTTCCCATCAGTTTAACTTCAGATGGAATCACATTGGTGGTATTGCCACCCTGTATGGAAGTAATGGAAAGTACTGATGGGTTAAAAGGATTGTTGTTGCGGCTCACCACCTGCTGCAGTGCCACCACCAAATGGGCAGCGATCAACACGGGGTCGGCCGTTAAGTGCGGAGCAGCCGCATGACCTCCCCTGGCCTTAATGCTGATATAGATTTCATCGGCGCTGGCCATTACCATACCGCCCCTGAAACTAAGCTTACCTACAGGCAGCACTGTGTGTACATGCATGCCATAAATACTTCCCGGTGCAGGATCCTGCAGCACACCTTCCTTTATAAGCAGGCTTGCACCACCAGGATTTTTTTCTTCGCCAGGTTGAAAAATCAATTTTACTGTGCCCTCCCATTCGTCTTTCAATTCATCCAGAATCTTTGCTGCACCCAACAGGCAGGCAGTATGTACATCATGCCCACAGGCATGCATCACCCCGGACTTTGTGGATTTGTAAGATACTTCGTTTTCCTCCGTGATGGGCAGCGCATCCATATCTGCTCTCAATGCAACCACCCGCTTACCGGGATTTTTCCCTTTTATCAAACCAATCACCCCCGTAGTTGCCTTTATTTCGAAAGGAATGCCAAAGGAATGCAGTTGATCCTGGATAAAACGGGAAGTTTCAAACTCCTGGTAACTCAACTCAGGATGTGCATGAATATGCCTGCGCACGTCAATAAAGCCGTCAGCATATTTTTTTGCCAGGTGTTTTATTTTTTGTTGTAACAATTCACTCACGGGTAAAATTTTACGTTCCTGTTGCAGGGGCAAAGGATTATTCTTCCGGTTCTTTTACTTTTTCAGGCTTCACTTCAATGTTCTCCGGTACAATATAGATGTTACCGGTTACGATCTTGTTCTTAAGAATGTCCTTGCGCATGTCTTCAGCGTCGGGCTTTTCAACATAATTGCCAAAACGAAGCTTAATGTATGGTGGTTGAAAGCTCATGTATATTTTTTCATCAGGGTAACGTTGTATCAATTGCGTCCGTACCCGCATGGCCAATTCACGGTCGGTGGTGCTGAGAATGATGAGCCGGTAGCCTTTCCCTACCTTTGGTGCCAAAGCAAGCGCCTCGTTAAAAGCCGCTTCCTTTTTCTCCAGTAGGTTGAGCCGGGCATCCTTGATAACTGTGATATTACCATTTACCGCTGTGTCCTTTACCGCTGTTTGTGCCTGGATCCCCGCCATTGTACAGCAGGAGAGCAGCATTATCATTATTTTCTTCATGTTCATGTTTTTGTCAAAAACCATTCCTTTCTTCCGACACAAAAATATTGTTTTTAACTGCTGAAAGGTGTAAAAAAAATACAATTATACCGCACGGCACCCGGCTGCAGCACGGTTGGAGGTAAAAATAGTACCTTCGTTGCTCACTCCTGTTGAAACAACAGTAAAATACTATCTCATGGCAAAAGCTCCCTTCGACAAATTCATCAACAAAAAAAAGAACAGCGTTGTAAAAGAACAACACCGGCAGGCGAAGAAAAAAGCAAAAAAGGAAAGAGCGGCGGCGATTGATAAATTTTATGAGGACAAACGAAAAGCCCGCGAGCAGGCAATGACGGCAGCGTTGAACAGCCCTGCATCCGCGCCATCAACTGCCAAAAAAAACCAGCAACCGGCAGCCGGCATAAAGAAAGCAGCCATGCCTGAACCTGCACTTCCTGTAAAGAAACAAGCAGTGCCAGCTACAGGGCAGATGCCCCTGAATAAATACCTGGCCCATTGCGGCATCTGCAGCCGGCGGGATGCGGTTGACCTGGTAAAAGAAGGTAAGGTGAAAGTGAATAAAACCGTGGTGCTGGAACCAGCTTTTAAAGTAAGTGAACAAGATGAAATTTTCTTTGGCGGTAAAAAAATATTTGTCACAAAAAACCTGGTATATATCCTGTTGAATAAACCGAAGGATTACATTACCACAACCGACGATCCGCAGGGGCGAAAAACAGTGTTGCAGCTGATAAAAGCAGCCACCACGGAGCGGGTGTACCCCGTAGGACGCCTGGACCGGAATACATCCGGTGTTTTGTTGCTCACCAACGATGGCGACCTCACCCAAAAATTATCTCACCCCAGTTATAATATCACCAAAGTATACGAAGCGAGGCTTGACAAAGCACTTACCAAAGCTGACTTCGACAAGATACTTGGTGGCATCGAGCTGGAAGATGGCCCTATAAAAGCGGACTCACTGGCTTATGCAGACAGCAGGGACAAATCGGTCATCGGGATAGAAATTCACAGTGGCCGGAACAGGATTGTGCGACGCATTTTTGAATCGTTGGGCTATGATGTGAAAGGGCTGGACCGGGTGATGTATGCGAATCTCACCAAAAAAAATGTGGAAAGAGGTAAGTGGAGGTTGTTGAGCGAAAAAGAGATCCGGCTGTTGAAGTACCTCAATGCCTCTTATAAAAAACAACCGAAAGAAAGGGAAGGGGCGCCATCGAAACCAGCGGCTAAAATAAAGAAGTAATAACCCGGACTGTATAAAATTTCACCTGCATCCATAACCTGATTTTTGTGAAGAAACAATTAGCAATCATTTTTGAAAATGATGCCTTTGTGGCCGTCAATAAACCGGCAGGAATGCTGTCGATACCCGACCGTACCCAGTCGGAAACCTCGTTGAAAGACCTGTTGATTGAAAAATACGGAACCATTTTTACCGTGCACCGGCTGGATAAAGAAACCAGCGGCATTATTTTATTTGCAAAAGATGAAGTAACACATAAGTACCTGTCGAAGGCATTTGAAGACAGGAGCGTGGCAAAATATTACCTGGGATTGGTGTATGGTGTACCGGCACAACGTTCGGGCAGCATTGACGGCCCCATTATGGAGCACCCGGTGCATAAAGGGTTGATGGTGGTGCATGCCAAAGGGAAACCTTCACTCACCGATTATGAAGTGCAGGAAAGTTTTGGCAAATATTCACTGGTGAAGTTCAGGATACATACTGGCAGAACCCACCAGGTACGGGTACACGCAAAAAATATTGGCAACCCCATCGCCTGTGATCCGTTGTATGGCGACGGCAGCCCGGTGCTGGTATCCTCCTTCAAAAAGAAATATAAACTGAGCCAGCATGAAGAAGAAGAGCGGCCCATCCTGAGTCGTGTTGCCCTTCATTCTTACCAGTTGATCTTTACGGATGCGGCCGGTGAAAGCTACAACCTGGTGGCTGAATTACCGAAAGACATGCGTGCCCTGGTACAGCAACTCAAAAAAAACGGGTAACAAAAGAGCCGCCTGGCGGCGGCTCACTGAAATATCCTGTAACGGGATCGTATATAGTATTAGTCGAGGTTGGGTTGCGGGGTATAACGCAGGTACGGTTTCACCACTTCAACTCCTTTTGGAAATTTTTTGATCGCATCTTCAGTAGAAATAGAAGGCACTACAATTACATGCTCTCCGTGTTTCCAGTTGGCCGGTGTGGCTACACTGTGATGGGCGGTGAGTTGCAATGAATCAATCACCCGGAGTACTTCCACAAAATTTCTGCCGGTGGATGCAGGATACGTAATGATGAGCTTAACGGTTTTATCCGGGCCGATAATTACCAGCGACCGAACGGTAGCGGTGGCGGAAGCATTCGGGTGAATAAAATCGTAGAGGGTTGATACTTTCCTGTCGTCGTCGGCAATGATCGGAAAATCCACAGTACACTGCTGCGTTTCATTGATGTCGCCGATCCAGCCGAGGTGGCTTTCCACTGCATCCACGCTCAGGGCCAGTACTTTTACATTGCGTTTCGCAAATTCTTCTTTCAACGCCGCTGTGCGACCCAGCTCCGTGGTGCATACCGGTGTATAGTCTGCAGGATGCGAAAAAAGTACCCCCCAGGAATCGCCCAGGTATTCGTAAAAGTCAATTTCTCCTAAAGATGTTTTTGCTTTGAAATTGGGAGCAACGTCCCCTAAACGTAAACTCATAATATAAAATTTTAGACTGCAAATATACAATTAGTCTATCAGTAAAGTAGACTTTTATTTTTATTTTTTTGTTTTTGAATTTTATTTACCTTGACCCCTATGTTATCTAAGAAAACCCAATACGCCCTCAAAGCGCTTGGTTACCTTGCGTCGAAGTATGGAGAAGGCCCGGTGTTGATCTCGGAAATTTCCAGGAAAAAAAAGATACCCATAAAATTTTTAGAGACCATCCTGCTGGAACTGAAACAACGGGGCGTACTCGAAAGTAAAAAAGGCAAGGGCGGTGGTTACTACCTGCTTCAGTCGCCCAAAAAAACCACGTTGGCTAAAGCCATCCGGCTGGTGGGTGGTCCAATTGCGCTGATCCCCTGCGTGAGTTTGAATTTTTATGAAAAATGCAAAGACTGCGATGAGGCCACCTGCGGCCTGTTCAAAGCGATGAAAATAACCCGTGACGCCACGTTGAAAATACTGGAAAAGAAAACGCTGGCCGAACTGATTGATGAAGAGCCATTATAGTTTAAGCTTCCTCGTGAGTGAGCGAACCTCTTTTTTCAGGGCATCAAGTGCTGCCAGTTGATCCTGTATGAAACTATTGTCTTCAAGTCTGCCCAACACTTTATTCATTTCTTCGTTGGTTTCATACACCATTTTCCTGAAGGGGTTGTTGTAGTCCTTTGCCCTGGAATCATAAATTCCTTTACACATCCAGGTGCGGGTGTTGAGCAATTGCTGCAGGGACTCTTTGAATACGGCAGGCGTAAACTGCTTTGAAGTGATCCCTTTTATTTCGAGCAAAGAGGTATAAGCATGCTGCAGTTTGATGGCTTCGTACACGCCATCCTGCTTTTTATAAAATTCATGCACCGCATTCCAGTCGTTGATTTTGCCGGCCTTCACCTCGCGGATAAATTTTTTCACGTCTTCTTCCGGCATCAGTTGCCCCCCGATATTTAAAAAGCGGCTCCTTTGTATTTTTACTGAAATTGATTTTTTCAGCGACTCGAAGTCGTTGAATTTATTTCGCCTGGCATGTTTCAGCAATTCCATCATGCCATAGTAGCCGATCAGTTCTTTAAACAAAGCGATACTTTGAGGTACCTTGATCACTTCCGTACTTCTTGAAGTATTTTCCCATCCTTCTGCAATCGCAGTTCCATTTTCTCTCACCGGCAGCGACTGCAAGAGGTTGAGCGAATCAAAAAGTTCATTTACAGTATCGGGTGCCAGGTAATCGTATTCGATGTGCTGCACTTTCGTGGTACGCCGGTCCCTGTCAACATATTTCCAGGCATTGCGTTCCAATGCATACATATTGTACATGAACCAATACCCCGGCATTACCACCAGTTTATTATTACTTACGTCGTTGCTCACCAGGCTGAACGGTACCGGTATATTGAGTTCGGCCGGAAAATCACCTTTGGCCAGGATGGTATAAGAAGCAAATTTTGAATTGTGTTTCAGGCTCACACAGAGGCCGGGCCAGAAGCCCCTGTTGGCAATGATCTCACCATCCGGGCTGCGGCTGTTGTGGTTGCTGCCGATGGTGGCACCAGCCGCAATATTGCTCTGTCCCATGACCATGGCCGCACATAAAAAAGAGTTGTTGTGGTGTTGCTCATGTGCAGGAAAGATGAGTGAATTCAATACTTCGCAACAGGATATGGTGGAATTGTTACCGAGGTAAGAATTGATGAGCCGTGCACCATATTTTAACTGGGAGTGGGAGGCCATCACAAAGCGTACAGCTTTTACCCCGTAAAAAATCCGGCAACCATACCCAATGATCCCATTTACTAATTCACATCCTTCGCCTATTTGCGAGGTGCGGTTTTCATCGCTGTTGATGGTAAGATTTTTCAGTTTGTTGGATCCTTTGATATAAGCATCAGTGCCGATACGAACATCTTTAAGGATCTTACAATTCTTGATCACCGTGCGATCGCCGATCTTTCCGTAGTGGCCCCGTCGCCGGTCGAATGTTTTATCAGTAAACGCTTTGAATTTATCGATCAGCTCGTCGTCTGCAATGTATTTACTCCACAAATGTGCATCTCCCGGCAGCATACCATCGAAAGGGATCACCCGCCTGCCCCCATTTTCGTTGCAGAGTTCCATCACCACTCTTTGCTTTTCCTCCTCTCCCTCAGAAAGCACCCCATTGCCGAATTTAGCCTTATCTGTGGAAGACAGTTCGTTCACGTTTGCGATCATCACTTCATTGCCGATGATGTAGTGACTGAGGTAATTCACATTATCGAAACTAACGTTGTCGCCTATATCACAACTGATGATGGTGCAATTGTATAGGCCCACCGGCATTCTTAAGTTATGAAATTCGAGGTAGTAGGGTTCCAGCATCCCGATGCGGATCAAACCATGGAACTTACAGTTGCGGACCAGTTCGGGTTTAAAATTTTCCGCCACAAATATCTTATTCCAGTCGTCGGAGGTATTGCGGTTACGCACCAGTACCTCAATTTCCATGGAGGTAAGGTTACGGTAATCCTTCCGGGGAGGGTTTTGTTGAAAACGAAGGTAATATTCGTTCTCGCCTGCAGGCAGGTACCTGTCTTCAATAAAATTATAGCCTAATTCATTTACCGGGTGTTTCTTTATGATATTCATACCGATGTTCCTGTGGAAGTGAATTCGATTTAGGTTACTGCAGGTGGTACTATATTAACAGGCCTGTTATTCTACTGTAACGCTTTTGGCAAGATTCCTTGGCTT
>CAYVLT010000156.1:0-10392 GCA_964452405.1 uncultured Ferruginibacter sp.
TACCAGCAGCTCATACTCTTCACCCTTGGTATTAACACTGGGGTATTGGGATTTTACAATTTTTTCAGCCTGTGTTTTTACCTTTCCTTCGTAGCTGCGTACCACGAATGTGTACGACAACTCCCAAAGAGAGATGATGATAAGTGCAATGGCGAAGAACCACACTAAACCTTTCAGTTTCATAATCGTTGCTTTTAAATAGCGGTTTTGTTAAATTTTAGAAGTCCGCAAAGATAGGGGAAAAACCCTTTTAAGATAAAGGCCGGTTTATTTTAGAATTTTCCCCATTTTGCAGGCAAATATCATTCATGCCGTTAAAAAAAGTCTGCACCCGCTTCTATCATTCTTTTATTTTAACAATTACGTCCTGTTTCTTCCTTCTGTCGTTTGCAGCCGGCCAGGCAGGGGCAGATAGCCTGGACCAGGCCACCCCGCCAGCTACCCCAATCAACGACAGCAGCCTTACCAGTGATTACCTGGCCCGCTTACTGGCCAGCTACCCGCAATATTTCGACAGCATCACTGCTAACCCCGCACGCTACCAGGTGCAGGTGATCTACTCAACGATTGACCGTGGCGCCAACGGCATCGCGGTGCTGAACACCTATTATTACCAGGTAAACGACCGTCATTATTTTTATCCCGGCCCGGCCGTTGATCTTCCAATCGCCGTGTTTACCCTGCAGAAACTCGATTCACTTACCTCCCGGGGGGTGGCACTGAACAGTACCTTTTTAACTGAAACGGGTTTCCCGGGCCTCACCGCGGCTTACAATGATCCTACGGCCCCCGGCGGGCAACCCAGCCTGCAGCGGTATTTACAAAGGATGCTGGTGGGCCGCGACCCGGCGGCTTCCAACCGGCTGTACGAATTCCTGGGACAGGAATACATTAACCGCCAGTTGCAACTGAAGGGATATACCGGGGCACGCATCCTGCAAAGGCAGGGGGCAACCGCTACGGAAGCGCTCGACCGGCACACCAATGCGCTGCGTTTTGTGGGGCCTGGAAACCAAACAAAGTACATCCAGCCGGTGCAATATAACGGGCAACCCTACCCGAAAATAACTGACAGCCTGGCGCTCAACTGGTATCAACTGCACAAACCTGCCGCATCGCTGCCCGGCCTGGAAGCGGTAAACAATATCAGCCTGGAACAACTCCACAATATGCTGGTGAGCCTGGTATTTCCGCGAAAGGTAACGGCCTCACAACGGTTTGATCTTTCCGACGAGGAGCGGCGTTACCTGTTGCGTTACCTGGGCCAGTATGCGCCCGAAGCGGCTTCGCTTCCTTATCATGATGATACGGCCCGGTATTTTCCAGCCTTTGATAAATACCTGTTGCTGGGTGCTGAACCCGGCCCGGTACCCACCGGCCTGCGGATATTCAATGTGGCGGGGCGTGCTTTGGGGCAACTGGAAGATGTGGCCTATATTGTTGACTTCGATAAAAAAATTGAATTCTTTTTATCGGCTGTCATCCGCTGCTGCGGCAACAATGACGGTGACGGTGATGCCGGCGGTTGTAAACCGGGAATGCAGTTTATGAAACAACTCGGCCAGGTAATTTATGAACAGGAGAGCGCCCGGGTGAAAAAAATTGAACCCGATCTCGGGGAAACCAGGTTCAATTATAAGGAAGAATAATATGGGTTGAAGCCATCACCAGCCCTATATCGCTTTGGCAATACCCGGGTACAGCGGCAATGAAATGGTAAAATGAGTTCCTTTTTTTAACCGGGATTCCACCCGGATACTGCCGCCCGCAGCTTCAACAATGCTTTTTACTTTGGCAAGCCCGATACCGGTTCCTTTATTACCGTACCGGTCAGTTTTATTAAGCGTTTGCCGTTCGGAGAATATTTTGCTGATATCTGTGCCGGCGATCCCTGTTCCATTGTCGGATACCTGGAAGAAATGACATTCCTGGTTGGTTCCTGCAACAATATTAATAATACCCCTTGGCTTATCATTGTATTTGATCGCATTGGTGATCAGGTTTTGAAACACCTGCTGAAGGGCGGTTTTGTCAATGGGTATGGTAGGGAAGTTACCGGTTACGTTGATCTCGATATCCCCGGGAGGCGCCAGCAGTTTGAGGGTGTTATCCAGCACTTTCAAGGTGTTGACCCGGCCCGGTTTTTTACTGCCGCCATTTGCAGCGGATTTTTTCAGCAGGTCGTCAATGAAGCCGAGCAGCCCGCCGGCACTCTGTTCGATCAACTCAAGGCAGCCCCCGGATTCTTCGTCCAGCAGGTGCTGATAGTTATTCCTGAATACCCGGGACAGCATGCTGATGTTTGCCAGCGGTGTTTTCATGTCGTGCGATACCAGTTTCACGTATTCCTTTAGCTGTTTATTCGTTTTTTGCAGGTTCTGTTGGGCGATCTTCAGGTGTTTATTCTTTTTACGCAATTCCATCGTGGTGATGGTTTGGGTGGCGAGTGCTTTTAAGGCATCTTCCTGTTCGGCCGTCAGGCTTTTTGCCTTTGCGTCGAGTACACAGATAGAACCCAATACAAACCCGCCGGGAGTAACCAGGGGAGCGCCGGCATAAAAAACGGCATGTGGTTCACCGGCCACCAGTGGATTATTACAATACCTGTCATCGAGGCGCATATCCGGCACTACATTCACCTTACCGGCATCAAGGATGGTATAATTACAGAACGACCATTCCCTCGGTGTTTCGGAAATGTCGAAACCAAACTTTGATTTCATCCATTGCCTGTTCTTATCAATCAGCGTAATCAGCGATACGGGTGTATTGCATATCTGTGAAGCCATGGTGGTGATAAAATCATATTCTTTTTCTGAAAGGCTGTCTAAAAGATCGTATTCATACAATGCTTTTAAACGTCCGGCTTCATTGACCGGTACCGGGTAGGAGTGGTTATGCATGGTAGCTAAGCGGGATTTTAGCCGAAAACGGTGAGTTGGTAAAAAATATTGCAGCAAACAGTATAAATACCGGTGCCGATGAAATCACATATAAATTAAATAACCTATTGTTGAACAGTATAGTCATAACATCAGGTTCGGGTTAAACAGGCGGGCGGGGCATTCTGCAGGCTTTTGGGCAACAGGTTTTTTTAATCATGCGGATGGGTAAAATGCAGATTATTTTTTCATTCCATCAACTATCTTATTTTTACCGCCTAAAACTATTGCTATGGCATACAATTTACTACAGGGTAAAAGAGGAATTATTACGGGAGCACTGGACGAAAATTCAATCGCCTGGAAAGTGGCTGAAAAATGTTATGAAGAGGGGGCCAGTTTTGTGCTCACCAATGCCCCCATTGCCATGCGCATGGGCGAGATCAATAAACTGGCTGAAAAAACAGGCGCCAGCATTATACCGGCGGATGCCACCAGTATTGAAGACCTCACCAAACTTTTCACCGAATCGCAGGAAGTACTGGGTGGAAAGATCGACTTCATCCTGCACTCCATCGGTATGAGTGTGAACATACGAAAGAAGATTCCCTATACGGAAAGTAATTATGAATATTTTGCCAAAGGCATTGATGTGAGCGCCATGAGCCTGCACAAGATGCTGGCAGTAGCCAAAAAACTGGATGCCATCAATGAATGGGGCAGCGTGGTGGCCCTCACTTATATGGCTGCCCAGCGTACCTATCCTTTTTATACCGATATGGCCGACATCAAAGCCATGCTGGAAAGCATCGCCAGGAGTTTTGGCTACCATTATGGCGTGGATAAAAAAGTGCGTATCAATACCGTGTCGCAGTCACCCACCAAAACCACGGCAGGCACGGGCATAAAAGGCTTCGGCGATTTCTTCGACTATGCCAATGCCATTGCTCCCCTGGGCAATGCGAGCGCAGAGGATTGTGCGAATTACTGTGTAACACTTTTCAGCGATCTTACCAGGATGGTAACCATGCAGAACCTGTTCCACGATGGCGGTTATTCCACCACCGGTGTGAGCACCTATGTGATGGAGAAGCTGGGAGTGGAATAGGGTAAACCCTGTATGTATTAAACTCCATTCAACTTATGGAAAAAGACTGGATCGAAGTGGTGGGCCTCACCGGGTCACTGCTCAGCAGTATCACATTTATTCCGCAGGTGGTAAAAGCCTGGCAGTCTAAAAGCGTGGGAGACCTCAGCATGGCCATGATGCTGATCGTAACCAGCAGCACCGTGGTATGGCTGGTATATGGCATCGGGCGGGGCGCCTGGCCGGTGATCATTGCCAACAGTATCATCTTCCTGCTGTCGCTGGTGCTGATCTATTTCAAATTTTCCTTTCCTAAAAAACAGCAGTAGCCTGGGGTAGGCGCAGGCGTTAGTCTCTACGATTTTTTCAACGCCTTGCTGTACACTTCCAGGCAACGCCTGCGGGCCATCTCGTGGTCAACTATCGGTGCCGGGTAGTCAAAACTATCCAGTTCCGGCACCCAATGACGGATGTATTGCAGTTGCTTGTCAAATTTTTCCGTTTGCAGTCTCGGATTAAAGATGCGGAAATAGGGGGCCGCATCACAGCCGCTGCCTGCCGCCCATTGCCAGCCGCCATTATTGGCAGCGAGGTCAAAGTCAAGTAATTTTTTTGCAAAGTAAGCTTCCCCCAGGCGCCAGTCGAGCAGCAGGTGCTTGCTCAGGAATGAAGCAACGATCATGCGAACCCGGTTGTGCATGAAGCCGGTGGCATTCAGTTCCCGCATGCCGGCATCCACGATCGGGTAGCCGGTCTTTCCTTCACACCATTTATCAAATTCACCATTGTCCCTGCGCCATTCCACCTGGTCGTATTCCGCCTTAAAAGCCTTACCCCTGCCCACTTTCGGGAAATGCCAGAGGATGGCCTGGTAAAAATCCCGCCAGATCAGTTCATTGAGAAATGTTTCTGAAAGGGATTGTGAACGGGCGGCCAGTTGCCGGATGCTGATGGTGCCAAACCGGAGGTGCACCCCCAACCGGGATGTGCCATGCTTCGCCGGGAAATCACGCTGCTCCCCATATTTTTTTACCAGGGCCTCGTTAAGTTCACCGGAGGGAAAGGGCAGGTCCACCGCTTTAAAACCGATCTGTTGCAGGCTGGGAACGGGGCGGGGCGACTGGCGGAAAAAATTGGCCTCATATTTTTTTACGGGGTAGGGCTTTAGGTGAAAGGGGGTAAGGGTCGCTTTCCATTTTTTACTGTAAGGCGTAAACACGGTATAAGGCTTGCCATCATCTTTCAGCACTTCATCTTTTTCAAAGATCACCTGGTCTTTAAAGGTTTGCAGCGCAGCAGCTTTTTCTGCCAATAACCCGGCTATCTTTTTGTCCCTTTCCAGCGCATAGGGTTCATAGTCGTGGTTGCAGAATACGGTGCCCACTTTATACCGGCTGAGCAGTTGTTGGTAAATAACCAGCGGATCTCCCAGGTACACTTCCAGGCTGCTGCCGAGGGCCACCAGTTGCTCCTGTATTTCCAGCAGCGCCGCCTGGATGAATTCCACCCGCCTGTCTGCTTTGTCTTCCAGTTGATCGAGAATATTACTGTCGAAGATAAACAGGGGCACCACCGGCCGGTCGCTTTTCAGCGCATGATACAGGCCCGCATTGTCGTGGAGGCGAAGGTCCCTCCGGAACCAGAAAATATTTACTTCCTGCATGGATCAAACCGGATTTTCGTGTACCCGTACCTGTTTCAAAACAATGCTGTCACAGAATGGTTGGCAAAAAATCCGTGTAAATTTTTTGGGTGAGCTTGTGGGTATATACGGTATCGCCGATGCGCTGTACCCACCGGATGGGATGCAGGCTGTTGGTGACAAACACTTCTGTTGCCTGCAACAGTTGATCCCGGCTGATGGCCGTTTCCCTTACCTGGTACCCCGACTGGCGGAGGAAACGCAGCAGCCGGGCCCGGGTGATGCCCGCCACACAGCCCTCTTCCAGCGAAGGGGTGAGGATCGTTCCGTCACTCACCAGGAAGATATTGGCGATGGTGCTGTCGCAGATATGGCCCCTGCTGTTCAGCAGCACCGCATCGTTCCATTTTTCTTTTTTGGCCGCTATGGCAGCCAGCAGGTAAGGCAGGTAATTGTTGTGCTTGAGGTTGCTGAACGCATCACAGCTTTTTCGGGCGTCGGGGTAGATACCGGCCACCAGCCCGTTGCTGTTCCAGGCGCCGTGCCCCGCGGGCAGTCCCCAGCTTTGCAAAATATATTGCGGGGCATGGCTGGTGGGATCAAACAGGCCTCCATCGCCGCGGATCACCTGCAGGCGCACCCGGGCAGCTCTTTCGTGCCCATTTTTTTTCACCAAAGTGTCGATCTGCCGAACCAGTGCTTCCGGTGTAAAATGCGGGGGTAGCTCAAAATGCAGCATGGCCATGCCCTTCCACAGGCGGGCGAAATGTTCGTCGGCAGCCTGCAGGTTGCCTTTTTGCAGGAGCATGGTTTCAAAAAGTCCATCGCCATACCGCAGTCCCCGGTTGTCTGCACCGGCCACCGCCGTACCGGCCGGCAGCATTTTGCCGTTGAATATAAAATGGTCCATGCCTCAAAGGTAGGGCAGTGCCTTCACCTGCAATCGGGCAGGCGGGGGTTAGGGGTAATAAAAAGGCCCGCGGTGGCGGGCCCTGGTGAAATATGGTAGTGCTGCAACCCTTACCGGGCCGCGTCTTCGTCAAGAATATTATTTTTTACGGCATAGAGGATCAGGCCGGCTGTGCTTTTGGCACCGGTTTTCACTTTCAGCTTGTCCCGGATGGCTTCCACGGTACGCGGGCTCAGCTCCACGATATCAGCGATCTCCTTGGTGCTTTTTTCCTCGCACATCAGTTTCAGGATCAGCATTTCCTTATCGGTAAGGTTGGCCTCCGCCTGCACGATCTTCTGCGGCGTCATATTGTTCTTGGTCTTCAGGTTGTTGAGCAGCGCCTTGTTCGTGAGGGCATTAAAGAAATATTCCTGTTCGTAACAGGTTTTAATCGCTTCATAGATCACTTCACTGTCGCTGGTCTTGCTGAGGTAGCTGTTGGCGCCCAGTTCCATCAGTTTGGTGATCATACTGTGGTCATCCATCATGGTGAGCATGATCACTTTAATATGTGGCCAGTTCTTTTTTATTTCAGGCAGCGCACCGATCCCATCCATCACCGGCATCTGTATGTCGAGCAGGATCACATCGGGCTGTATCATTTTCAACATGTTAAGCAGGTGCATGCCATTATCTGCTTCTGCAATCACTTTTACATCTTTTTTTGCGCTGAGGGCAGTTTTTACGCCGGCACGGTATAAAACATGATCATCGGTGATCAAAACTTTGATGGGTTCAGTTTGGTTTGTAGGCATCTGATTATGGTTTGAAGTTTATCATAGGTTTTGTACTAACGTAAGAACGCAAGTTCATTATATTTTTTCCAATTATTTTGGTAAAACTACGTTTTCTTTCCACATGTGGAAAATACGGTGCAGTTGTACCGGGCCTTCCCGGCGGTATTTCCCGGAGCCCGTCATCCCCAGTAATTTGTGCGGGGGCGGCGGGTTTAAAGGTTGCTGCGGCCCAAAAAAAAGCCCCATAGAGATGGGTCTTTTATTACGAAATGCTTACCTCTGAAACGGCTATAAAATTGCCCCGGATTGCTGGCTTTGCCAAGGGTATTTTCACGGTATTTAACAGGGTGTTTTACCATCATGGGGGAGGGTGTTTTTGATTTAGGAACATGTACCAGCCATTCTATAATAAAATATGCCACAGGCTGCTGTGGCATATTGTTGCTGCCGGTGATCGTTGATGCTCACCGGGTAAAAGGTTGTTTTAAGGGTAATGAGTTCAGGCAGGCAACCGTGTATTGCGGTCAAAGCTATTTTACCCTCATGGTACGAAAAAAAGAAAAATCCCATTTAAAATGGGATTTTTCCCGTCGTCTTCCGACGGTTTGCATACCATGAAGAACAGGATCACCGCCCGGATTAAAGCGGTAAACTATTAAACACTGCGAGCAGTGAATCAAGTATGTTGCGGTTGTGTAGTTGTACAGGGCGCAGGGAAAAGCTGGTACGCATGGCCGGTACCCGGGTGCCGTCGTCGGTATCAACATGTGCATTGTATATAAAGCTGGCACCAACCAAACGGCTTTTAAACAGGCTGTCCATCTCAGGGGACAGGCTGTATTTTTCACCGTTCTTTTCGGTAAACCACAAGTGCGTGGAATCCGGGTATTCTTCCTGTAGGTGATAACGGCTGCAATAAGTGTGATGTGTTACGCGGCCGCTCTCTTCCCTGCTGATGTTTACGAGACTGTCTTTTTCCGCATCGTAAAACATCCTTGCCGGGTATACCCTGTTCCTTAAAAACGGGGCTACGTCAAAACTACGGCCATCCACCGGGTGTTCGCCAGGCAGGTATTCAATACCTCTGCCATGGCCGGGCTTAAAGATATAATACCGGTACCTGGCAACTGTTTTTGTTGAATGATCCTTTTCCGGCACGCGGCCATCCTCCAGCATGGCGATCACCATTTGGTAAATGAAGCATCCCTTGTAGTAGCTGATGAAGAAACTGTCGTTGTATTGTGCCTGGTGACGGGTACCGTTTACGAACTGGTTGGTGATAAAATCTACCTGGAATTGTTCCGGTTCAGGCGGTTGCATTGACTGTGTTAAATGCGTACATCCTGCTATTGTGACGGCCATCGACAGGATCAACGCCGGGGTAAATGTTGACATCGGGACTTTTTGTAAGGGTTAATGAAATTTGATCCGGTTGCCCGGCGGATGAGTTGCATCGTTGCGGGATATCGCCGCAGGCCCCCATCTCATGCACAAACATAGCCAGGAGGCAGCGGCTATAAAAGAGAAAAAACAACCATTTTATGGGTATTTTTCTTTTTTATATACCGGGAATATTTTTAAGATTGTAGTGGTTAATAAACTCAGGTGCAGGAACCTGGTCGTTTCCTGTAATGCACAAACAATATATTCCCCCCGGATGCGGTTTACTACAGTTTTATATTATTTTCAGTTGTCAGCTTTTTTACTTTCGTTTCTTATTTCGCTGCGACTTATCCGGAACCGGCACGTACCCCTGTACATGCGTCAATTTTATCTTTACTCCCTGGTGGCAGTCTCAGGCCTTTATTCGGTTAACCTTATACGTTATTATCACCCGGCTGACAGAACGCTGATTCTTGTAATTACCCTGCTGGCGCTCTGTTTCCATTATGTTTTTCTGTCACGATTTTTTTACCTTGTATTCCGGAACACCCGCCAAAAGCGTAGTTTTTTAATACTCGCCCTTGTTTCGGTGCCACTGGTACTGTATGGCATTTACCTGAACAGTCTGGATCCAGTTGGTTTGCAGAGTTTTTCCATTGTGAATTTTTTCCTGTTTTCCTACTGCATCATTTATTTTTACCACCTGCTCACCGGAAGTCCGAAAGAAGCGTTGCTGAAGGAACCGGCTTTCTGGATTGTGAGCGGTATCTTTTTCTCGTTGGGTATGACCATTCCACTGCACAGCATCTTTCATTATATTGAAACCAACCTGGGCAATGAAATGCTGGAAGGACTCAAGGCCATTGGCTATTTTGCTTTCGGCACCATGCATCTTTTTTTCACTAAAGCCTATGTATGTTCACTGAAGCCAAGGAAAATATTGTGGTCCTGATCATTTGCGTGATCCTGCTGGTTACCCTGCTGAGCGGTTTTATACTCACGATCGTTTACCAATACCAGAAAAGGCAGGTAAAATATTACAGGGAACTGCAGCAAATGAAAACAACCCATGAAACAGACCTGTTGCAGTCGCAGCTCGAAATACAGGAACAAACCTTTCAGCATATGGCAAGGGAGATTCACGACAATATAGGGCAGAAGCTTACGCTTGCTAAACTGTACCTGAATACGATTGCCTATACCGACCTGGTGCTTACGAAGACATCAGTGGATAACTCCCTGGCGCTGATCTCTGCATCAATCGAGGGCCTCAGCGATATCTCCCGCAGCATGAGTACAGATTTTATTATGCAGAACGGTTTGGTAAAAGGTATCGAAGGGCAGGTGGCCAGCCTGTTGCAGACGGGCATTTACGAGGTTCATTTCAATATCAGCGGAAAGGAAACTTTTCTGGCAGGCAATGTTGAACTGGTATTGTTCAGGATCGTGCAGGAATCGGTGAATAATGTGATCAGGCACAGCGGTGGCAGCAGGATTGAAATCGGACTTCACTATACTGCAGATCAGCTTACCCTTACGGTGGCAGACAACGGCAGGGGCTTTGACGTGAACCTTGCCGCTGCCGGTTCAGGACTCATCAATATCCGCAAGCGGGTGGGCATGTTGCAGGGCAGTTGCACCATCCACAGTAATTCCGGGGGCACCCGCATCACGATAAAAATACCAATCAATGAAAACACAGCACAAGC
>CAYVLT010000157.1:0-10220 GCA_964452405.1 uncultured Ferruginibacter sp.
GCATCCTCCGCCCTGTGCTTTGGATGCAGTAATAAATTTTGCGCAGGTATTACAATACCATTGCAAGGAAACCTACGATGATCGCAAACAGAGCAGCACCTTCTACAAGAGCGGCAGTAAGGATCATGTTTCCACGAATGTCGTTAGAAGCTTCCGGCTGACGGGCAATCGCTTCAACGGCACCTTTACCAATTGAACCGATACCGATACCTGCACCAATGGCAGCTAAACCAGCACCAACAGCACCACCTGCGGCAGCAAGAGGAGCAGTAGCTAAGAACACGTTTAATAAACTCATAGTTCTGATTTATATTGATTAAAAAATAAACAATTACACAATCACTGCATCTTCATGCTCTTCATGATGATGCTCTCCTTCAAAAGCCTGGCCGATAAACACTGCTGTTAGCATTGTGAAAATGAATGCCTGCAGGAATGCCACCAACACTTCAATAAAATAAATAAAAATGGTAAATGCCAGTGATACCGGCGATACACCCCAACCGGCACCGGGTGCCATTTTTTCTGCGAAAATAAAAATCATCGAAATGAGACAGATGATGATGATATGCCCCGCCACCATATTGGCAAAAAGACGAATGATCAAAGCAAAAGGCTTAATGAACACACTCAAAAATTCCACCGGCACCAGGATGAATTTTACACCCAGTGGCACCCCGGGAGGATTAAATATATGACCCCAGTAATGGCCGTTTGAACTGGCCAGGATCACGACAAATGAAATTACACCCAGCACCACGGTAAAGGCGATATTGCCAGTTACGTTTGCCGTACCCGGTATCAAACCAAAAAGATTGTTGATGAGGATAAAAAAGAAAACCGTGAGCAGGTAAGGCAGGTACTTATTTACTTTATGCCCCAGGTTTGGCTTCGCCACTTCATCTCTAACAAATGTTACCAGCACTTCCACCAGGTTTTGCTTTCCTTTTGGAGCAGAGGTTACGCCCAACCCCTTAGAGTAAGCTTTACCTACGCTGATCATCAGCCACACAAAAATTGCCAGGGCCAAAATCATCTGCACCACGTTACGGGTAAGGGAAAAGTCGTACACTTTTGCAGACTCATCTACCGGGTATATTTTACCTTCCTCATTGATCCTGTATCCATCCACTTCTGCATGACCGTGTTCGAATTTTGAGGACATGAATACCGATAATCCTTTTTGCGGAGAATAAAGTATAACAGGCAGCGGAATGGAAACAGGGTGTTTTTGCCCGTCGCTTCCTTTATATTCAATAAAATGAAACTCGTGGGCATCCATAATATGGCCAAAAATCACCTCCTTGGCATTGAACCCCTCTTTTTCTGCCGACTCATGGGTTTCAGCTACAGAATGCTCCTCATGTTGAGCCAGAACCGCGGGTGCTGAAAACAGGAATATTATGCTGAAAGTCGCTGCCAGTAAAGTTTTGATGCCTTTTACAAACATAGTCAGTCTGAAATTTGGCGCAAAGATAGGGGTTAGGAGGTAAATGTTGAGTAGAACAAGAGAGAATTTGTTTTAAACTGTGGGCCAAACGGATACCCCCTGTTTCCGATACTTCAGGCCGGCTTCAATGCCGGCTGAATCCGCCCAAAACATGCTTCGGGTCAGGCAACAACGGCTTCCTTTTCAAACTGCATTTTATGCAATTGGTAGTAAAATCCCTGCCGGGCCATCAGTTCATCGTGGGTGCCTGTTTCGCGGGTAACGCCGGCTTCCAACACCAATATCTGGTTGGCCTTCCTGATGGTGGAAAGGCGGTGTGCTATTACAATTGAAGTTCGGCCCGCGATGAGTTTTTCGATCGCCTGTTGTATCAGGTGCTCGCTTTCCGTATCCACGGACGAAGTAGCTTCATCCAGTATCAAAATAGCGGGGTTGTACAAAATGGCCCTTACAAAACTGAGCAACTGGCGCTGGCCGAGCGAAAGTGTGGCGCCCCGCTCCATTACATTATAATCATACCCTCCCGGCAATTGCATAATAAAATCATGGATGCCGATCATTTTTGCAGCCTCAATTACCTGCTCCCGGCGAATATCGGGGTTTCGCAGGGTTACATTGTCGTACACCGAACCACTGAAAAGAAAAACATCCTGCAGCACCACTGCAATCCTGCTCCTGAGATAATACAATTCATAAGCGTCAATATTTTGCCCGTCAATTTGAATTGTGCCTTTATCAATATGGTACAGCCGGTTGAGCAAACTGATGATGGAGGTTTTCCCACTACCCGTATGCCCCACAATGGCAAGCGTTTCACCCGCCCTGGTGGAAAAGGAAATGTCTTTCAATACATAGTTGCCGGCGTTGTAAGCAAACCATACATTTTTAAAGTCAATGTGCCCCTGGAGTGTATCTGGCGCAAGGGTGCCATTATTTAGGGCACTGTCCTCAATGTCGAGCACTTTAAACACCCGCTCACTGGCAATCATCCCCATTTGCAGCACATTGAACTTGTCGGCGATCATGCGCAGCGGCCTGAAAAGCAGGTTCAGGCAGAGAATGAAGGAGGTGATGATTCCTGCAATTTCCGTGTTGCCTTCGCCACCAGCCCTCCACACCAATAACCCCGTTGATACGGCCAGGATCAGTTCCACGGCCGGAAAAAAAACAGAGTAGGCAAAAATGGATTTGATGTTGGCGTTGCGGTGTTCGCGGTTGATCACATTAAATTTCCGGAACTCCCTCTCTTCAGCAGCAAAGGTCTGTACGATCCCCATCCCGGTAATATGTTCCTGCACAAACGCATTCAACTGCGCCACTGCATTACGCACACGGATAAACGATTTGTTCACGCTTTCTTTAAAATACCAGGTGGCCACAATCAGGGCAGGAAAAGGCGCCAGGCAGATGAGTGTAAGCTTCCAACTGGCGGCAAACATGTAAGTGAGTATCGCTATGATCGAGAGCAGGTCTGCAATGATCGGTATCAATCCATCGCTGAAAATGTCATTGATCGACTCAATGTCATTGATAGTCCGGGTGGTCAGCGTTCCGATAGGAGTTTTATCATATTGCGAAAGATTGAGGTTGATGATCTTTTTGTACGTGGTTACCCGCAGATCTTTTACCACGCTTTGCCCAACAGATGCTGTAAAAAAAGTGAAAATAAACCTGCACGCCGTTTCTATGGCCAGCAATGCCAGTTGGAATACAGTAATACCGATCACTATGGCCGCGGCTCCATGTAAAAACCAGATATGCGGGTCAGGTTGCAGGCCTTTGCTGATGGTAAGCTGAATCAACCAGGGCCGGATGGGTGAGATCACCGCCAGGAAAACTGCCAGGAAAATTGAGTAGTAGAATTTTTTTTTGTACGGCGCTGCAAAATGAAAAACCCTTTGCAGTAATGAAAAATCAAATATTTTTTTGCGCTTGTCCGGCGTACCCATACGTCAAAGTTAACCAGAAATAAACGGTGTGAACGGTTGATTGGTAAATGGATAAGTTCAGGGATCAATGGTGGTATTGTATCCCCCGCTACCTTTCCCCTACTCTTCCATTTCCATTTTTTTGTTATAGGCCTTTATAAAGATGGCGCCCAGATTTTTATAGGGCGGCACATAATCATCCCAGCTTTCCCGCATACTTTTATTCGGATCAGCATAAAATAATTTGGTGAGGCTTGCCCACATGTCTTTCCAAATGATGGGCTTACCCGCTTCAAGGGTTTGATTCAGGTAGTTGATGATGGGGCGGTTAATATCGCCCTTACCGATCTCCTTGGTGGAAACAATGTGTGCATCCGGGCTGATGTCAAGAATCTCACTCAGGTTTTTATAGCCGCCGCAGGAGCCCAATAAAATTATTTTTGCATCGCCGGGCATACGGCTGATGGTACCCGGCAGCCAGTAACTGTGTCCCCTATGGATAACAATCGATGGGTTAAGATCCTGGTCACGCAGGTAAGCATTTAAATGTGTTTGGGCGGTATCATCCAGGTTTTTATCACTATCAAGGGGGAGGTTGGCGTAAATCAACACAGGCTTACCCTTGGTGGTCCTGATCTCCACCCATTCTTTTTTACGGGTGATCTTCCACTCCTGGCTGCTGAATGAATTAAGGAAGGAGGGGAACATTCCTTTTCCATCTTCATCCCCGTAAAAAAATACCTGCTGCACCACCCGGCCCTTTTCATCAGCGAGGTATTTGAAATCAAGCGAGTAAATAGAAGGTATGCCCAATTGGCTGGTGAGGTCGATACTGTTATCGTTGAAGGATAAGAATATCTGGCGGAGCAGCCCGTAAATAATTTTTCCTTTGTTATTATTTTCTGCGATGCTGCGTTGTTCATTGGCTGTGATGTTGTCCAGCATATTTTTTTGCAACTCAGGATTGCTGATGCTGCTATAGCTGTCGGCCACATCCACCGCATCTTCCAGGTTGGCTTTTTCTTCCAGGTTGGATACAAAGGCTTTCATGAGGGTGGTGGCATTTTCATGCGGCATCATTTTCAGCACCGTATCAAGCTGGTTGTAATTGGCCGCCATCTTGATGAACTTTTTAAAAAAATCCATCTTTACGTTCAACAACAACTTATCCATCCGTGGCTGCGGACCCAGCAATTGTACCAGCCTGCCAAAACTATGTTTGTAACTTGATGTATAGATGTCATTTTCTCCCAGTGCCATCATATAATACAACTCCTCGGCAGTGAGTGGTTGAATGGCCTTCATCCTGATGGCAAGGTTATTCTGTTCATGCAGGTCATTGATCGGGGTGATAAAATGACGAAGCGCTTTTCGTTGCAGCATATCACGCAGGCCGTTGGTACCAAACATGGCTATCGGTGTATCTTTATTGATCAGGCGCTCATAATAACTTATTTCTGTTTTCACCAACAGTTTATAATACCCCACCGAGTCCATGGTGCTTTCTCCATCGCCCACCACTTTTTTTATGCTGTCGATTGTTTGTTTACCATTCAGCAGGTCATCTAAAAAAGGATAGTACAGCAGTGCGTTGGGGGTATGGCTCAGCTTTGCCACCGTTTGCACGGTGGGGTCAGTATTTCTCCTGATCAGCCTGGCTTCGGGGGAAGAGGAAGATGAGGCATAGTCATACAATTGCTTGGGATCATTTTTGCAGGCAACCACCACCAGGCTGTCGGCAAAGGGCTCATTCACATAAGGCCTGATGGTTGCCAGTATCCTGGATGGGTTACGGGAAACAAATTTGAGGTACAGAATTTTTCGGCTTTGTTCGTACCCGGGATTCTTATCAAACAGTTCTGTGTTGATCAACCCAACCTCGTAAGGCACTTCGGCAATAAAAGGCGCCATGCTCTGGCTGTCGATATTCGCTTTGAGTATTTTTTCAAAATTATCCACCAGCAAAGGGGCCAGTGCAGGATTGAGCCGCTTCGATTTCCAGCCCAGCCGGAATGAGCGCACCAGTTCTTCCACAAAACTTAATTGCCTTATCTTATCGTTGTTGGTGGGAATTTTATCATTCTTTTCAATGAAGCAAATGATCTCTTTTATTTTGCGGGTAAGTGCGTCAGTAACCTGCAGGTTTACCTCTTCATTTTTACTTACCCGTATGATGCTGTCCTGCCGTCCATCCGCTTTGTCACATTTAATAAACTCGTCCCTGATCTTATCATGAAAACGGATCCTTTGAAAAGGCACGGTCATCTTATCACACTGGGCATAAAGATTGGCAGTGCCTGAAAAGAACAGTAAAAACGCTAAAATTTTTTTCATTTAATTACAGGGGTTACTACCGGCAAATTTAAGCGATGGCCGCCAATTGCCGCCATTTGTACGGATTGAACAATACTGCTTTCCGGAGGGCAGGTTAACAATTTCATAATACGGCATTCAAATGCAAGTGCTGTTTGATGTACGATGAAAGACTACTTTTGCACAGCAAATATTGTATGAGTAATGTTAAAAAAATTCTAATCGCTGACGATGAACCGGATATTTTAGAGATCATCCAGTTCAACCTGCAAAGCGAAGGCTACGAAGTGATCACTGCCAGGAACGGCGACGAAGCCATAGAAGCTGCCAAACTACACCAGCCAGCCCTCATTATTCTCGACATTATGATGCCGGGAAAAAATGGCATCGAAGTCTGCAACATTCTGCGTTTACAACCCGCTTTTAAAGAAACGCTTATCATCTTCCTCTCTGCCCTCAGCGACGAGAGCACAGAAGTGCGTGGTTTGGAAACGGGTGCCGATGATTACCTTACCAAACCAATCAGCCCCAAAATACTCGTAAGCAAAGTAAACTCTTTGTTCAGGCGGGTGAACAACCATAAGAAGACAGAAGGCCCTATCAAGATCGGCGACCTCGTGATTGACCGGGAAAAATACATCATCACCCACCTCGGCAACGATATAGTGCTTGCCAGGAAAGAGTTTGAATTGCTTGCCCTGCTGGCCTCCAAACCCAACAAGGTTTTTTTACGCAACGAAATCCTGAACCAGGTGTGGGGTACAGAAGTAATTGTAGGCGACCGCACTATTGATGTGCATATCCGTAAGATCCGCCAAAAACTGAACCTGGATTGTATCACCACCGTAAAAGGTGTAGGCTATAAGTTTGACCTGCAATAGCTTCGTACGCTGTTTTATTTGCATTTTCTAATTAGATACATTTGCTTTTAAATACAGGCACAAGAGCGATGTTTTCAGCAAAGAATCTTTCTCCGCAACAACTTTCCGCAAGCACGGCGGTGATCATTGCCTTGCCCATCAGCATCGGCATATACTATTTTTCGCAGGAATGGTGGGTGGGTATTTTGTCCTTTGCCGTTATATGGGCAGGAGCCTACGGGCTCATCCTGTTTATGGTGCAGCAGTTTGTGTACCGGAAGATAAAGCTGATTTATAAACTGATCTATCAAACAAAAGCAAGTAAAAGGGAGGAGTTCTATTATAAAAATATCCTGCCGCAGAAAAGCATCGATGAAGTGAGGGAGGATGTGGAAGAGTGGGCAGCGCAAAAAAAGAAAGAGATAGAAATTCTGCAACAGAATGAAGCCTACCGGAAAGAATTCCTGCAAAACCTGTCACATGAATTGAAAACACCCATTTTCGCTATCCAGGGATACGTGCATACACTGCTCGGAGGCGCACTGGAAAACCCTGAAGTGAATAAAAAATTTCTCGGAAGCACCTCACGCAATATCGACCGGTTGGTGAACCTTGTAGACGACCTGGATGAAATATCCAAACTGGAAAGCGGGCAACAACTTTTATACAAGGAAAATTTTATCATACAGGAGCTGATCCGGGATGTGTTTGAAACCCTTTCACTAAAGGCGGATCAGAAACAACTAAAGATGCAGATTAAAAAAGGCTGCGAACTTCCGTTTACGGTACATGCCGATAAAGAAAAAATACGCCAGGTATTTATTAACCTGGTTGACAATGCGATCAAATACGGCAAGCAAAATGGGTTAATAGAAGCCAGTTTTTATAAGATCGAAGGGAAAAAGATTTTGATCGAGATCAGCGATGACGGGCAGGGCATTCCGGAAGAACACCTTGGCCGTATTTTTGAACGCTTTTACAGAACCGATGCGGCCCGCAGCCGAAAAGTGGGAGGCAGTGGCCTGGGACTGTCTATCTGCAAACATATTATCGAAGCCCATAACCAGAATATACACGTTCGCAGCACCATCGACGTGGGTACAACTTTCGGCTTTACTCTCGATGGCAAAAAAGATTAAAAATCTTTGGTGTTGAAATCGTAGCGGTCTTTTTTGAAATGATAGATGTAAAATCTTCTCGCCTCCTCACCGTTACGGTATTGAATCACTGAATCAATTTTATCTGGAATCCTTTGCTGCAATACAGAAAGATTTTCCACATGTACCGGCGAGTTGGTTGGTGAAATCACGTAAATATCAGTACTGTCGGTTACCGGTCCCAGTTGCCGGTTGATCCATTTGTACTGGTGTATGTATTCAACAGAGCCCATCACAAGCATTCGGATATTCAGTGGCCGTGCAACGTAGTAGTTGATATGTGAAGCCGGGAACCATTCATCTGCCATAATTAGCGTGTTGCCGTTACCGTTATGGGCTCGATGATAAATACTGTCGAAAGACCCGGCAAACTTCCTCCATCCATACATATCGAGTGTAAAATCACCATACCCACGCCTTCCAGGCTCTTTCTTCCCGGGTGTACCGGGATAAAAATTAATCAGCAGCACGCCGGCTATGACGATAAACAACAGCACGGTTATAGCAACCGTAAACCCGGCAGGAACTTTTCTCATGCTGGAAGCTGACCATTGTCTTCTTGAAAAATAGCAGGCCGTAAGCAGGATAAGCGATGCATAGGCCGGACCGGTCCAGTGCGGCAGCAGTTCCTTAAACAGCGACACGGAAGTGGCCAATATAATCAGGGGCAAGCCAACCAGCAGCAATACCCGCTTTTGGTGGGGCTTCACAAAAAGGTCACGGTGCCATATAGCACGGGCTATTAAAAAAAATACCACCGGGTTACAATAAAATATCTGTCCCCCGGTAAAGGAAAGAAAACTATCAATATTAAAACCGCCGGAAGCAACATCCACCCTTTCACCATGATAACTGAACGTAATAAAGTTGTTCTGCACATTCCACAACAACACCGGTGTAAACAGCAGGATGGTGATGGATGCCGCCGCGTACACACTCCAATGCTTCAGCCAGTCGCGGTTATACAGCAACATATACAGCCCGAAACCAAACCATAAAAAAACAGTATGGATTTTACACAACATACCAAGGCCTGTAACAAGTCCAAACCACAATATGTCTTTGGTGGTCTTTTTATTGAAATACCTGGTTTCGGTTATTTTCACCAGCAGTAACAATGCCCCGCTCCAGCATACCATCTGGGGAGAGTCAGGCAGGATAAAAGTACCGGCAATGATACTGCCATAAAGAGTACCGGTATATAAAATTGCCGCCAGGAAACCAGTATACTCATTCAATAAGCGTTCGCCGCATTTATACAATAGCCAGGTGGTAAGCGCTCCGCAGATGATGGCGCCTAACCTGATTGTAAACCCGTTGTCGATAGTTAGATTGAATGTAGAAAGCCTGATCAGCCACCCGACCATCGGCGGATGATCGAAATAATTCCATTGTAATGGATCAGCATAGATGCGGTAATACACTTCATCGTTACCGAGTTCTACGGTGGATGCCACCACGATACGAACGATGGATGCAGCAAGGATAAGCAGCAATGTGTTACGGCGGTAATTCAAATGATATTTATTGGAACGTTAGTGCTTAATAAAATCATGCCAGAATACAATCGGGCTGGAAAAAAGCAGACTAAAAATAAAATTATTTGCCGGGAACACAAATATTGTGTCCTGGTATCAACCGGAACCTTTAACGGGCCTGCTTATTCTTCTTCAGCAACAGGCGATCCGGGGAAATATTCCTGCACCAGTAGTCGCATACAATAGCACCTGTAATACCTAGCAATGATCCCGCCAATACGTCGATCAAAAAATGCTGCGACAGGTAAATTCTTGAAAAGCCAACCAGCCATGCCAACAAGAGCAATAAAACTGCCTGCCATTTTTTTGCCCCATACAGCACCACGGTGGCGGCTACTGCAAATGCGGTGGTGGTATGACCGGAAGGAAAGCTTGTATGGCCAGCATGAATGATATCGTCGATAAAAAAATTAAAATGTTCCGGGAAAAAATAAGCTTTTGGGCGGGGTGAGTCTACCAGCGGTTTGATCACCTGTGCAATGATGCCGGTAACGGAGTAAGCAATCAACATCACCAGGGCCGGCTTCTTCTTATCCAGTAAAAAAAATCCGGTCAATGAAAGGAGAACAGCAAACAATCCATCGCCGAGATTGGTGAAGTAAATAAAAAAATGATCCAGCCACCCCACGTGAAACTGGTTCAGCCATAAAAAACTTCCCGCCTTACCCTTAACGAGTAACAGCGTGATCCCGGCAATCAAAATCAATGCATATATGAAAAAGAAAAAAGCAGCCGAACGCAACCTGTTGTTGAATGATGCCATCATGCTGCAAAATAATAAAACTGTAATAACCTGTTACGGGAACCGGACTGTTATGTTACTGATTATTCAGATTTTGGTAACAATGTGTTTACAATTTGGCAACAACGGCAACTGAACTTTATAGAAAATTTTATCCCTTGGAAAAAAGGAAGATGGACATAGCCGTTATCTCCGATGTGCACCTGGGCACTTATGGTTGCAGGGCCAATGA
>CAYVLT010000158.1:0-10181 GCA_964452405.1 uncultured Ferruginibacter sp.
ACCTCACTGTTAAAACGCCCCAATGGTATTGACTGGAATAATATTGAACAGCGGGTTCGGTTTTTGAAAGGCAAACTCAACGTACATTCACATCCCGGCAAAGGGATAACTGTTCTCATTGAATTTTCTATCTGGATGAAAATAAAAGTATTTATCACCGACGACCACTACATGGTAATTGAAGGCATCCGTTCGTTGCTGCAGCATGAACCCGCCATCGAATGGATGGGGCATGCGTCCAACGCTGAATCCTGCATGGCCTATCTTTTACAACAGCAGCCGGATGTAATTTTAATGGACATCAATATGCCCGGCAAAAGCGGCATCGAACTCTGCAAAGAAGTAAAAGAAAAATATCCCTCCACTTTTGTAGTGGGTTTAAGCACCTTTAACCAACAAAGCTTTATTCATAAAATGATGGAGAACGGCGCCAGCGGATATGTGTTAAAAAATGCCACCCAGGCCGAGTTAATGGAAGCGATCACCACTGTTGCCAAAGGAAAAACCTACCTGAGTGATGAGGCCGCTGCGGCGCTGCGGAAAATTGAAACCTCTGCACTACCCATGATCACCCGCCGGGAAAAAGAAGTACTTGAATTGATCGCTGAAGGATTGACCAATGCCGAGATCGCAGAAAAATTATTCATCAGCAGTGCCACGGTAGACACCCACCGCAAAAACCTGTTGATAAAATTTCAAACCAAAAACACAGCTTCGCTGGTAAAAACAGCCATGCAGCTGCACCTGATCTGATCAACCGGCAGGCACTTCAATAAACACGGAAGTACCCTTACCGGGTTGCGACTGGATATCCATTTTACCGTGTAACATTTTTATGCGGCTTTCAATATTTTTTAAGCCGATACCTTGACGCTGGTGTACTGCCGCAGGATTAAATCCAATCCCGTTATCTTCCACCGTGATCGACAACATGCTTTCATCATAGGTGAGCTGCACAATTGCTTCCGATGCCCCCGAATGTTTTACAATGTTCTGGATCAGCTCCTGCACCACCCTGAAAATATGAAAAGCATGTTCGCCTTTTAACCCTGCCGGTTGTTGTACAATATTTTCAAAAACAATCCGGGTACCGGTGGTGGTACTCATGGCGCTGCAATAATTCCTGATCGCCGCTTCCAATCCTTCCTCGAGCAACTGCGCCGAGAACATCGTGTGCGATACTGCCCGCAGGTCTTTGATGGAATCATCCAGTTTATCAATGGTGTATTCAAACTTGTTTTTCTGTTGCGGGTTCAAATCAACATCATTTTTGATCGCACTGAATGAATGCTTGATCCCACTCAGCATACTCCCCAGCCCATCATGCAGTTCCCTGGCCATACGTATTCTCTCCTGCTCCACCGCCAGTTCTTTTTCCATAGCGGTTTTTTGTTTCTGTAATTTTTCCCGCAGGTAAAACTTAATCGCCACAGCCACCAGCAGGGCACTGGTGAAAAAAATGAGTAGCCTGAACCACCAGCTCTGCCACCAGGGCCCTTCCACCGTGAGCAACAGGCGATATTCATTTGACGCCTGTACACCATCTGCATTAAATGCCTGCACCTTCAATACATAACCGCCCGGCGGGAGATTCACATAGCGGATAAATGATTTATTGGGCACCTGTACCCATCCGTGGTCGTAACCTTCAAGCGTGTAACGGATGGTGGCCGCAGCCGCATTTACAAAATCGATCACGGTAAATTGCAGCCCGATCGTATTCTGTTCATACTTCACCTGCAGGCTGCTCATTGATGCAAAATCAATATGCTTTTTGAAGATCGTATCATTTAAACTGATATTGCTGAGTACCAGTTTGGGCGCCGTGGTGGAAGGCGTTAAGGCCGCCGGATCAAAACCATTAAGCCCGTTTACGCCACCAAATAATATTTCACCGGAGGCCGTTTTACAAAAGGAATAGGTATTGTATTCGCTGCTTTGCAATCCATCTGCCGCTGTAAATTTTTTAACCTGGTAATTGTGCCGGTCAAAACGGTTGATGCCTGCATTGGTACTTAACAAAAGATAATTCCTGTCGGGCACCACTGCATATACATATTGATTGCTGAGGCCGTCAGCAGTAGTGAATATTCTTTGCAGTTGCCTGCTTTTTTTATTGAACTGCAGCAACCCGATGGTACTCCCGATCCACACCAGGCTGTCGGGCGTATCGGTGAAACATTTGATGGTTGCCTGCAATGGAAATTCACGAATGGTGATCAAAGAATCCTGTTGAAGGCGGTACAGCGCAAAACCCTTGAATGCTTTTGATACATAGAGCAGCCCGGAAGAATCGGCAAAGCTGGTAAGGTACACATCCGAAGCATTCGCTCCTTTTACAGGAACACAGGTAAAGGAACCCTGCTTTTGTTTTGCAAGGTACAAGCCGGCATTGGAAGACAACAGCAGCGATCCATCTTGCAGGCGGGTAATATAATTGTATTGCTGTGAGGCAAGGCTGCTTCCAGGCGCCGCTGGCAGTGGGATGCGGCGCACCGCATGCGTAGTCGCATCAATCGCAAACAACCCTTTGAACGTGGCTGCCCACACCTGTTGTTCTTCTGCCAGCAGGAATTCGGCAGGTGCCGGGAGACCACGTATCACCTGGTGGATATTTTTTGCCGAATCCAGTAACAACAGGTTGCCGGATTGCGTGGCACACCAAATGCCACTATGCGTTTCCGTTATTGAGCGAAGAAAATTATCCGTGCCCAGCTCTTCCACCATCGGCCTGGTTACGTACTGGTTAAAATGAAATTTACCCAGGTTGGTATAATCAACACCCTTGCCCCAAACCGATACCCACAGGTTGCGGTTTTCATCTGTGTAAATATTAATGACCTGGTTGCCTGTGAGTGAAAAATTATTTCCCGCACCTGCTGCATAATTCTTCAGCGGTGCAGCACCTGCATCAAGTCTTACCACACCCTGGCTTACGGTGCCCATCCAAAGCGTGCCAGCCGCATCCAGGTGCAGGCAACTTATATTCATGCCGGTGGTTCGCCGGTCGGGTTCACAGGTAGTCGCCGGATCTGACAAACTGAATGTATACAACCCATCACTGGTGCCGATCCAGGCGCTGTCACCGGACAGTTGTAACGCATTGATGCCAGGCGTTGCAACAGGCAGCCGGCAAGGAGTCCAGCGAATGGCATTATTTGATACCTCACCCTTCCACAACAAAGCAGCGGTGCTGCTCACCACGTACAATTGCCGCACCGGTTGATAAAGTTTCGACGGAATTGTTTTGATAAGAAGAGAGCCAGCTGCGATGGCTGGAGAGAGCCGGGTGAATTTTTCCCTGGTGGGATCGAATGTGAAAATATCTGAACCGGATTGCAGCCAAACATGTTGCTGATCGTCGATATAAAACGGAGAACAAAACTGGTCGCGACCCGCCGCCTGCCCGATGCGAAAACAAAAAAAGCTATCAGATCTCCTGCTGTAAAAATTCAACCCTTCGTTACTGCCGATCCAGAGATTGGCATCCTTGTCTTCCAGGATATTTAAGAACAAGGTGCCGCCAATGCCTTTCGCATCGTTGGGTACAGCATAATACCTTTTGCAATCAATGCCATCGAACCTGTTCAGTCCATCAAAAGAACTGATCCATACATACCCGCGTGAATCACGGAAAACACAATTGTTTACGCCCTGCGTGAGGCCATTGTTCACCGACAGGTGATTAAAATAGAGTTGCTGCGCTGAGACCGATGACAAAACCAGGCTGCAGATTATCAGGAAGGCAAATGGCCGCATGGTTTAAATTTACATGTATTCCGCCATTAATAAACAGGTTGCGGACGGTTACTGGTCAACGAAAAGATCAGCCCTTCTTAGCAGGGGGCCGCCTGTTGAAACGCTGCGGCCGTTTGCCATTTTTACCCGGTTGCCTTGAGCCACCATGTGAAAATGGCTTGTATTCAGGAGCCGGACCAAACTGTTCGGGCACCGCTTCTTTTTGAACGGTGCGCCCCATCAGTTTTTCGATCCGGTCAAATTTCCGTTGTTCTTTTTCGCTGATAAAAGTAATGGCCGTTCCTTCTGCCGCGGCACGGGCTGTACGACCGATACGGTGTACATAGTCTTCCCCATCATGCGGCACATCATAATTCAACACCAGCCCGATATTGTCGATATCAATCCCACGACTCAGGATATCCGTAGCCACTAAAATTTTAACCCGGCCACTTTTGAAAAACATCAGCACCTCCTCCCGCTTTTCCTGTTCCAGGTCGCTGTGAATCTCTTCTACCGGAAGTTTGGTGCGTTTCAGCTCACGGGTGAGTTGTTTCACACTCAGTTTGCTGCTGCAGAAAATCAATACAGAGTCAAAAGTTTTCTGGTGCAGGATGAATTTTACCAACGGAATTTTTTGTGTTTCATACACCACGTAGGCCAGTTGCGTGATCTTTTCGTTGGGCTTACTGATTGAGATGTTAATTTCAGCCGGCTGGTGCAATATTTTTCTGGCCATCTCCCTGATCTTATGTGGCATGGTAGCCGAGAAAAGAAGGTTCTGTCTTTTCGCCGGCAGTGCACTGATGATCCGCATGATGTCGTCGTAAAATCCCATGTCCAACATCCGGTCTGCTTCATCCAGTACCAGGTATTTAAGACCCTGCACTTTTACATAACCCATGTTGATATGGGCGATCATTTTTCCAGGTGTACAGATCACCACATCAGCGCCGGCACTCAATGCTTTTTTTTCCTGAACGAAAGCATTGCCATCACCGCCGCCATACACAGCAATTGAACTCACCGAAGTAAAATAAGATAACCCCTCCATGTGCTGGGCTATTTGAATGGCCAACTCCCGGGTAGGCACAATCACCAGCGCAGTAATGCTGCTGTGGTCAATGGGAGCCGATAATATATTATTAATAAGCGGCAGTAAAAAAGCCGCGGTTTTGCCGGTACCGGTTTGAGCGGATGCGATCACATCCTTGCCTTCCAACACGAGCGGTATTACCTGTTCCTGAACGGGTGTTGCGTCTTCGTAACCCGATGCGTCGATGCCTTCCTGTAAACGGCTATCGAAATTAAATGCTGTGAATTTCAAAATATTTGCTGATTTAGTTTAAATACCGGACAGATTGAACAGCTAAAATAGCTATAATTAACGATATCTTACCCGGCCGATGCTTTAAAAAACATGAACCCATGCCCCCGAAGGGAAGATGAAAAAAAATTTGTACCAAAACACAATATTTTTTCTGCATGATAGTTATACAGCTATAATCCTGCACCTTTTATCACCCGGGCGCCCAGCCCGGACTAATAATTTTAAATATTGACTATGAAAACTGAAACAAAAAATCACCATCAGCATGCAGTAGTACAACAAGTTACCAACAACACAACCAGTTGGCTTGGCAAACGTTCCCGCGATAACGAGGATATTGTGAGCGGGCAAACCTTTATTGCACCTACCGAGGGCGACCTGGATGCCATCGAAGTATTTTCGAGCATTGTTACCAAACCCGGCAAGGTGATCATGACCCTGCACAGTTTCGATTCGCAGCATAAAAGCTGGGGGCCGGCGCTGGGTACTTCGAGCGTTGACATCAACAATACTGAAGCGGGCAAATGGCTTGCCTTCAGCATGGATGGGATGCACCTCGACAAAGGTCAATCCTACGGATTTAAACTGGAAAGTCCGGATACCTACATTGGTGTAGGCGAAGCTGCCGGTTGCTATACCAAGCCACCGTTTGGTTCAGGCCAGGAGTGGCAGTTCACAAAAACAAAATCAGGGGGAGAATGCTTTTCATATTTCAGTCTTGCCTTTAAGGTGGATATGAGGGCATGATGTATCTCCTAAAATATTTTGCCTGGCATCGCTTACAAGCGGGCCGGGCTTTTTATTTTTTATCGTTGGGCGTATCAGCAGCTTTGATCATGGTTTCTGCCAGAACGCTATAACATTTTTTCCAGGCATTTTTTGTGCTGTCCGTCCAGTCGTTACCGAGACCCTTTTCCAATGTCCATAACAATGCGTCACCGATCATCTTGTAGTGAGCTGGCCGAACGCCATAGTTTACATGCCGCTGCGCCATCTCTGTTATTTCACCAGTAACGGCATCCAGCTGGTCGAGCCGGCTCACAATTGAGTTGAGCATATCAATGAGCTTAACATACTGCGCCTGCATATCAGCAGGAAACATTTTTCGCAATGCAGGATTGGCTGAAAATAGTTTGGTATAAAACAAATCACCGATCAGGGCAGGATCTACATTTCTAAATACCCGCCAGCTTTGCTTCACCAATTTGATTTCTTCTTTGGTCATAGGATCATTAAATAAATAATGGCCATACAAAACTGCATCTTTATTTTCCTATCCCGAAATAAAATACGCTGAACTGTTATAAAATCAAGCTGGACTGCTTCCTGTTGTTGTAAACCCCACCAGGCAAAAAGGTTAAAAAGGCGTTGAATGGGTACAAATTAAAATTATTCCGATTATCTTTTCCTGCACTTCAATATACATTTTCGGCAGTTCGGCAGGATAGATTTTTAGTAAACGCTGCAAGCGGGCAAATTTGTGCTATAAAATATTTTTTATGCAAACAACCACCATTTCAGTAGCAACAACAGCCGGACACTACTTTTTTAACCCCCAGGAAATCGTGAGACTGGAAGCATGCAGCAACTATACCAATATCTATTTTACCAATAAGAAACAAATGCTCACCTCTAAAGTGCTGAAGGAATTTGCCGCGGTTCTGGAACCCCTGGGCTTCCTGCGTACTCATCGTACCCACCTGGTGAACAGGCAACACATTAAATTCGTAAGCAGCAATGGAAGTATTATTATGAAAGATGAATCGGTGGCAGAAATATCAAGAAGAATGAAAAGCGGGGTGATGAAAGTATTGAAAAACGCTGCCTGATCCTGCTGCAGCGTTCACACACCTGTCAGTAAAATGAAAGCCCGTGTACATACGGGCTTTTTATGTTGGCAATCAAAGCACATTTTTTAACTTGTCCTCTCCCCTGCTACCACTTCCCGTTTTAGTTACTATAACCCGGGCTCATACAAACCGGCACTAACCTGGAAGTATAAACGAATAAAGTTGCAGCTCAACAGGAAGATGCATCTTATGCTCCAGTTGAATCAGCTTGAATGCAGTTGCAATCGTTCCTGACAGGCACCTGATCCCACCACCGCATAACGGTTGCCGGCAGGATGACGAACGTTTAGTTTTCCGCGTACATGATCTCCCGGTAAGGAGCATTAAAGAGCAGCGCCCTCACAGCCAGGAAAGGTACCGCTGGTAATGCCACCAGTAAGGTGGACGCTTTGAAAGCCTCGAAACCGAAACGGATGGCGAGCACCACCACGAGGTACAACATAACCCAGATGGAAAGTGAATCGGTTGAAAGATGGCGATTATTGATTTCGCTGCTTACCCAAAAAAAACAGGTGGTGATTTCTGCAAACCAGCAGATCCAGAAAAAATACTTCATGACTATACCGTTGAATGTTTTACAGGTGCAAGTAACAACAACTGGCCGTAGTAACACAACTGGTTTACTGAACGGTTGCTGCCATCAATTAAACGGTATGCAAGCCGGAAAGATTCCTCCCACCAACGCCCGTTAACTGCGTTCTAGCGGTCGAGCCACTTTTTAAATTCAGGACTTTTCAGGCGGCTCATATCAATCTCTAATTTTTGATTCGGTTCTTTGAGGCGGATGATCAATTTGGAGTTTTCAACCGGCTTTACCGATTGCACCGCATCAATATTAATAATGAACTGCCGGTTGGCCCGGTAAAACTGTTTGGGGTCAAGCAACTCTTCCACCTCATCAAGCGTGCTGTAGTCGAGCATATACCTTTCGCCATTGTGCAGGTAAATATAGTTGAGTACTTCTTTGCTGAAACAGGCAATGTCTGCTGTATTTACCGGCACCCATTGGTTTCGCACGTTTACAATAAATTTTTGTTTGTAACGCACACTGTTACCCGGGTTGCCGAGGCTGCGGATGAGTTCGGCAATATCTGCCGGTGGATTTTGCCTGTTGTCAACAATAGTCCTGCATTTGGTGATGGCCTTCCGCAGATCATCTTCATCAACAGGCTTCAGCAGGTAGTCCACTCCGTTTACTTTAAATGCCCGGATCGCATATTCATCATAAGCGGTTGTGAATATCACCGGGCACTGAATATTAAAATGATTGAACAACTCAAAACTAACGCCATCGCTTAACTGTATATCCATGAACAGCAGATCAGGTTCAGCATTCTCACCAAACCATTTACGGGCGGTTTTTAAACTGGGCAAAATGTCCACCACCTGTACATCAGGCGCTGCCTTGCTGATCTTGTTCAGTAACACTTTTGCAATGATGTCCTCATCTTCTATGATAACTGCTTTCATAAAAACTTTTTTGTTTTGGTTGTCAGATCAGTGGAATCTTGATGGCGAAAAAGCCAGGTTCTTCACGGATGATCACAGGATTTTCAGAGAGGTACCGGTACAGCGACTGCAGGTTTGTTATGCCCTGCCTGTTGGAGGTTTCCACGATATTCTTTTTCTGGAGATTGTTTTTTACCACCAGATAATCTTCATCAATATAAATATCAATCACCAGTGGTGACCCCGCATCAATTACATTGTGTTTGATCGCGTTCTCGATCATATTTTGAAGGGTAACCGGCGCAATTTTGTAGTGCAGGTAATCCTCGGGCACATTGATATTTACTTCCAGTCCATTGCCAAACCTCGTTTGCTGCAGGCTGATAAAAAGCTTCACAAAGTTGATCTCATCCTTTAAGGACACGGTTTCATTTTCACTGCTTTTTAAAATGTAGCGATACAGTTTACTCATCTGCTCCAGGAAGTTACCGGCCATCTTTGCATCCGTATCAATAAGGCCCGATAAAGACGTGAGTGAGTTAAACAGGAAATGCGGATTCAACTGCTGCTTCAGGCTTTCATACATCACTTTTGTTTTTTCCTTCTCAAGCAGTTGGGCCTTGCTTTCAAGCTGCATCACCATTTGCTGCTGGTTGAGCCGGTACCTGTAAAACAGGTAAATGCCGGAAGCAAAGGCTGCGGCAAGCATGGCAATGAACCACCAGCTTTTATAAAAAGGAGTGTCGATGTGAATTTTGAGAACCGTTTCTTTTGTTTGCCAGCTTTTATCTTTCGCCAAAGCCTTTACTTTAAAATAATAAGTTCCGGGCTGCAGGCTGTTATAGCTTGCTTCAAAATTGCTTCCTGCCACAGTCCAGTTTTTTTCAGCGCCTTCCAGGATATACAACATATCATAGGGTGAGCTCTCATTGTCGGCGAGCAATCCAAAACGGATGAGCATGCTGTTTTCGTCAGGGCGCAAAGAGATGGCTCCACTGCCGGGCAATAATTTTTCAACGCCCGCCACACTCAAAGTGCTGATCAACGGTTGCGTACTGGCTGAATAGGTTTTCAGCTTTTCGGGGTAAAACTCCACGATTTCATTGCCTACGCTGCAGATCACGTTGCCACTGGCCAGCGTGGTCATCAAATTAACGTAGGCAAAATTGTTCTCATTCAGCGGCAGTGTGAAATTGTAAAAGCTGTTGAGAATGGGGTTGAACACTGAAAATTTATTGTAGGCTGCAGACCATATTTTGCCGGAGTTATCGGCTGACACTGTCATTACATGATCCATTACCAACCCGTCAAACTGTTTAAATTGCCTGTATTTTTTTTCCAGGGGATTGTAAGAAAACAGTCCATCTCCTTTCTTTGCGATCCACAGGTTGCCTTTTTTATCGGCCGCCATACTGGTATAATACCCGTTGCTGCCGTCTTTCTCCATGTCGGAAAATTTTACCGGTACCAGGTTATTTCCTTCAGCATAACAGAGCCAGTCAGAACCGATGAGCGCCCACAATCTCCCGGCAGCAACCGTGAGAAAGACAATAACGGGTTGTTCACCATTTATTGTAGTGGGTTGCCTGTACGTTAGTTTATTCACCTCGCCAGTTTGAAGGTTGCATTTCCAAAGCGACCGGTTATCGGTACAATACAGGACAGAATCATTCAGCAGGACACCATCTCTTAAAATAACAGAGTCGGGGATGCCGGGTATCATCAGTGGTTTGAACCCCGCTCCTCCCTTGTTGATCCACGCGCCGTTGACACAGAACATAAAAATGCGGCCGGGTAAAAAAAACATACGCGAC
>CAYVLT010000159.1:0-10085 GCA_964452405.1 uncultured Ferruginibacter sp.
GTCTTTGATGTGGCCATGATTTGTTGTGTTTCCCTTCTGGTGTTTTACATCATCACCTTGCGGGTGGATGAGGTAAAACCTCCTAAGCTGTAAGACCTCATCGAGATCAACCTTGGAAATGAAAAAGAAGGTTTTGGTGAGCAGCAGCCCCTGATTAAAGGCGAAATGTCTCCTTCAGCAGAGCCGGCTCCGCGTCAACAGCAAGCTGCTGTGGTTCATGAGCAGCCGGTGAAAGCCATTGATGCCAACAACAGCGATGATGCTGATGCCGCTGCCGTAAAAAAGATAGAAAAAAATACAGCTACCAAAATAGATGCACCTAAAGAGACCAGCAAAAAACCGGTAAAAGCCACCACGGCTGCGGTAATGCCCACGCCTGCCCCACCCAAACCACAAAAACCAAAAGCCACCTATAACGGACCAGGGAATGGTAAAGGCAATGGCGCCGACCAGGACAACGGGTACGTAAACCAGGGCAACAATCCCAACGGTAAAGGCGACGGTGGCAGTTCTTCGGGTAAGCCTGACAGTTATGGAAATACCCCGGGAGGCAAAACTGCCGGTGGCACTTTACGGGTATCAAAAGGCGACCGCACCATTATCAATAACTATATTTTTATGGGAGAATTGCCCAAAGCCACCATCAATGCGGTGATCAAGGTGTCACCCGAGGGCAAGGGCACCTTTGTAACATTTGACAAAGGCTCTACCAGTTTTGATCCCCGATACGCCACTGCCATCCGGGGATATCTACCCAATATACAGTTCAGCCGGGCAGATCATGAATCAATTGTAACGGTACCTTTTAACTTTAAAGTGCAATAATTTTTTCCCGGAAAACTGGCACCCGGCACGGGTAAAGTAGCCGGGTTTATATTTGCAGTATGACCTACCAGCAAACGATTGACTATCTCTATGCACAATTGCCGATGTTCAGCAGGATAGGCAGCGCTGCCATCAGGAAAGATCTTCACAACACCATAGCCCTTTGTGCGGCTTTGAACAATCCCCATCAAAAATTCAGGAGCATTCATATTGCCGGCACCAACGGAAAAGGCAGCACCAGCCATATGCTGGCAGCCATTTTACAGTCGGCGGGTTATAAAACAGGTTTGTACACATCGCCGCACCTGGTTGATTTCAGGGAACGCATCCGGGTGAATGGGGAGATGATTACAGAAAGCTATGTTACCAGCTTCGTGCAAAAAACCAAAGCACTCACCGAAAGCATCGCTCCTTCTTTTTTTGAACTAACGGTTGCCATGGCTTTTGATTATTTCGCTGCTGAGCGTGTAGACGTAGCCGTGATTGAAACCGGCCTGGGTGGCCGGCTCGACAGCACCAATATCATAACGCCGGTTTTATCCATCATTACCAATATTGGCTACGATCACATGAACCTGCTCGGCAATACGCTCGAAGAGATCGCGGGCGAAAAAGCAGGGATCATTAAACCAGGCATACCTGTGGTGATCGGTGAATACACAGCTGCCACCAAAGAAGTGTTTTTACAAAAAGCCCGCTTAACCGGCTCTCCGGTTTATTTTGCCTCAGAAATGTATAAGGCAAACGAGGTGCAGGTAAACGCGAAGGAATTGCAGACTACCATCATCAACCTGGAGCAAAACCTGGCAAGCCATTTTACGCTTGACCTGAACGGCCTGTACCAGGTACAGAACCTTTGCACGGTGCTATGTGCTGAAAGCATTTTACGCCAACAGGGATTTACGATCAGCCAGGCCGATGAAAAAAAAGCGCTGGCAAATGTACGGCAACTAACGGCGCTGCATGGACGCTGGGAAGTGATTGCCACGCAACCTGCCGTGGTGTTGGATGTAGCCCACAATGAAGATGGCATGCGCCAGGTGTTACACCAGGTGGCTGTTACAGCCCACCGCTATAAAAACCTTCATGTGGTGATCGGTATGGTGAAAGACAAAGAAGTGGAAAAAGTACTGGCTCTTCTACCAGCTTCGGCCCGGTATTATTTTACCAACGCCCATATTCCGCGTGCATTGCCGGCCGTTGAACTGCAGGCCAAAGCGGCTGCTTTCCGGTTAGCGGGCAACTGCTTCGATGATGTAAATGCCGCTTTACGGGATGCCCGTGAAAATGCCGGCACAAACGACCTCATCCTTGTATGCGGCAGTGTGTTCTTAGTGGGTGAAGTGGAGTACCGCTAGCCGTACAAGTGTGCGACGCCACTGAAGCGGAAGCCTGCACCGCTGCCCGGACAAAAATCAAAATATTTCCCACAACAAAAAAGCACGCCGGTAAAAGCGTGCCTTTGAAAATAGTATTTTTATTGTTACCGCAGGTCAATCACTTCCGCACCGGGATATTTTTTTGCATCAAACACAAACTGCCCATCCGGCACGTTGGCACTGCCATTTAAATTGCTGACAGTGTAGGTGTATTTATTGCCCGATTTCTCAAACAACTTTGCGCTGTTGATGGTATTGGTGGCTTTGTCAACATACAACAACACTTTAAAAAAAGCCTTGCTTTTATCGATCGGTGTTAACTCTATCTCCTGCAGCTTTTTGCCTTTAACAGTTGACTCACCATTGAGTTTGTACAGGAAATCGTGGTCGTAAAAATTAGTGAAAAGCTTTTGCGGTGTAATAGTATTTACAGTGGGATCGATTTTTGTGATGGTTACTTCATTGGCCGACTTATCGTAGGTAGATACGTTTGATCCGTCGCAGTAAATCTCCTGGCCGGTAATGCTGATGCGGTATTTATTACCTTTCATGTACAAGGTGCCTGATTTTTTACCGAGCACTTTGTTGGCCGCATTTTCAATGGTTAACGCAAATTTTGCCTGTACCCCTTTAAATGTTTTGAATTTTGCACTTACTGCATCCAGCACTTTTTTTGCATCCGGATCACTGTTTCCCATACCGGGTTTAGGCTGGGCGATCACCGTTGCAAAACCGATCGTTAAAAGAAATAAGCTTGTAATAATCCGCTTCATTATGTAATTGGGTTTGTTAGAGATATGCCAAAAAGGCGGCGCAAAGATACGTGTATAGAAGGGCAAATGCAACCTAAGTTTAACCCTGCCGTTTAAAGAACTGTTAATGTAGCAGGCGCTGGTAAGGTTTTGTGGCAATTTTACCACGATTGTGCCGGGCATTCGCTATTTTGCGTGTACTTCAACCAATTACCACTTCAACCCCGCTATTGATTCAGTTTTACTAAATCAAATACTTTTTAATGGAAAAGCACATTCCCTTGTCCATGCGGGAGGAGTACCACCCTTCCCTCTTCACCGGTTTTTTGTGGTGGCTGTCAACTGCTGAAAAAGAATTACTGGCTGATGCGGTGATCGACCGTAACCGCTACCGCATCATTGGCATGACGGTGCTGGCCACCTGGTGTTTTGCCACCCTGGCCTGGACCTATTTTTTCAGTACCGTTACCCATAATGGCTGGCTGGCATGGCCACTGGGCTTCTTTATGGGGTTTATCATTTTAACCATCGACCGGGCGCTGATCAAGGGTATCAACCGCATCAATAAAAATAAATGGTGGCCCCTGTTGTTCAGGGCGGCCCTGGCCATTACCATTGGTACGTTTATGGCGCAGCCGGCGTTGTTGTACATGTTTAAAAAAGAGATCCGGTTGCAAACAGCCACCGACAACGAAAAAAAGATGATCGGGAATACCCGTATCCTCGACTCAATGTATAAAGATCAAAAGCAGGCTTTGCTGACCCAAAAAAACACCCTCCAAACGGAACTGGCGCAAGAGTATGCCTCAGTATCTGCAGCCAGGGAGAATTTTTTGGCCGAGGCGGATGGAAGCGGCGGTACAGGTAAAGTGGGTATTAAAGATATTGCACTCGCCAAAAAAAAGGAGTACGAAAAACTGGATGCAGACTACCGGCAACGGGCAACCGAAACTGAACCCGGGATTGCGGCAATCGACTCAACCCTAAAGGCGATTGATACAAAAATGGCTGCGGCACAACGGGACTATGCACAACAGTTCAATGATGGTTTTTTAACGCAGGTGGAAGCCCTTAACAACCTTATTAAACAAAACAGCGCACTCCAGTTCCGCTACTACCTGCTGGTTGCCATTTTATTGCTCATCGAATTAATGCCGGTGATAGCCAAAACCCTGTTGCCTGCCGGCACTTACGATGAGAAAGTGTTACTGCGGGAGGAACTGGAAAAAGAAATGGCACAGGCCAACATCCGGCGTGAGCAGGAGCTGAAGGAATTGTACAATACCATTGCCCTGCAACACGACAAGGAAGCCATCACTGCCTTTTTTGACCTCACAAAAACTCACCGTGATGAAAAAATGAGAAGCTTCAGTGAAAAATGGAAAAACGGCCATCATCAAAGCTTTGACGGCCTTTGGGAAAAAATGAAAAAAGAAGTACTAAGCCGGCAGGAGAACTAACTGTAACGGTTACCTGCGTAATGGCAAGGTACGTTTGGCTTGCCGGACGTAGCGGGCTGTAGTCCTGTTTTACATTCCTGCTCCGGCGCAGTCCCGCCGCTGGCTTCACCGGGGCATCCATTTCAATCAGGCGTAAAGTTCAGCGGTCACCGTTGTAACACTTGCCTGGTGGTATCAATCGTTCCATTGCACTTTTATATCGTGTTTTGCAGCATACTGCTTTCCTTCGGTGATCAGTTTATTGTACAAGGTTTCAAAACCTCCTGCATATTTATCATGAATGCCGGCGGCGTATGCTTTCACCTGGTCTGCAGGCGCTCCGTCATCATACAATTTAGCCAGTTGCAGGTACTCGTTTTTGTACACCGGCAACACAAACTCGTGCAGCGCCACCGATGCCTGTAATATGGCCCGGCTATCGTCTGTTTCTTTTAATTTTTTAATCTTTTCAAGTGCTTCCTCCACCCATTGTATCTTTCCGTCAATAGTTTCTTTGCGGGTAACCGGCACCGTTTTATCCGTGCTTCCTTGCACAAGTTTCACCGAAGGTTGTTCCAGTTGCTGTTCCATGCCCCTTCCGGCAAAGCCCGCCAGCATATTGCTGTTCAGCACAGCCTGTTCAAAATACTGTTGGGGAGCAGGAGCATTACAGGAGCAGGTTGTAAGTGCCAGCATCAGGAAAGCGACAATTGGGCTATTTTTCATTTGTAATATTTCGAGGTAAAATACTGTCCGGATTTTTAATTGCCAAACCGTTTTCTTCAATAGTCACCCCCGTTGAGTAAACGGACCTGTACCCAAACCGCCACAAAAAAACGCCGGCAGATCGCCGGCGTAAAAATCAATTTTCATGCTTCTCCAATCAGATCATTTCGCTTTGCAGCAGCGGATTCACGGCCAGGTTTTTTCTTTCTGTGAACTCTTTGGCAGCCTTTACGAAAGCGGTGAAAATAGGTTGAGGGTTTTCCACCGTGCTTTTGAGTTCGGGATGGTATTGCACACCTACAAAAAACGGGTGATCTTTAAGCTCAATGATCTCCACCAAACCGGTAGCAGGATTCTTTCCACTGGCAATCATGCCTGCCTCCTCGTACCGCTTCAGGTAAGCGTTGTTGAATTCCCAACGGTGCCGGTGACGCTCTTCAATATGACTGGTTCCATAAATATTAAATGCCAGTGTGCCTTCAGCGATGTCGCAGGGATAACTGCCCAGGCGCATCGTACCACCTTTTGCCGTTACTTTTTTCTGCGCTTCCATCAGGTCTATCACAGGATTCGTAGTATTAAGATCCATCTCTGTTGAATGGGCATCTTTCAGGCCAAGCACATTCCTGGCGAATTCAATGGCTGCCATTTGCATACCAAGACAAATTCCAAAAAACGGCAGCTTGTTTTCCCGGGCATATTTAACAGCAATGATCTTGCCTTCCACCCCCCTGATGCCAAAACCCGGCGCTACCAATAAACCATCAAGGTTACCCAGCTTTTCCGACACATTGTCTTCGGTAATAAATTCACTGTGCACGTTCACGATCTGCACCTTGCACTCATTTACCGCCCCGGCATGTACAAATGCTTCCAGAATTGATTTGTACGCATCCTGCAATTCAATGTATTTTCCAATAAGGCCGATACTGATTTTGGCAGTGGGGTTTTTCAGTTTATCTAAAAACTCTTTCCATTTTGACAATTGCGGAGCCGAGTATCCATTGATCCGCAGTTTTTTCAGCACGATGGTGTCAAGGCCTTCCTGCAGCATTTTCAGCGGCACTTCATAGATCGAACTGGCATCCATTGCCTCGATCACCGCTTCGGTTTTCACATTACAGAACAGGGCGATCTTTTTACGCAGGTCTGTATTCAGTGAACGTTCGGTGCGGCAAACAATGATATCAGGATGCACCCCGTTCTCACTCATCATCTTTACGCTGTGCTGGGTGGGTTTTGTTTTTAGCTCCTTCGCTGCTTTTAAGTAAGGGATAAGGGTAAGGTGTACCACCAAAAAATCCTCTTCTTCCATTTCCCACTGTAACTGGCGAACGGCTTCAATAAAAGGCAGGCTTTCAATGTCACCAATGGTGCCGCCAATTTCAGTGATCACGATATCATACTGGCCGGTTTCGCCTATCAGCAACATCCTGCGTTTGATCTCATCTGTGATATGAGGGATTACCTGTACAGTTTTACCCAGGTAAGCACCTTCTCTTTCCTTATTAATAACGGTTTGGTATATACGCCCGGTGGTTACGTTGTTGGCCTGCGAGGTGTGGATGTTCAAAAATCTTTCGTAGTGACCAAGGTCGAGATCGGTTTCGGCACCATCTTCGGTAACATAGCATTCGCCATGTTCATAAGGATTAAGGGTGCCGGGATCAACATTGATGTAGGGATCAAATTTCTGGATGGTGACCTTCAGTCCCCTGGACTGGAGCAATTTTGCAAGGGAGGCGGCTATAATACCCTTCCCCAACGAAGAGGTAACGCCACCGGTAACGAATATATATTTAGCCATAACGCAGGTTTATCAGTTTTTCGAAATATTGTAACAGAGCCTTCCATAAAAAACAATCACCTCCGTATGAACTGCCTGTGTGCAATCCATGCAAGCCTGGTTAAACAATAAAAACTCAGCGATGAATTAAAGGAACGTTGACCAATGGGAAATAAAATATCCGGGAGGTCATGCAAACATACAGCTAAAAATCGGGAGCAGAAAATTTCGTATAAAAATTGTGGAAAACGAAGGGGCGACATCGATTGCGCCCGGTTGCATGCCCGCTTTAAAACACAGGATGGACAAGGCTTTCAGCGAAGCGCCTTAAATTGCTCCGGGCCGCGATTTTTTTCTCATGATCACAAAACTTTATTGTTTAAGTTTTGTTTCACAAAAAGTTACACGTAATTTCACGTACTTTTTTTAAACCACCTGGAGCCAGTCTCTATTCAATCTTGCGTATGGACATCATTAAAAGCGCTTTTAAAGCCAAATCAGAAAAATTAGGAGCAGAAATCAAGGACCTTCTCAAAGAACACGGGAGTAAAAAAATTGGCGAAGTAACGCTTAGCCAGGTGTACCAGGGTATGAGGGGTATTACCGGTTTGGTTACAGAAACCTCGCTCCTCGATGCACAGGAAGGTATCCGTTTCAGGGGCTATACCATTCCGGATCTGCAGGCAAAGTTACCAAAAGCCCCAGGTGGCACTGAACCTTTGCCTGAAGGATTGTTTTACCTTATGTTATTGGGCGAACTGCCCACGGAAGAAGATACTAACCGTATCACTTCCATCCTGCAACGCCGCAGCCATGTGCCAACGCATGTTTTTCATACCATTGAAGCGCTCCCTTTAAGTACCCACCCCATGACGCAGTTTGTAGTGGCGATCATGGCGCTGCAAACCGAGAGCACATTTTCAAAACGCTATGCTGCGGGCATGAGCAAAAAAGATTACTGGGAAGCCACTTTCGATGATACGATGGACCTGATTGCCCGCCTGCCAAGGATTGCGGCCTATATCTATCGCCGTAAGTATAAAATGGGCGATCATATTCAACCAAATGGTTTGCTGGACTGGGCGGGAAACTTCGCTCATATGATGGGATACGACAATGAAGAGTTCAAGGAGTTGATGCGGTTATATATGACGATCCATGCAGATCATGAAGGTGGAAACGTTTCTGCGCATGCCACTCACCTGGTGGGTTCTGCGTTAAGTGATCCTTACCTGGCTTTTGCCGCCGGAATGAACGGGCTCGCGGGTCCGCTACACGGCCTGGCCAACCAGGAAGTGATCAAATGGATCTATGAAATGCAGAAGGAATTGGGCGTGGAAGAGCCGACCGGCGAACAGATAGCAGAATATGTGAAGAAAACACTGAGCGAAGGAAAAGTTGTACCGGGATATGGCCATGCAGTACTGCGTAAAACAGATCCCCGTTATACGGCCCAGATGGAATTCGGTAAAAAACACCTGCCGGAAGATCCGTTGGTAAAAACCGTTTGGAATATTTATGAAACCGTGCCCCCGATCCTGCAGTCATTGGGTAAAATCAAAAATCCATGGCCCAACGTAGATGCCCATAGCGGCGCACTACTGGTGCACTACGGTATGGTGGAATATGAATTTTATACTGTACTGTTTGGTGTATCAAGGGCTCTCGGAGTTCTGGCAAGCCTTTGCTGGGACAGGGCGCTCAACTTCCCGCTGGAGCGGCCAAAATCAGTCTCCACCCGTTTGGTTAAATTATGGCTGGAAGGAAAGGATGAGATTTGGGGCGACTAAACGCAGCGGTTCCCTTTCCTGCACAACGGGAAAACATCGGACCTTACAAAACAATGATTTATTAAAACCCGGCAACTCCGGGTTTTTTGTTATTTTGCTCATTCAAAAAATCTACCGTGACAAAATTTTCAATTGCAATTCCTTTGGCGCTGCTTTTCAGTGCCACAGCCTTTGCCCAGCCTAAAAAACAACCCATCGCTGCAGCTAAAACGAACCCTCACCTGAAAGTTTTTGATCTTGCCATGGCGAGTGGCGATGGCGGCACTGCAGCTACCGCATTAACCTATTACCTCAGTGAACAAGGCAGCAATAATATGTACGCCGACACACTGGCAATGTTATACATGCAACAGGGAGCTTTTGCCCAATGTTATTACTGGGCTGAAAAAAGGCTGCAGTCAAAACCTGGAGACAACACCCTGCTGGAATTGAAAGGTATTTGCCTGGATAAGATGCAACAACCAAAAGAAGCGATCAATATTTTTGAAACTTTGTTCAGTAAAACGCAAAGTCCTTATCATGCCTATAAACTGATGGAGCTTCAGTATGGAATTAAGCGGCTGGTGGAATGCCTCGCCACTGCAGAAGCTGCAGAAAAGCTCACATATAAACCGGATTACCTGATGACCTATAATTTTGGTCAGCAAACAGGCCGCACCTATCTCCAGGCGGGGGTGTATAATATTCATGCGTTGGCGTTGTACGACCTGGATAAAAAAGCCGAAGCAAAAGCCTATTTCGAAAAAGCGCTGGCGCTCGACACAACGTTTGCCCTGGCCAAACAGAACCTGGAGGCATTGGAATCGCTGGAAGCTAACAACGGAAACAACAGGCTGCCGGTTGATAAAGTGCCCCCTGCCCCTCCCGCTATCAAAGAAAATCAAAAATGATTTTGTGCGGATTGTCAATGCGTATATATTTGCAATCCTTTCGGGGAATTAGCTCAGTTGGTAGAGCGCTTGCATGGCATGCAAGAGGTCAGCGGTTCGAACCCGCTATTCTCCACAATCTCTTATCCTGCCTCCTTTGGCAGGATTTTTTGTTTCATGCCTTACGTTATGTACATATTATTTTCCGAGAAAATTGATCGGTATTACATCGGCTACACTGAAAATATTGATAAGCGTTTGATTGAACATAACTCGGGTATCTCCACTTTTACCGCCAAAGCTGATGATTGGAAGTTAATGTACGCAGAATCTTTTGACACCAGGAACGAAGCGCACAAACGGGAACTCGCCATCAAGAAAAAGAAAAGCCGCAAGTACATTGAATGGTTGATACAACAGGCTTCTTATCAGTGAACGCTTGCATGCCCCGAATGCTTTCGGGGAAGAGGTCAGCGGTTCGAACCCGCTATTCTCCACAATCTCTTATCCTGCCTCCTT
>CAYVLT010000160.1:0-10060 GCA_964452405.1 uncultured Ferruginibacter sp.
GTGCGTTTGAAACACCCCCGTGTTATCCACTGCCACCACCACACGGTGCATCGCTGGCAACAACCCTCTGCCAACGATTCGCATCATGAATCGCAACTCAGTTTCAAGCTCATCCCCTCATTCTCCCAAAGTGACGCACACAATAAAATGATGCGATGGCAATCTCTCTCTCTCTCTCTGTCTGTCTCTGACAACCCTTCTTTTTTTTTTTTTTTTTTCTTGTTTGACAAGGAAGGAAAATTTGTTGACCAGCATGGGGATTATCCGGGCGTGGTGAAGGAAGTGGCAGCAGCCATGAATGTGGCGTTGATCGATCTGCATAAGAGCAGTGAAACACTTATCGTGGAAGAAGGGGTGGAAGATTCAAGACGTTTGTTCCTGCACATCCCGAAAGGACATTTCTCCAATTATAAAGGAAAGGAGGATGATAACACGCACTTCAGTGAATACGGAGCCTCATCTATGGCGTCGCTGGTATGCAAAGCCGTGCTCGACCAGCAGCTACCATTGGCGAAATATCTAAAGCCTTCCGATTTTAGTGAAAAATATGCTTTTGAACTGCCGAAAGTATACGTGCCGCACTTTAAAAAAGATACGTTTAACATACTTGATTATGGTGCTATCGCTGACGGGTATACGCTTAACAGCAACGCCATCAACAAAGCCATCGATGCGTGTGCTGCAGGCGGCGGTGGCACGGTGCTTATTCCGGCCGGATCTTTTGTTACCGGGCCCGTGATCATGAAAAGTAACGTCAACCTGCACCTTAACAGGTTAGCCTTGTTGATTTTCAGTGCCGACTTTAACCAATATCCTTTGGTGGTGTCTTCTTTTGAAGGGGTGGATGCAGCCCGGTGCCAGTCGCCGGTAGTGGCAGAAAACCTGGAGAACATCGCTATCACCGGCGAGGGCATTTTAGATGGTAATGGTTATTACTGGCGCCCACTCAAGAAAGAGAAAGTGTCAGACGCTGTTTGGAAAGCACATCTTAAAAAATATGGTGGCGTGCTTACAGCTGATAAAAAAACCTGGTATTCTTCCGAAAAGGCTTTGAAAGGATTGGCGGAAAATAATATTGGTAAACTCACCGAAGGAAAAACGTTGGCGGATTTTGAAAGTGTGAAAGACTTTCTGCGTCCCAACATGATCCGTATTTACCGTTGTAAAAATGTATTGATAGAAGGAGTGACTTTTGAAAATTCACCTGCCTGGACCACCCACTGTATGATGAGCGAACACCTCACCATTAAAAACCTGAAGGTGAAAAATCCATGGTTTGGTACCAACACAGATGCACTTGACCTGGAGAGTTGCAAAAATGCCGTGGTGGAGGAATGCGTGTTCGACACCGGCGATGATGGCATCTGCATCAAGAGTGGCAGGGACGAGGAAGGGCGTAAGCGTGGCATGCCCACAAAAAACGTGATCGTAAAAAACTGTACAGTATACCACAGTCATGGTGGCTTTGTGGTAGGTAGTGAAATGAGCGGTGGCGTCAACAATATGTTTGTGAGCAACTGCAATTTTATCGGCAGTGATATCGGCCTGCGGTTTAAAACAGCAAGAGGCCGCGGAGGTGTGGTGGAGAATATTTATGTAAATAAAGTGGATATGAAAGACATCGCAGCAGAAGCGGTGTTGTTTGACATGTACTACATGGCGAAAGATCCGGTTGCACTCAACGGCGAAAAAAGGGAGCCACCCAAGGTGGAGTTTAAACCTGCTGATGAAAGCACGCCGCAGTTCAGAAATTTTTACGTAAGAAACATTACCTGTAATGGTGCGGCCAAAGGTATTTTTGTAAGAGGCATTCCTGAAATGCATGTGCAGAATATCCTGCTTGAAAATGCGGTGTTGCAGGCAGATGAAGGCATTGATATCCAGGAAGCATCCGGCATTCAGTTGCGGAATATATCGTTGGTCACGAAAAGCACATCGCCGGTTGCGTACATACTTAACAGCGATCAAATCACCATCAGCAACCTGCAATATCCTGACAGTGCTGCGGTGCTGTTACAGGTGCAGGGTGAACGGTCGAAAGATATTTCAGTATTGAATACGGGGCTCACGGCAGCCAGGCAAAAGCTGCTCGCCGATTTTGGAGCAAATGAATCAATGGTGCGCTGGACAGAACAACCCGCAGCACCTTTGAAGAAAAAACGTGGGCGTAAGCATTAAGCGAAACTCACCAGGAAGCATACATGAAGCGTATATTGGTAATAGTGATGATTTGTTTTACGGCGCAGGCGCTTCCGGCGCAAACGCTGCCTTATTCTGAACAGATGACCGCTACTGCCATGCGGTTGTGGCCCGATTCATTTGCACTTAAGGAAGGTAAACCAGCCCGGTGGAGTTACGACCAGGGCGTGATCTTAAAAGGGATAGAGGCGGTGTGGAAATTATATGGCAACGGTGATTATTTTAAATATATCCGGCACAGCATGGATTTTTATGTGCATGATGATGGAACGATCAGGGATTATAAAAGGGATGAGTTCAACATCGATCACCTGAACAACGGAAAGTTGTTAATGCTGTTGTACAATATCACCGGAAAGGATAAATACCGGAAGGCAGTTGAATACATGCGTACTCAACTGGATGAGCACCCGAGAACGAAAGAGGGCAGTTTCTGGCATAAAAAGATTTATCCGTGGCAGGTATGGCTGGATGGATTGTATATGGGGCAACCATTTTATGCGGAGTATTCGGCTCATTATAAACAAGACAGTGCGTTCAACGATATCGCCCGTCAATTCGTGTTGATAGAACAGCATGCAAGGGATAAAAAGACGGGCCTGTTGTATCATGGTTGGGACGAAAGCAGGGAGCAAGCCTGGGCCAATAAACAAACGGGTTGTTCACCTAATTTCTGGGGCCGTGCACTCGGTTGGTATGGTGTGGCGATGGTGGATGCGCTGGATTATTTTCCGGCAACACATCCCGGCAGAGATTCGGTGGTGAACATATTGAACCGATTCGTAAAAGCAGTTACCGCTGTACAGGATAAAAAATCAGGCTTGTGGTACGATGTGGTAAATATGCCCGATGAGCCGGGCAATTACAAAGAAGCTTCGGCTTCCTGTATGCTGGTGTACACGCTGGCAAAGGCGGTTCGGAAAGGATATATTCCTGCTGCTTTTTTTGCCAATGCTGCAAAAGGATACAAAGGGATTATTAAAGAGTTCATTGAAAAAGATGCAGATGGTCATCTTAACCTGAAAGGCACCGTGTCGGTGTCAGGGCTGGGTGGCAAACCCTACAGGGATGGAAGTTTTGCATACTACATGAGTGAGCCGGTGGTAACCAATGATCCGAAAGGTATTGGTGCTTTCATACTGGCCAGTGCTGAAATGGAGCAGGCCGCCCTGCCAAAACCAGGTAAGGGAAAAACCGTGTTGCTCGATGGCTATTTTAATAATGAATGGCGGAAGAATGGTTACGGCATCAATGTACGCAGGCACTATACCTGGGACGATACTGAAAACGGTGGCTTTAGTTTATTTGGCGATGTATGGCAACATTACGGCGCCCGGTTGGCCACCCTCGATAAAGCGCCGACAGCGGCCCGTTTAAAAGGGGTATCCGTGTACGTTATGGTAGACCCGGATGGGTACAAGGATACCAAAACGCCAAATTTCATGGATGATCAAAGCGCTGCTGCGATCGCTGCCTGGGTGAAGCAGGGAGGTGTGTTGTTGATGATGACGAATGATACTGCTAACTGCGACCTGCAACATTTCAATAAGTTGTCGCAACGTTTTGGGATTCATTTTTCCGACAAGGGCCGAAACATGGTGCAGCAGAATGAATTTGAAACAGGGGCTGTTTATAATAATGAACCAAACCCTGTGTTTAAAAAGACGAAAAAGATGTACCTGAAAGAGATCAGTGTAGTGGAGGTGAAACCACCGGCCAAACCGCTGCTCACAGAAGGAACAGATGTGATCATGGCAACGGCTGCCTATGGAAAAGGAACCGTGTTTGCAGTGGGTGATCCCTGGCTGTACAACGAATACCTGGATGGAAGAAAGATACCAGCTGAGTATGAAAATTTTTCTGCAGCAAATGAATTGGTGCAATGGCTATTGAATAAAGTGCCTAAAAAATAAACTGCAAAGCAGCTACGGAAAAGGTGAAAAAGGAAACAATAAATAGGATGCGTTTGTGGTGGCTGGCTTTTTTATTCCCTGGAATGCTGGCGTTCAAACCAGGGGAAATAGTTGTGGCGAAAGATGGAACCGGTGATTTTACCACCATCCAGGATGCGGTGAATAGTTTGCCGAGATCGGCTACCAGCCAGCGGGTGATCCGGATCAGGAAGGGAGTGTACCACGAAAAGATCTTTATCGAAAAGGATTTTGTTACACTCCGGGGAGAAGACAGGGAAGCAACGAAGATTGTGATCAGTGAGGCGAGGGATATATTCAGGTGCACCCACGCAGATGACTGGGGAGTGGCCACCATCAACCTGAACGGAAGCGATATTGATATTGAAAACCTTACGTTCGAGAATGAATATGGTTTTAGTGTAACCGGCGACGTTACTGTTCCGTGTAAAGCTGATACTGTAACAGGGGAAAAGAAGGTTCGGAAAGATGGTCACCAGATGGTGTTGCGGTCTTTCAATACCACCCGGCTCATTGTAAAGAACTGTGTGTTCAGGGCATTGGGAGGCGACCCGGTAAGTCCTTGGAATGTGGATGAAGGAATGTTTTATTTTAAAGACTGTGTGATGGAAGGAGGAGTGGATCTTTATTGCCCGAGAGGATGGTCTTTGGCTGATAACTGTGATTTTATCTGTCACAGCAAGGAAGCAGCCATCTGGCATGACGGCAGCAGGCACGAAAAGTCAAAAACTGTTTTTTTTAATTGCAGGTTCAGGGGTGATGATGGATTTAAGCTGGGGCGGTATCATCGCGATGCACAGTTTTATTTACTCGATTGTCGCTTTGCGAAGAATATGGCGGATGCTGATATTTATCAAAAAGCAGCTAACCCGCCCAACGTGATACAGTGGGGCAAAAGAGTGTACTATTACGATTGTCACCGCGATGGCGGCGATTATGAATGGCACAAAGACAACCTGCCCGATTCGCTGGGAATTAATGACATCACAGTGGCCTGGGTGTATGATTATAAATGGAAGCCGGTACCCGATAAAGCGGTGGTGGATGTTGACAGTGTTCCGGTAAATGGCAGCCTCACCAAACAATTTGATACGATCGCTGAAAACATGCTGTTGTATCAAAGAAGTAATGGTGGTTGGCCCAAGCATTTTGGAAAAGAGAAAGTGGATTACAAACATGTGCTGGCGCCCTATGAGTTGGCTGAATTAAAAGCAGGTTTCGAATCCGGCATTGATGCCACGATAGATAACAATGCCACCACCAGGGAGATCAGGTACCTGGCAAAAGCTTATGCCAAAACCAGGGATCAAAGATTTTTAACAGCGGCTGAAAAAGGAGTTGAGTATTTGTTGAAGGCTCAGTACCCGGGAGGAGGATGGCCCCAGTTTTATCCTGACTTCAGCGGTTACCGTAGCGAGATCACGTACAATGATAACGCCATGGTAAATGTGCTGAACGTATTGGCAGATGTGCTGGAAGGCAATGCAGGACTGGAAGTGATCAATAGTTCATACCTGCAACGTTGTGCTTTGGCCATGCAGCGGGGAATCGGTTGTATTCTCAGAACGCAGGTGAAGCAGGGCGATTCACTCACCGCCTGGTGTGCACAATATGATGCTAAAACCCTGCTGCCGGCAAAGGCTAGGGCTTATGAATTGCCTTCGTTGAGCGGGCAGGAATCAGTGGGAATCGTTCGTTTTTTGATGCGGATAGAAAACCCGGGAAAAGAAATAGTGGATGCGGTGCAGGGTGCAGTGCGGTGGTTTGAAAAAGTAAAGATCATGGACCGTAAGTTCCAGGTCATCAGTAGTACGGGCACGCCGTCAGGGAAAGACAGGGCCCTGGTTCCCGCCCCGGGAAATATAACCTGGGCCAGGTTCTACGACCTTGAAACAAACGAGCCATTTTTTTGCGGTCGTGACGGTGAAAAAAAGAAAACACTGGAAGAAGTGGAATATGAGCGAAGGATGGGTTATGCATGGTATAATGAAACACCATTCAAACTCGTCCGCGAGGAATACCCGGCCTGGGCAGCTAAATGGCTGGGCCATTAAACAGAGCGCAAATAAAACCTAATAAACCATAAACCTTTTAAAGTAAGACTATGCAACTATCAAAATATAACTTACGAAACGCCAACAGCGATAAAGTCGTGTTGCCAAATGACGCGTTGTTCGACTTACCGGAGAAGGTATTACAATTTGGTACCGGGGTTTTACTCCGCGGGCTGCCTGATTATTTTATCGACAAGGCTAACCGGCAGGGTGTGTTCAATGGAAAGATCGTGGTGGTGAAATCCACCAGCAAGGGTGATTCAGAAGCTTTCGATAAACAGGATGGATTATATACACTTTGTGTTCGTGGAATTGAGAATGCGGTGAAGGTGGAAGAGAACATTGTTTGTTCCGCCATCAGCCGGGTGCTGTCTGCCCGCCACGAATGGGCAGCGATCCTTGAATGTGCCCACAATCCGCAGATGCAGGTGATCATTTCCAATACCACCGAAGTGGGTATCCAGATGGTGAATGAAGATATCCGCAAACATCCACCGGTTTCATTCCCGGCAAAATTACTCGCTTTCCTGCTGGAAAGATACATCGCATTTGATGGCAGCAGCCAGAGCGGTATGGTGATCGTGCCTACCGAACTCATCAATAACAATGCAAAAAAGCTGGAGTCGATCGTACTTGAACTGGCTCACCTCAACGCATTGGATGAAAAATTCATCGAATGGCTTGAAAACTGTAATCACTTTTGTAATTCACTTGTGGACAGGATCGTACCAGGTGCAGACGCTGTAACAAAAGCGGCAGTTGAAAAGCAAATGGGACTTACCGATGACCTGCTCATTGTTTCTGAAGTGTACCGCCTTTGGGCCATTGAAGGGAATGATGAAGTGGCAGAAATACTCAGTTTTACAAAAGCTGATCCGGGTGCAGTGATCGTGCCTGATATTGAATTGTTCAAAGAACTGAAATTGCGTTTGTTGAATGCCACGCACACCTTAAGTTGCGGGGTGGCATTCCTCGCCGGTATTGACACGGTTAAAGAAGCTATGGATGATACGGTAATGGCTCCCTTTATGGCCGACCTGATGTTGCAGGAGATCGCTCCCGCCATTCCTAACGAAGCAGCGGTATTGCAGGCAGAAGATTTTGGAACCAAAGTGCTGGAACGTTTCCGAAACCCGTTCATTGAGCATCACTGGATCAGCATCACCATGAACTATAGCCAGAAAATGAGGGCAAGGGCTATGCCGCTGCTGCACCAGTTTGTACAGAAATTCGGCATGTTGCCTGATAATTTCACCACCAGCTTTGCTGCCTACCTGTTGTTCATGAAACCGGTAAAGGTGGAAGGTCACCAGTATTTTGGCGAAGCTAACGGCAAGGAGTACCTTATCAATGATGAAAAAGCAGCCTGGTATTTTAACCTTTGGAATAAATATGATGTGCCAACCCTCGTAAAAAAAGTGTTGAAGGAAGTTGAAATGTGGGATGGTGATCTTACAAAGGTGACCGGATTTGAACAGGAGGTTACGGAAAAACTGCAGGTGATGCTGAAGGAAGGTTTACCGGTGGTATTGCAAACAAAAAAGTTGTTACAATATAAATGAGAAAGCAAGTATTGAAAGTGCAGGAAGCAGACAATGTGCTGGTGGCGTTGGTTGACCTGGCCAAAGGTTCAACCGTTGAATATGGAAATGAAACTTTTGTGCTGCAGGATGATGTGAAGGCAAAACATAAATTTTTCACAAAGGATATGCAGCCCGGTGATAAGGTGATCATGTACGGTGTACTGGTGGGAACGGCGCAGCGATTTATACCAAAAGGCGGGTGGATGTCTACTGAAAATGTTAAACACGCGGCTGCACCTTACGTGTACCGGAAGACGGATTTTCAGTGGACGGCCCCGGATGTATCAAAATTTGAAGGGCGAACCTTTAACGGCTATCACCGCAGCAATGGTGAAGTGGGTACTGCCAATTACTGGTTATTCATCCCGACTGTTTTTTGTGAGAACCGTAATCTCGACGTCATCAAAGAAGCTTTGTACAATGAGCTGGGATACGCCGTCAGTGACCGGTACAAACAATTTACACACCAGTTACTGCAGGCATCTTTGCAGGGCGACGATCTTAGCTCTGTGGACATTTTCAGTTTGCCTCCGGTAACAAAAGCAAACCGGCCATTTAAAAATGTGGACGGCATCAAATTTTTAAATCACCAGGGTGGTTGCGGCGGTATCCGCCAGGATGCAGCGGTGCTGGGTAAGTTGCTGGCGGCCTATGCCAATCATCCCAACGTGGCAGGTGTTACTGTACTCAGCCTCGGTTGCCAGAACCTGCAGGTGCAGGACTTCCAAAATGACCTGCGGCAACTCAATCCTTCTTTTGATAAACCCCTGTTGATATTTGAGCAGCAACAATCGCAAAGTGAAGAACAGCTGGTGGCCGATGCCATCCGGCAAACATTTGCCGGCCTGGTGCAGATCAATAAAATAGAAAGAAAACCTGCACCGCTCAGCAAAATGGTGGTGGGTGTTAAATGTGGCGGCAGCGATGGTTTCAGCGGTATCTCTGCCAATCCTGCTGTTGGTTATTGCAGCGACTTGCTGGTGGCATTGGGCGCAAGGGTTTTGCTGGCAGAATTTCCTGAACTCTGTGGAGCGGAACAGAACCTGATCGACCGGACAAACGATGAAGCCGCCGCAAAAAAATTCATGCAATTGATGAAAGCTTACAGCGATGCGGCAGAAGCAGCAGGCTCAGGCTTTCACATGAACCCCTCACCGGGAAATATAAAAGACGGACTGATCACGGATGCCATCAAAAGCAATGGCGCTGCTAAAAAGGGAGGTACTTCCCCGGTAGTGGATGTGCTGGATTACACGGAGCCGGCAACTAAACCGGGTTTGAACCTTGTATGTACGCCCGGCAATGATGTGGAAGCCACCACCGGCAAAGCAGCCAGTGGCGCTACATTGATCCTGTTTACAACGGGACTGGGTACCCCAACAGGAAACCCGGTGTGCCCCACCATCAAGGTGTCGAGTAACAGCAATCTCACTAAGAGAATGAATGACATCATTGATATAGATACGGGGCCGGTAATTGAGGGTGATAAAACGATTGAAGAGATGGGTGAGGATATTCTTGAGTATTGCATCAAAGCAGCCAGCGGTGAGGTGATCCCGAAAGCAGTATTGCTCAACCAGGATGATTTTATCCCATGGAAAAGAGGGGTGTCATTGTAAATAACCCGTGTTTATTTATAACACCTGTAACAGGAATTACATATTTTAACGCCATATAGAAAAGGAAAATTCAATTTATGAAAAAATTTCTCGACGAAAATTTTATACTGCAGAATAAAACAGCCCAACAGCTTTACCACGATTTTGCGAAGCAGATGCCGGTGATCGACTATCACAATCATCTGCCACCAGACCAGATCGCCAATGATATTAATTTTGACAACCTCACGCAGATATGGCAATATGGAGACCACTATAAATGGCGGGCCATGCGTACCAACGGGGTTCATGAAAGTTACTGTACAGGCGATAAATCAGACTACGAAAAATTTGAAAAATGGGCAGCCACTGTGCCTTATACTTTGCGCAATCCGCTGTATCACTGGACTCACCTGGAACTGCAGCGTTACTATGATATCAACACCATTCTTTCGCCGGAAACTGCAAAAGAAATTTATGAAAATGCTTCGGCCAAATTAAGAACTCCGGAATACTCCGTTCGCAACCTGTTGCGCAGGATGAATGTAAAAGTGTTGTGTACTACGGATGATCCAACGGATACGCTCGAACATCATCAGAAAATAAAATCAGATGGTTTTGAGATCCGCATCCTGCCGGCCTACCGTCCGGATAAAGCAATGAACGTAGACAACGTGGAAGCCTTCAATGCCTAC
>CAYVLT010000161.1:0-10020 GCA_964452405.1 uncultured Ferruginibacter sp.
CGTAGTCAAAGAATGTAGCCATGGTGGATTGCTCGTGTGCATCCAGTCCGTATTCGGCCGCCAGGTCTTTAAAATGAGGAATACCTTCCTTATCATTTCCCTGGTTCACATACAAAATATTACGGCGTTGTAAAGAATCCTTGCTGATGGTATTGCAAACATAAATATCCATCAACCCATCATTATTAATATCCACGGTTGCCACACCCCTTGCCCAGCGGCCCATCCCGGCTACATCAGCCCTATCCGTAACATCTGCAAATTTCAGATGTCCCTGGTTGAGGTATAATTTTGAAGGAACCATGTTGCCGGTGAAATAAATATCCTGCAGCCCATCATGATTAAAATCTCCAATACCAACACCGCCACCATTGTACACGTTCACCACCGTCATGGGGTTTACAGAATCTGTTTCCGTGATGGTGTTATTGAAGCTGATGCCGGAGGCAGACGCATCTATTTTTCTAAAAAGATGCGGTTTGTTATGGCAGGAAAACAGTCCGCAAATAATTGCAGGAATTATGATTAAAGCAGCAGGTGGGACGAAAGATTTCATAACAGCAATGGAATTATAAATATACCCCGGGAAACATTGTACAACAGAAAAAGGCTCCTCTTTTGGAGAAAGCCTTTTTCAAATCATCTGCTGTATCAGTAGCCCGGATTTTGAGTTAAGTTCGGGTTGAGCGTAATGGCGCTCTGTGGAATCGGCAACAGGTCGTGATTAGCCGGCAATGACGTATTGAACAAACCATGCACCTGCCCGTCGTGTGTTGGGCCGGGTGCTGGATTGGGAATAGGGTTGTAATTGCCATCAACTGTTCCGCATGATTTTTTAATGAATGCAGCTGCAACACCAGGGCCAGCCCTGCGCAGGTTATAGAACAAAGAGTATTCACCGGTAAGTTCATGACGATATTCGCTGTACACCATTTCGAGCGGATCGGTGATCGGTGTGGAAGCGCTGCCATCAAAGTTAGCGCCATCCTGCATTACAGCCGGAGCAGTGCCGCCCCAGGCCCTGTCTCTCACCAATTTTATATCTGCAAGACCACCCGCAACATCACCTGTCCTGATCTTGCATTCAGCTCTTGCCAATAATATTTCTGCATAGCGCAGCAATACCTGGTTTTGAGAACCGAATATCACCTGTGCACCTGCGCCGCCTGTTAAGGTTGGGTCTCTCCATTTTTTGGCACAATAGTAACCGGTACGTTTTTGATCTGAAGTGCCATACCAAGGATGGCTTAATGCTCCACAGGTATTGATGATATTGTTGTCGTCGCCGATGTACCTTGTTTCCCCATTGGCAAAACCGGATATCACCGGGGCATAACTCCTGATGCCTCCTTTGGCGATGATACCCGGACTTACACTTGAATCACCAGGACCGCAGATGGTGGCCAGTTTTCTTTTATCACCAGCCTGGTAGGATAACCACAGCGCCGGGTTGCCGTAATCATATCCGAAGTTTGATACTTCCTCAGGCCAGCTGAAATCATCTATCCATGCCACTTCACCACCGGCCTGCCAGCCACCATCCCAGCTTTGAGAACCACTAACGTCGAACTGTACCTCAAATAAAGATTCATCGTTGTTCTGGTGATCGAATTCATGCACATCCACAAAATTGGGCAGCAGGTGATAATTATTGGTGAGCTCCGGGTTGTTGAATGCCGCCAATGCAGCAGTATAATCTTTCAGCCACATCTGCGCTGCCCCTTCATATCCGTAAGCAGCACCTTTCGTAGCCCTTCCAAGATCAGCAGCAGCCATAGTTGATTTTGACTCCAGCATCTCTTCGGCCTTCTGCATATCAGCCACCACCTGGGCAAACACTTCATCCTGTGTGGAGCGGGGTGTTAAACCATCTGAACCTTCAGTGAGTTCCAGCGGCACACCACCAAAGCTACCGGCGAGATAATAATAGGTCATACCCCGTAAAAAGTAAGCTTCACCGGTTAATCTTTTTGCAAGTGCATCCGTAACAATCCCTTTCACCCTTGCTTCTTCAATGATGCGGAATGCAGAGTTGGCCCTTGCAATCCCGATATAGGCATTGTTCCACAAAGAAGGCAACTGGGCAAAAGTGGCAGGTATCTGGTAATTATTCCACACGATATCAGCACCATAGTTGAACCAGTCATGCGTTTGGAAATTCGCATAATACCAGATGGATTTTTTCAGCAGGTCGCTGTTCTGGTAAGTATCGTAGATGCTGTTCACCAACGCCACCACATCTGATGATTTGTTAAAAGTGGCGTCGGCACTGGCAGAGAACCTGTTTGTTTGCTCCAGGAATTTTTCCTTGCATCCCATGGGCAACAGCAGCGCTCCAAACAATCCTGCCACAATAATATTTTTACTATTTATTTTCATATCGAAGTTTTTAGTTGTTTAGAATGTTACGTTTAAGCCCAGGGTATAAAATTTAGAGGAAGGATAAGTTCCGTTATCAATACCATTCTGCCGGGCGTTACCTCCCTGGATACCAATTTCCGGATCGAGACCTGAGTACTTGGTGATCGTAAACAGGTTTTGGGTGGAAGCGTAAATTCTTATTTTAGTGATGGCAAGTTTTGACAAAGATTTTAATGGCAATGAGTACCCAACGGTAAAGTTTTTCAGCTTGAGAAAACTTCCATTTTCCACCCATGCACTGGAGGCCACATTGCTGCCGATAGCATCGTCATTGTAGCTTGGTCTGCCATAAACATTAGAAGGATTGGAAGGTGACCAATGGTTTACAAAATAATCATAGCTCACATTCTGCACGCCTACAAAACTCCTGTTCTGGAAACTCTGCAGCGAACTTTTTACATAGTTGAAAATTTTGTTTCCGTACACACCGTAGAAGTACAGGTTAAAATCCCATTGCTTATAGTTTGCATCGAAGTTAACACCACCATAAAATTTTGGCAGCGGGCTTCCGAGGTTGATGCGGTCGGCATCACTGATATGTCCATCACCATTAATATCGGCAAAGTAACGGTCACCGGGAAGGTTACCCGCTTTTTGGTAGTTGGGGAAATCAGGATTTTTTGCAACAGACGCAGCATTCAGTGCATCGATCTGTGCCTGTGTCTGGAAAATACCCAATGACTGGTATCCAAAAAAATCGCCAATAGATCCACCTACATCCGACCTGCTGTAATCCGTCCAGCCAATGCCATTCAGCGTGATACCACCATCAGATGGTTTCAGGTTTGGTAGGGTTGTCTGGCCTGAAGAAAGTGACAACAATTTATTTTTAACGGTTGAAAAAGTTATGCCCACTCCATAAGTGAAATCCTTGCTGGCTTTGTGGTTATAATTCAAAGCGATCTCAAGGCCTTTATTTGTCATTTCACCTACGTTTTTGGTGATATTGGTATACCCGGTTTGCGGAGAAGCTTCAAAGGTCAGTAAGAAATCCTTGGAACGGCGGTTATACCAGTCAACTGTAACCGTTAAATCACCATGAAGGAAAGATGCATCCACACCAAAATCAGTCTGGTAGTCAGTTTCCCATCTCAGGTCAGGATTGGCAGGCTGCGTGGCTGCGATACCACCCTGGTACACATTGTTGAAAGGGTAGCCGAGGTTGCCACTATTGGCAGCGCCGGCACCCGTTGAGTAAAGCGACTGGTACTGGAACAGCCCGATTGGCGCTTCGTTACCCACTTTACCATAGCTGGCCCTTACCCTGAGGTCGGTGAGCCAGTTAACATCCTGGAAAAAGGATTCCTGTTTTGCTTTCCAGGCAATGGCACCACTGGGGAACACACCATACTTATGACCGGTTTCAAATTTGGAAGAACCATCTCGTCTAACCGTTCCCGTGATGATGTACTTATCTCCGAACTTGTAGGTTAACCTTGCAAATTCAGAAGCGATGGAAGAGATGATGGTTCCGTTGCCATTTACATCGAACTGCAGGTTACTCAACTGACGAAGGTCGCGGATGGTACCATTTGGCGGAATACCACTTACACCTAAAAGATCAATTGTATTTTTTTGTGCAGATACACCTGCTACAAAGTTGATGGCATGTTTACCAATTGTTTTGTCATACGAAAGTGTATTTTCCCACAGCCATTCAAAGCGATTGTTGTTGTGTACGCTGTAATAGGCATTCTGCGTAGGACCACCTAAACCATACTGGTCGTTAGAACGTGGATCTTCCGGTTGGTAGAAAGAACCATTGTACATATTAATATTAGCACCCGCCAATGTTTTGATTTTTAACCCTTCGAACAAGGTAACTTCCAGCGAGGTGTTGACAAGAAAATAATTGGTCACATTCCTGTACTCATTATTTTCAATGGTGTACACCGGGTTGCTGTATTTAGATACGTAAGTATTTACCGGGTTATAAAATCCATAATTACCATTGCCATCTTTGATCAGGCTGGTGAAACGGTTACCACTATCCATCGTGGGAGGCAACTGTGCCAACTGTACCAGGCTGCCGGTTCCAAAAGGATTGCTCGATTTTTGGTAGCTATACTTAGCGCTGGTGGATGACTTCAGCCATTTTGTTGGCTGTGCATCCAGGTTAAGCCCGATGCTGAGCCTTTTGAAATAAGATCCGAGCACAATACCTTTCTGATCGTAATATCCAACAGAAGTGGCCAATTGAACTTTATCACTTCCACCCCTGATACCAACACTATAACTCTGTGTTAAGCTGCTTCGGTACACCGCATCCTGCCAGTCAATATTAGTAAGGGCAGTGGGTGTGCGCCAGATGGGCAGTTCATTAAAGTTGCCTGAAAGATCCGCGTCGGCCACTTCATTTGCAAGGGTTGCCCATTGTTGTGCATTGAGTAATTTGTATTGCTTTGGTTTGCTCTGGAAAGCAGTATAGGCATCCAGACTCACCTGCATGGCGCCTTTGCGGCCTTTTTTAGTGGTGATCATCACCACACCATTAGCAGCACGCACACCATATATAGCAGTAGCCGATGCATCTTTTAAGATATCGATTGAGGCGATATCAGATGGGTTGATATTATTTACACCGTCGGTTACGGGATATCCATCAATTACATATAATGGCAGGTTACCGCTTGTACCCGGGCTACCAACACCTCTCACCAATACGCTTACGTTTGCACCCGGCGCACCATCATTGTTAGTGATCTGCACACCAGCCGCACGACCTTGCAAAGCCTGGTCAAGACTGGCAACCGGCACTTTTTCAATGGTGGCTGCATTCACGCTGCTGATGGCACCAGACAGGTCTTTTTTACGGGTGGTTCCGTAACCGATCACCACCACTTCGTTGAGTGATGTTGACAGCTCATTTAATTGCAGGTTCACCACGCTTTTTCATTTGGTGGAAACCTGTGTTACTTCATAACCAATGGCAGATACGATCAGCGTGCTGTTTTCTGCTGGAACATTGATCTTAAAACTACCGTCAGGCTCGGTTTGGGTACCATTCGTGGAGCCCTTAACGAGAACGGTTGCTCCAACCAGGGGCTTGTTGTCTTTACCTCCGGTTACTTTTCCGGTAACTGTTTTTTGGGCGTTTACATTCAAACTGAAGAAAGCAATCAAGAAAACAGGTAAAAAGCGCCTCCAGGAGGGGGAGTGTTGTTTTGGCATAAGCAATGGGTGTTTTGGCGTTATTAATAATTGTTGAAATTACATTTATGGGGTACAAAATTTTAATGGATTTATAACCTTTTATTGTACTATTATGACAAAAAATGGTCATTTTAAGCGGTTGCCGGAGCAGCAACCGCAAACGTTTGAAATTTGGGGTGATTTTTTGTTGCCGAAAGAGCGGTTTGCAGGTACAAAATAATTACCGGGAAGAAAGTTTTTTATCGATGCGGCGGATAAGCTCAATACATGCCCTGCTGTTGTGATAGGGACATTTCCACAGACCAACTTTATCCTGGCCCTGCATCCTGCTCCCATCGGGCATCCTGGCCCATAACCATTCACCGTTCACAGTATCGATGAGTTGGTCTTTTGCATAGTGCCACGCATTGAGCGAGTGAAGTAAATACGTCTTTCTGTGGGAAAGTTGCCAGGCATTGAAAAAGCCAACCATTGCTTCTGCCTGCACCCACCAGTGCTTTTCCTGTACAAAACGGTTAACAACAGGGTCAAATTCGTACCATAATCCACCGTCATTATCGAGCCCTTCCGCTGCAGCTGCTGCAATTGAAAGCGCCAGCTCTTTCGTGGTTTTCAGTAGTTCTTTGTCTTCCACAGCCATGGCTGCTTCCTGTAAGAGCCACGCTGCTTCGATATCGTGTCCATAAGAAATGATGCCAGACCGGCGGTTCCATTGCTCATCAAAAAACAAATCAAGGTGATGCCGGTCGTTGATGATGGTGGTAGTAAAGATGCGGATCAACTCCACGATCCTTTTTTTCAGCAGTGCATCCGGCCAGGTACGATATAAAGCGGTGTATGCTTCGAGTACGTGCAGGTGCGTATTCATCGTCTTTTTCTCATTGGCATCCTTTTCTCTGAGGCGCATATCCTGGATAGCCGACCAATCCCTTGCAAATGCATCAACATAGCCGTTGTAGCTTTCATCGTAGCAATATTTTTCGATACAGGTGAACAAATCGATGGCTGTATTTTTTGCTGACTCACTGTTGCCTGCCTCGTGGTAGGCAACGCAACCATAGATCGCAAATGCCAGCGCATATACCTGCTTACGGGTGTCGAGTGGTTCACCAGCCGCGGTAAGCGACCAGTAAACACCGCCATAAGTTTTATCTACAAACCTTGCGGATATATATTTATAAGCCATCCTGGCTATATGCAGGTATTCGTCATTGTTAGTTAGCCTGTAAGCTGAAGAAAAAGACCATAAGATGCGGGCATTGAGTACGGCGCCTTTCGGATCGTTGGGATAACGGGTATTGTTTTCATCAATGCGGCCGATAAAGCCGCCGTGTACGCGGTCGCAGGTATTGTTGATCCAATAAGAAAGGATATTGCCAAGTTCCGTTGAAAGTTCTTCCCGGTAGGCCTGCAATAATTCATTTACCGGTGTTTTCATTTTACAGGGTTGGTTTCAGTTTACAAATGATTGCCGCCCGATTCTGCACCGGCCAGGGCTTTTTCGAGCGTCCTGTTTTTTTTGATGATGGCATTGATTGTACTCACCGAAGCGGCAGAACTCAGTCCATCGCCGGGTGTATGCATTACATAATCAACCAGCCTCTCTATAGAAGATACCGCTACATGCATTCTTGTATCAGAAGATGCATAATATATATATACGGTACCATCATCATCGGCGATCCAGCCGTTACTGAAAACAACGTTCGAAACATCTCCTGTTCTCTCCTCTCCTTCGGGAGCAATAAAATAGCCACCGGGTTTGTAGATCACTTTTGTGAGATCCAGCAGGTCGGTCATAAACATGTACAATACGTAACGCAGGCCTGCGGCGGTGTTGCGCACACCATGTGCGAGATGAAGCCAGCCTTTTGTAGTTTTTATCGGTGCCGGCCCCTGGCCGTTTTTCATTTCAGCGATGGTATGATAAACCCTCGGGTCGATCACCGTTTCATGTTCTATTACAGCATTGAGGATATCAGGCGCTAACCCAAACCCGATACCGCCGCCCTTGCCAGCCTCAATGAAACTATCCTGCGGCCGGGTGTAAAATGCATATTGCCCCTGAACAAACTCCGGATGTAATACCACGTTGCGTTGTTGCGGGGAAGGAGTTTTGAGATCGGGCAGCCGCTCCCACTGCACCAGATCTTTTGTGCGTGCAATGCCACACTGTGCAATGGCGGAAGATTCGTCGCCGGGTTGGGCTTCCGGGTCTTTCCGCTCGGTGCAAAACAATCCATATATCCAGCCATCTTCATGCTGCACCAGGCGCATATCGTAAATATTGGTGTCGGGCACAGTGGTTTCCGGCATCGAAACAGGTTGATCCCAAAAAACAAAATGATCAATACCGGTAGCGCTTTCGGCCACAGCAAAAAAACTTTTGCGGTCAAGACCTTCCACCCTTGCAATAAGAATATACTTACCGTTGAGTTTGATGGCACCTGCGTTGAGCGTGGCATTGATGCCAAACCTCTCCATTAAAAAAGGATTGGCGGCTGCATCAAGATCGTAACGCCATTCCAATGGGGTGTGCGCTGCCGTTAGTACCGGGTTTTTATACCGTACAAATACGCCGTTGGTATCTTCCACCGGTTCATTCAGCTTCACCAGCAATTGACGCTGGCGTTCCTTCAGCAACTGCCATCTTTTTTCAAATTCATTTTGCATGCAACATAATTTAATTTTCCAGTTTATTCCACCAGGTCTTCTTCAGGGTAAGTACGATCACGACAATCAGAATACAATTAACCAATAAAGAAAGTTTCATCCCGAGAATAAAATACATCGGCAGCAGGGTAAAACACAACTGTCCAACGATACCCACTGCCACATTGAACATATCCAGTTTGAAATTTTTATTCCCAACGAAGGAAGGATCCGCCGCCACAGCTTTTTCATGAACCGGCTTCCACCAACCCCAGGGACGCACCGTTGTGTAAAATGACAACAATACTTTTTCATCGGTGGGCGGAGCTGCATAAGTACCGGCGATGCAGCCAGCCAATGACAACAGGAATAGCAAAGGCCACCAATACAAAGGAAGCCCGGTGGTAACATAGGGCATCAGCAGTGCTGCGAGGATGCCGATGAGCATACCCCAAAAAAAACCATTGGCATTAAAACGCCACCAATACCATTTGAGACAATTGGCTGCTACATAACCACCATACAAACCGCCTACGATCCACTGCAGCACAGCATTAACATTACTGGCAAGAAAACCGAAAAAAACACTGACAGCCACCACCAGTATCCCCACCAGGTAATTAACCGAGATAACTTTTTTGTTTGTGGCGGCAGGGTTGATGTACCTCAGATAGATGTCGTTGGTGATATAGGCCTGTGCTGCATTTAAGGTGCCGCTGAAGGTACCCATGAACGCACCGAGCAAGCCCGTTAACACAATCCCCAACACTCCCACCGGCAGAAAATTATTAATGGTGGCCGGTAAAATGCGTTCAAAATCGGTTACACCATCAGGACCTTTTAAATAAAGTTGATTATAGTACAGCAAGGCCAATACGGTAAGTCCGGTGATCATGGAGTAACGGATCGGCAATAAAATGATGCTGACAAAACCTGTCATCTTACTGGCTTCTTTCGGACTGCGGGTACTCAATACTTTCTGCATATCGTAATTAGGCGCCGGTCCCGCCAGGGAAGAAAACACGCCCTTCAACAACATCATCATAAAAAAAGCGGAGAACAAACTGAAGCCGTCCTCGGCGATCTTCCTGTTGGCGTCAGCGGCGATCGCCGACCAGTCGAGTTCGAGTTGCCATCCAAAGAAGGGACTGCTCCAGCCTTCCGGCACATTCAAAGTTTGTCCCTGCAAATGTTGCATGGCGATCACCGCAATGGCGATGCAGCCGATGGTCATGATGGAATATTTGATCACGTCGCCCAACACAATGCTGTGCATACCACCCAGGATGGAATAGAACATCGCAAAAAGTGTGAACACGATGCCGTAGAAATGGGGGACATATTTTGGCGCCACTTCAAATGGCACATACCCCCTGATCGTATCCCAGGGAATAAATATTTCCATGAATTTACCCAGCCCTACAAATCCATACGCTAAAAACCCCAGACAACCGATCAAGGCAAATGCGATCACCACAATATGCGATCCTGTTACACCCCTTCCCGTTAGTCCGAACCTTGTTTGCAACCATTCCGCACCGGTATTGGCATTACTGCGGCGCAGCCACTTGCTTAAAAACATCATCATAAATACCTGGTTGAATACCGGCCAAAGCCAGGGAATCCAGATACTTTTGAAACCGTACACAAAACAAAGTGCCACCATCCACATGGTGCCGCTGATATCAAACATATCAGATGCATCACTCAAACCCAGCATGTACCAGGGTAATGACCTGCCACCCAAGAGGTAACTTTCTTTGTTCTGACGGGCCTTCTTGCGCATCCAGAAAC
>CAYVLT010000162.1:0-9971 GCA_964452405.1 uncultured Ferruginibacter sp.
CTGGAAATATTCAGTTTTCCGCAACCAAAGTCAACATAAGAAGTGGCGATGTCGAAGCTGTAGCTTGCCTGGTTGCCAGAAGTAACCCCTTCCGGCACTTTGATCTTAAGCACCTGGGTGCCGCCGGAACCGGCCACCGGGTACCCGGGCGCCACTGAAAGCCCGTCGGCGCTGGAGAAATTACCGGCAAATTCGATACCGTTAGGAAGTGTTACCACGATGGTGTCAGAAGCGGTGGTAGATTCACCCGATGGAGTGATACTGCCGCTGATGGTGGTGGTACCACAATTGATCTCAGCAGGTGCAAGGGTAAGATCGAAACCAATGATACCAGGACCGGTTGCGCCTGTAATGTTTACTGGGTTGGCCCTTACAATTCCGTTGAAACCAAGATCAGTTGAGATGGGCGAGCCACAAGGCCTGTCGGCACGTTGCTGAACCGAAACCTTACTGCCGCTTACAAAATCACAATTGGCTGAATAGATCAACCGCAGGTTGGCAGCCCTGTTGGCAGTACCCGGGTTGCTGATGGTACCAGGCAAACCTGCCGCTCCCACTCCTGAATGTGCTTCTACTTTATATACAAAAACGCCCGCATCCACAACCGGTGCAATTGCTTCCCAGTTGCCGCTGCCATCAGGGTATTCAATTTCAGCATCTGAAATCACCATACCCTCAGGTACGGTTACCCTGAATTCAGGGTTATCAGCATAATTAGCCAACGCACTGTTCATTTTAAAGATCAGTGTATCCGCCGTACAAAGTGCAATATCCGGTGCGGTAGGTTGTTTTGACACCGACAATTGTATCTGGCTTGGTAACGGATCTGCTTTCAACCAAAGGTTCTTCCAGCAGCCATATGCCGCAAGGTCAGCCCCGGTTGGATAGGCAGCGCAATCCCAGCCACTTTCAATTTTAATACTATCCAGTGAGCAGCTATTGGTGTTTGCCGTAATGGTAACCGTGGTGGTGGCCCCGGATGCAATACTTCCCACTTCATACAATCCATCTCCATTGGTGGTTAATACGGTGTTACCAATTTTTACCACGTAATCTGTAAATGATGCATTGGGTGTAAGGCGGATGAAGTTAAACGGCGCAGGCTGTGAACTGCTGCTCTGTAACAATACCGTCCAGCTGGCTGTATCGCTCGATGGTGTGGAAGTGGCGGCAGGTGAACTCAGGTTTACATTTGGTTTGTTCAGCAGGCTGTAAGTGGAAGCCACCTGTGTTCTGGCAGAATCATCATAGGCTGCATCCAGGCCAAATCCAGGCCATTGAAAAATATGACCTACCTGGCGGCCTCCAATGCTGAATGAATTCGGCGTGGCACAACTACCACGGGCATCCATCCCAAAGGTGAAGAATGTTCCTTCACTCTGTATTTTCCAGGTTGGGTTAGCATTGAGCGCTGACCTTACATCAAGCACCACCGTGGTTCCGGTAATAGAGGTTCCGCTGATGGATACATAAGGCAGCATACTGGCGTTTGACACAGCAGGTGCAGACGGAGGTGTATTCAGGTAGAACCCGGATACACTCTGGCTTCCCGGTACCACCGTCATACCAGCAGGGAAATACAACATTAAACTGTCAGGAATAAATTCAGGGCGATATTCTCCCGGGAAATAGTTGGCGGTATAACCGGTCAGCTTCCTGGTGTAACCCCTGATCTCGTGTTTGGCTGCGTTACAACCAATGAGATTATTTCCATACAATAAAGAGAAATGGAACAGGTGCAACACGTTGGCATTGTACAATGGTACATAACAGGTAAACTGTTCTGCCGGTGCCGGGTTGGCCACAACGCTTGCGTGTACACTATTTTGCAGCACCACAATTTCAGGAGCATCAGCAAATGATTTTCCGCTCAACCCATCATCCACGGCAGTCATGTGCTGGCTGGAGGCGCTTGACGACAATAAGCTGTCACGCAAAACAAAATCAGCTTCCACGATCACACTGTCATTGGGCTGAAACGGCGCCAGGTTGGTCAGTGCGGCCGGTCCCTGGCTGAAATCTGCATTGAATATCTTTCCATAGCTCACCGTACTCACCGGTACACCAGGCACCACAGTTGTGGTGGCACCACGCTTAATCGTTACCGTTGCAGTACCTGCAGGGATCCAGATGTGTTTAGAGAAATTCCAGTTGGCATTGATCTGCGGCCAGGCAGTGATGCTGGATGGCGAAGTTTGTGCCACCAGGTAACTCCTGTACTCACTGTGCAATGTATCACCTGGACGATACCTGTCCTGGTAAACAATGGCCGGATCGATGGTGCCGGAACCGTCGGGCATTTTATTGAAGTTGTTATCAGGTTCACCATAATTCTTCCGGCTGTATTTCCAAAACACGGGAACAGTACCACCTGCTGCGCAGCTTCCGGTACATACAAAATTGATAGGTGAGCTGGCACAACGTTTCACACTGTTGATGTTGGCCGGGTTCGACAATTCACAACTGCTGTCCGGGCTCACGGTGATCACGGCGTCGAGGTTAAGTGAAGTGCAAAGTGTGGAAGGTGAGCAGAAATTAAATTTCACCGGGTTACCGCCGGTTACCACGGCATACCTGGTAACTACGGTATTTCCCTCGATTCTTGGATATCCAGCCTGGGGTGATCCGTTTGCGCCGATCAATGTAGCCGAGTTAAAAGTTACCCCCGGTGGTATCGTGATGGAATATTCAATATAGCCCAACGGGTAAGTGCTGTTGGTAGGTAAGGTACTGGTGGCAAGTGTTACATCATAGCAATCTCCGCCACGTACCTGGGCAGGAAATTCAAAGGCCGTGATGGAAGGGTTGTTGTATGGGAACAGGGTGCTTCCCACATAGTTGCCGGTATTGTAGGTGGTATTACCACAGGCATTCTTATAAGACACCTGTGTTCCCTGGGCATTACCTGTGTACACATCGCCGCAGTTATGCGTGCTGGGGCAATACACAAAATTATAAGTGAATACGATGGAATCTCCGGCACCCAGTATAACGGATGCGGGTAGGGTCAATTGCATATGGGCCACCCTTCCTTCGTTGCAGGCCAGGTTGTTTACGCCCGCTGAACTGAAGCTGGTGGTAAATCCTGAATAATAGGAATTATCGGGGTGGAAGGCAGCACCACCAGGCAGGGTGATCATCAGGCTGCTGGTATCAATATATCCATAAGAATCTCCACGGGGAAGGTTGTTGAGGTGATTACCGGTGTTGATCACGATATTGGTGGCAGGACCGGCACCATTGTTTTTTACGGTATAAGTCATTACCCTTGGGGCCGATACAAAACAAAAAGAAAGCGGTGAAGGCGCTACCGATACCGCGATGGAAGGCACTGCATTGCTCATGCTCATGCCACTTACCACGGTGCGTTCCTGGCAACGTTGGCCCAGGAAATCAAAACCTGCCACTCCGTAAGTGGTTACCACATTACATTTCAACACGGTTACATTTTCCACGAGGCTCACAGTTTCACCATTACACAGGATGTTATCAGCGCCGAGAAGGGCTCCTGTCAATTCGTAATAACTGCTGTCGCCGTTTGTGAATTTGGGACTTATAGGGTTACCGCCAAATGTGAGGCTGTTCAATTGCATACTGGCGGCCGGGTACTTGATCCAGAATCCTACCGTGTCTACGCAGCCGTTACCACCATTCACAATTGCGATGGTTCTGTTGTAAGTGCCTCCTACATTGGTATTAACCAATGAAGCAGGAGGTGTGATGGTAAAGGCCGGTGCCTGCAGCGTATAGGTGTTGATGTTAGTATTAGTTTCACTGAAGTTGCAACTGCTGCCTGTACCGGTTACCACGATGTTATCCTTGGTGGAAGCCGCACTGCCACAGAAAGCCCTGCGGCGGATCGTAAAGCGGAGCGTTTGACCAAGGGTGGTATTGCCAATGGAAAATACCGGGCTGCTGAGGTTGGAGATATTGCTTTCTGTGATGGTACCCACACCAGATATCTTGGTTACTGAACCGGGGATATATTCCACCAGCCCGGGCGTGTTGGTTACTCCCAGGTTAACAGTTACAGATACGTTGGTACAGGCCGGGAAGGATATCTGCACGGTAAGCAGTGTGCTATCCAGGCCACGTGTAATAGATTCAGCCGGCACCGGGTAGCTGATAAACTGGGCTGACGCGGTACCGCACAGGATCGTTAATACTACAGCGGTGAAAAAGGTTCTGAAACCTTGCAAAGGAATGTGGAATTTTCTCATTGGAGTTATGTATTAAATAAAAATAATGTTTTCAAAAAGGTAGCATGTAGCTGCTGAGGCAACGATCCACAGGAAGCGCCCGCCGGGTAGGACAAACGGCAACTGGAATCAGAGCATAAGCAGCCAGGGTAGTATTAAATATTGGCTTTTGAAGGATATAGTGTTCAAAAATCGTATAAAAAATCCGCAATGAAAAATAAAGTTGTTCAGGATAAGTCGCTGATCAGCATTGAATAGGAAGCAAAAGCATCCTCCCAAAAAACGCCGAAAAATCCCGTTCCGCAATAGCGGGATTTTTTTTGCCAGACTGTAAGTCCTGCTCTCCCGTTGCGTCATCCCTTCAAACCAAAAATTATATGTACAAGATCATCACTTCAATGCTGTTAAGTTCAATCATGTTTACCAGCGCCCGGGCACAGAGCGCTGCCGTTTTTTGCACCAATGGAACTGCCCTTCATGGTTATGATGTGGTGGCTTTTTTTACCGACAGCAGCGCCGTAAAAGGCGATCTTTCGCACCTGGTGCACTGGCAGGGCGCTGATTGGTTGTTCAGCTCAGATGCGCACGCGACTGCCTTTAAAGCCAACCCGGAAAACTACGCACCGCAGTATGGCGGCTATTGCGCCTACGGAACTGCCGACGGGCACAAGGCACCGACAGAAATTGATACCTGGAAAATCTTTGATGGCAAACTGTATTTCAACTACAATAAAAAAGTGCAGCAGCTATGGCTGAAAGACCGGAAGCATTTGGTGGAAACGGCAGATCTTAAATGGCCCGAAATTAAAGACCGGGAATGAGCATTGGGCAGGTACTGCCCCTGTCAGTTGAAAAATATTCTTTCTATGGTCCAGTAAAGAGCAATGGCAGTGATGGCGCCTGATAAGCCAAACACGATCCGTTTACGATACCAGGGTTTCTGTTTGAACGGGTGAATGAGTAAGCTGAAAACGGCCAATATAACCGCTACCTGGCCCAGTTCCACCCCGGCATTGAATGCGATGATGGACGTAAGGAACCTGCCTGGAGGCAAGCCTGTTTCGCTGAGGGCGCTGGCGAACCCCATGCCATGGATCAACCCGAACATGAACACGAGCACGATCCGCCAGGGGCTCAGCTTTTTGATCACCATGTTCTCAATGGCGACAAACATAATGGAAAGGGAGATCACCGGCTCAACCACGGCTCCGGGCGCCATCACGATATTGCTCATGCTCAAAGCCAGCGTAATGGAATGGGCTACTGTAAAGGCTGTCGCCTGCCAAAGAATGGTTTTTACACGGGTACTCAGTAAACAAAGACCGGTAACAAATAAAATATGATCAGCGCCTGCCGGGATGATATGCTCAAACCCAAGTGTAAGATAATACCATACCACATCTTTGGTGGGCGCATTGATAAGGGCGTCTTTTACATCGTGGGCAAATAAGGCTACCGGGATAATGATCACCGTTAGTAAAAGCAATTTTTTGTGCAGCCGGTTCAACATGGGAGGTAAGTGGGTAAAGGTATTTTCACAGATCGCTATTTTTTTTCTGCATCGAATCGCTGCATTCAATATCAAGAATGGCAAGGGTTTTATCGTAATAAGCTTTGGCTGCTTCCGGCGAACTGCCGATACAAACCAATCCCATTTTCCCAAATTCAGACAAAGCCCCTACCAGGTGAAACATCACGCCCTCCTGCGCTGCGCCATCATACATGAGCCCGTGAAAAACGGCAATATTCATGAGATCATCGGGTGTGAGCCCCCTGTATTTTTCATCCTGCACATTGTCGGATGCAAAATAAAAACGTTGGTTGCCGGAAGCCGTGATGTACTCCCCGGTGTCCGCATCATAGGCACCATCGGTTAAAAACTGCAGCATTAAAAAAGGATGCGTGGTACCTCCCTTGCGCAGGTTGATCTCGATGGCGTAATGCGTCCACGATCCATCGGCCTGGGGGATGGAGATAAAGTCGATCGCAAACCTTCCCATGGCGCCCCGTTTTGCCAGGGTTTCAGCGATCTTTCTACCCTGTTTTGCCAGTGTAACGGCATACTGCTTATCTGCGGGAAACACCGCTCCTATAAATACCTGTCCATCTTCTCCACCCAGCAACTGGTCGTGCGTACTCACCACCTGCACCTGGCCTGCAGGGTTGATGACACACTGCACCGAAGGAGACATCTTTATGTCGCCTTCCAGGAATTCCTCCACGATACCGCCCATTTCAGCAAGCTTCCGGAAAAATAAATCTTCATCCATATCCTTAGCCACCGGGTGAAACTGTTGAGAAAAACTGGCAGCAACCGATTCTTCCACCGATGCACCCTCTTCACCGGTTGAATACCTGTAAACAGCATTGCCATCACCGCTGAATCCATCGTTCATTTTTACCACTGCTTTTCTCAGGGAAGGATATTTTCTTTTCAATGCTGCCAATGCTTTGATCACATCTTCCCTGCTGCTGAGATCTTCAAATCCATCCGGGAAGTCGACCCCACTCTCCCGGAAATTTTTTCTTCCCCCCGATTTGGAGCCTTCGTAAAATTTATCCGGGTCGGTGCCAAAAAGCGGGATTCCCAATTGCACCGCAAGGGTTTTTTCGAGGGGCGTGATGTTGAAACAGGTAAGATGTGAAGAGTGTGGATCGGTAACATGCTGACGGATCCGCTCCATCAGCCGTGGACGTTCCAACACTTTTTGCGTAAGCGGCCGCGGCGATGCATCATGACAGCAAAGCAGGATGAGCCGCTGGCGTGCATGGTGACTGGTAATTCCCGGCAACAGGTGCAGGTAATAATCAATGATGCTGTCACTAACGGGCATGCTTGTAACATAAACAAGCTTTGTGGTAGGCATGCGCAACAACATCAACAGGCACAGCATCCGTTCTTCATAATACTGGGCCCCTTTTATCTTGGAAAGAATATCTGTATCCAGTGAAAAAGAAGGCATGATCACCACGGTGCGTGGCGCCAGCTTATCCGGGAAAATTTTTTCGTACTGAACTGCAAAATCATGCTGCAGGGAATTATATCGTAGTCGCTCTTCCTGGGAGCCCGGAGCCGGGAAATCCAGCTTTGGCTCAAAGGTTTTCCGCGTGGTAATGGTATTGATGGCCATGGCACAATCTTTCAGGTAAGTTAGTGAATTTTACCAAAGCGTGCAGGGCTTTTTTGGCCACTCCCGGTGAACCCCGGAAAAGAAGGGTTATCCTTTACTGTTAGTATCCTCTTTCGATTCCTTTTTGGGTGTAATCCTGTACATGATATAGCCGAAGCCGGCAAGAAGGTGAAGCAGGATGATCGCAAAAATGATTTGGCCGCTTGTATCCATGATCAAATATTGAAGCTGCAAAATCAGTGAAGTTCTGCTTAACTGTGGTAACCTTTGTTACATTCACCCGGTTAGTGACCGCACCAGGATCACTGCAGTACAAAACTGTTAAAGGAACCCGCTTTCAATACGGGGTTGATCATTTTAGCCCCTACCTGTATACGGAGCGGAATGTCTTTGTCTTCCCTGTTGCGTACCACCACTACAACAGTTTTATCAGGGTTTACAAATGCCAGCACATCATTGTAACCCGTGGCGGGTACAAAGCGGGCGCCGGGTTTTACAAAATGACTTACATGTTTGAGCAGGTAATATTCATAATTGTAGTGGAAAGAATGCCCGACGGTGTCTACGCTGATCAGTGAATTCTGTTTCCATCCCCAGGTACTGATGCCGCCTTGTTTTAACGAAGTGTTCCAGTACATATATGCGTTGGCGCCATTGCTGATATAATGTTTCATAAGATCCCATGCATACAGGCAGTATTGCCAGTCGTTCTTTCCATTGCCGCATTCCTGTTCTGTCTGGTAACAACGCAGGGAAGGATAGCGCTGATGCAGGCCCGCGATAGCACCTTTTCCGGCCCACTGGAATCCAATGCCCTTGATATAATTTTTACACTGGGGATCGGTTAAAATGGTATCCACCAGTTTTTCATTGGCCCTTTCCATGGTGCCAAAAAACACCGACACATTCAAACGCTTCATCTGCGGGCCGAGGTAAGCCAGGAACTTCGACAATCCCTCTACCGTCCAGGTGCAGGAAGGAAACACCTGTGCCGAGTTAAATTCATTTTGAGGCATCACCATACTGATGTTGACCTGTTGATCGCGGTAAGCTTCAATAAATTTTGTAAAATACCGGGCATAGGCTTTGAAATATTTTTCCTGCTGGATGAACATATCTGTTCCTTCTTTTCCTTCCTTGTCAGCAGGCAACCCGTTGTTGATGCCGGTTAAATCCATTCCAAATTCTTCCGATTTAAAATCAATGTTACCGAGCACACTCCGGGCTGCGTAGTGTTGGTTGTATTTCATCCAGGTGGGGGGAGACCAGGGCGATGCCCATAATTGCAGAGCGGGATTGTATTGCTGTGCTTTTTTTATAAAGGGCACCAGTGTTTGCAGGTCGTTGTCGATGCTGAAATGCTTCATGTCAAAATCTCCCGGCGTTTCATCATACGAATACCAGGCACGGCTGAAATCATTGGCACCTACCGGCATACGGCATAGGTTAAAACAGGCACCCACACCGGGCGCAAACAACTCCCTGAAAATACTGTCGCGGTCTTTCACCGGCAACAGGCTCAGCGAGGTCCAGCCCAGTTCATTAAAACAGGTACCAAACCCATCAATCACCTGTAAAGGCTTATCCGTATTGATCACAAGATCAGCACGGCCGGTTGCCGTGGTAATGCTGATGGGAGATCGTACATTCCATTGACTCGATTTGCTGCTGCTGATCCACTGTGCTTTATTTTGACTGAATGATGGAAACATAAAGGTTGCCATCAACAAAAAACAAATGATCGGTTTCATGTAACATCAATTAAAGGTTAAAGGTAGCTGATTGACCGGCAATGAAACAGCAAACCATTTAAAACCATATTTAGATTTACTTTTGTTGCATGGCCGCTGCAGTATTACTGATCACTCCTCCGTTTACGCAACTCAATACCCCCTACCCGGCCACGGCCTACCTGAAGGGATTTTTAAATACCAAAAATATATCGTCGCATCAGTGCGACCTGGGCATTGATGTAACGACTGCCCTTTTTTCAAAGGAAGGTCTTACCGATCTATTTCAGCAGGTGGTGCCGGGCAGCGAAATGTCGCCAAATATTCAGCGCATTTTTGCCCTGAGAGATGAATACATTCATACGATCAACCCGGTGATGCGGTTTCTGCGTGGGCAGGATCCAACATTGGCTCACCGCATTTGCAAAGGAGGTTTTTTACCCGAAGCCGGTCGTTTTGAACAGGTGGATGATCTGCAATGGGCTTTTGGAAATATGGGCACGCAGGATAAAGCCAAGCACCTGGCCACCATGTATCTTGAAGACCTCAGTGATTTTATCAAAGCCTGCGTGGATGAACATTTTGGTTTCAGCCGTTATGCAGAAAAACTGGGCAGATCGGCCCGTGAATTTGATGCATTGTATGAACTGCTGCTAAAAGAACCTACCTATGTGGACCAGGTCCTCCTGCGTTTGCTGGCGGAAAAAATGATCAAGGTGCAACCAGCATTGGTTTGTCTTTCTGTTCCTTTCCCGGGCAATCTCTATGCGGCGCTCCGTTGCGGGCGATGGATCAAAGAAAATTTTCCTGGCGTAAAAGTGGCCATGGGCGGCGGTTTTCCGAATACGGAATTGCGATCATTGTCAGAAAAAAGGGTTTTTGAATTTGTGGATTTCATCACGCTGGATGAT
>CAYVLT010000163.1:0-9971 GCA_964452405.1 uncultured Ferruginibacter sp.
ATGCTAATAACAATATCAGGAGCTGCAGTTTCATCAAATGTTTTTTGGGAACAACCGGGTATTTATTCTGTTGTATGCCCAAACAAAGTGTTTGTAAAAAATAGATGCCACTCAACTGGCGGCCCTTTTATAAAAATAGTAGGTAAGTATACCAAATGCGATGTTAGGAACCCAGGCCGCCAGGATGGCCGGAAAATTTCCCTTGGTGGCAAACACGATCGAAAAGCGACTGAACAAAATATACAGCACACTCAGCAATACGCCGATGGCCAGGTGAAAGCCACTGCCCCCTCTCACTTTTTTAGAAGAAAGAATGGCACCGATCAAAGTGAGGATCAGTACCGAAGCCGGGATGGCATCACGATTGTAACGCTCCACCAGCAGGTCATTGATCCCTTCAGCTCCCCGCAGCTTTTGTAAATCGATCAATTCTTCCAACTCAGCCGTACTCAGCCTGTCTTTCAGGAACTCATCTTTACGAAGATCCCTAGGCTTAAAATTATAAGCCATATTCAACGAAGGAGTACCCTTCACCACTTCCTTGTCGCCACTCAACGTTCTTTCCACCACACCAATAAGCCGCCATTTTTTAGTACCTGTATCCCAAGAGATCGAATTGCTGCGCAGGTTGTAAACAAGCTGGTTATTTTTAAACCGTTGAATAAAAAAATTGCCCCCGGTTTTACTGGTGGTATCAAAATACCGGATACCCGCATAGGTATTGGAATCGATCCGGAAATAATAATTCCGGCCGGTAAAGTTGCTGGCATAATCGAGCGAACTGGGAATATACTTCGCTTCAAAATTGCTCCACTGCTTATTGGCCTTCGGTAACACCACATGATAGCCAAACCATAACAGCAGGGCGAGGAAACCGCCACCGATCCAATAAGGTAAAAGAAAACGCCTGAAACTAACGCCACTGCTGAGTATCGCCACATTCTCCGACCGGTCCGCCATTTTAGAAGTGAAAAAGATCACTGCGATGAATACGAACAGGGGAAACAGCATGGCATCAATGCGGGGAATAAAGCCACCATAGTAATCAGTGAATATACGCCAGGGCGATAAATGCGATTTTACAAAGTCATCCGTTTTTTCACTGATATCAATCACCACCACCACGAGGGTCATCAACAGGATGCAAAAAAAGAAAGTGTTTAAAAACTTCCGGAGAATATAGCGGTCGATTATCTTCATTACAGTTGGCGCAAAACTAACTGAAATTAACGAATGGTAAGTGCCTCCAACAGCATCGGCTCAAGTTTAACAAAAGCCCCCTTGTGGTAAGGGGGCGGTGCAGAATTACGCTTAGATCATTCCAATATTTTCACTTCGGTACGCCGGTTGAGGGCCCTACCTTCCGCCGTATCGTTTTCGGCGATGGGTTCCGTCATTCCATAGCCCTTTGCAGTTACTCTTTCGGGCGCTATCCCTTTCATCAGCAAATAGGCTCTTACGGTATTGGCCCTGTCCTGTGACAGTACCATATTAGCATCGGCCTTACCAACATTATCAGTATGACCGCCTACTTCAATCTTTTCATCCTGCTTGCGGGTAAGGTATTCCACCAGTTCATCCAGTACCGGGTACGATTCCGGGCTCAAAGTGGCTTTGCCTGTTTCGAAATTACAATTGTCAAGCACGAATGAAGCCGGCGCCTCAAATTCAATGTCTTCCTTGAACGGATTTTTGTAGTAAGAATTGGCTCCTTTTAAGGCAGGAATATCGAGTATATTATAGCTGGTGGAGTCTTTAAAACCCAACACAAACACGTCATACTTAGCGCCGGTTGGCAGCCTTACCGTGAACTTTCCGTCTGCGTCTGACAAGCCCTGGTATTCAGTTCCGTTCAACTGGCTTTTAAAAACAACAATTTCATTATTCATCGGCTTTTTACTGCGGGCATCCTTAATCGTAACATCCACCTGTGCATCTTTTGGCAGGTTGAGGGTAGTGGTTTGTGCTGAAGCTGCAAAAGGCAACATCAGCATCAGCAAAAGGTACACCTGTTGTTTCATGATATTTTAGTTTGTTTTTTAAAGATAAAATAAAAAATCATTCACCCATTTTCAATTATTATGCCAGCCCGGCAACCTGTGGCTACAGGCGTTGCTGCAAACGCGGCACCATTTCATTTTTCCATCCTGCAAAATCACCTGCTTCAATATGCCTTGCGGCCTCATTCACGAGCCAGAGATAAAATGCAAGATTGTGTACGCTTGCAATGGTGAGTCCCAGCATTTCCTTTGCTTTTACCAGGTGCCTTAGATATGCTTTGCTGTAGTACTGGCTGATCCCGCAATCGATACCGTCATCTATCGGTGAAAAATCACGCTCCCATTTTTTATTGTCGATGTTCACCACGCCCTTTGATGTAAACAGCATAGCGTTGCGGCCATTGCGGGTGGGCATTACACAATCAAACATATCCACTCCCAGCGCAATTCCTTCCAGGATATTCCATGGGGTACCCACTCCCATCAGGTAACGGGGTTTATCAGCGGGTAAAATATCGCAGCAATGCGCTGTAAATTCATACATCATTTCCGTAGGCTCCCCCACGCTCAGGCCGCCGATCGCATTACCGGTTGCTCCTTGTGATGCTATGAACTCAGCCGATGCCGTCCTAAGGTCTTTATAAGTGCTACCCTGCACAATCGGGAAAAGGTTTTGCGTATAGCCGTACTTGTCAGGTGTGTCTGCCAGCCGGGTCATACACCTTTTTAACCAACGATGGGTAAGCTCCATACTTTTTTTGGCATAGTTGTAATCGCTGGGATAAGGCGGACATTCATCAAATGCCATGATGATATCCCCCCCAATCACCCGTTGTATGTCCATCACTTTCTCCGGGGTGAAAAGGTGTTTGCTTCCATCAATATGCGATTGAAACAATACGCCCTCTTCATTGATCTTTCGGTTGTTGGCCAGCGAAAAAACCTGGTAGCCGCCACTATCGGTCAGTATCGGTTTGGGCCACCCGTTGAACCGGTGCAAACCACCTGCTGCTTCCAGCGTTTCAAGACCGGGACGCAGGTATAAATGATACGTATTTCCCAGTATGATCCGGGCTTTTACATCCTGCAGCAGTTGTTGCTGTGTTACGGTTTTCACACTGCCCACGGTACCCACCGGCATAAAAACCGGTGTGGCTATTTGCCCATGATCGGTGGTGATGGTGCCGGTGCGTGCCTTGGTTGCCGTATCCGTATGCTTCAATGAAAAGCTGAGTGCTGCCATAACAAGAAACCGGCTTGCCTGCTGCAGCCGGGCTGCAAATATATAGCTGAAAAAATAAACAGCCCGGCCTGCCTGCTGTTGATAAGATATTAAATCATTATTTCAATTGGAGATTTTCAATCCGCTATTTTTGCAGCTATGAACCTGGTAAAACTACTGCAGCACTGGCATGGGATCGTTTTTATTGTATTTGCTATCATTACTTTGGTGCAGGTTTTCTATTACCTCTTCTTTTTTTTAAGACTCGCCCTTTACAAGGCAAAACAAAAAAGCACTTCTCAAACACATCCCGTTTCAGTGATCATCTGTGCAAGAGATGAAGCAGCCAACCTGGCAAAGAATCTGCCGGGTTCTTTAGTACAGCAATACCGCACCACACATGAAGTGATCGTGGTGGATGATAATTCTTTTGACGACAGCAAATACCTGTTGGAAGAATTTCAACGCCAGTTCAGGCAATTGAATATCGTGGAATTAAAACAGGAAGCAAAGCTGATCGCCGGAAAAAAATACCCGCTGAGTGTGGGTATAAAAACCGCCAGGTATGAAATTGTTTTACTCACGGATGCGGACTGTGTACCGGCAAGCGAATACTGGATCGATAAAATGCAGGCTACTTACGACGACGACACTGAAATCGTTCTGGGGTACGGCGCTTACCACAAAAAACCCGGACTGTTAAATAAACTGGTGCGATGGGAGACCATGCATACGGCTTTACAATATTTCAGCTATTCACTGGCCGGGTTGCCCTATATGGGTGTGGGCAGAAACCTGAGTTACAAAAAAATAATATTCTTCCGGCACAAAGGTTTTTCTGCCCATAACCAGGTGCCCAGTGGCGACGATGACCTGTTCATCAATATGGCCGCCAACAAACACAACACCAGGATCAATGTAGATAAAGAAGCGTTCACCCTGAGTGAACCGGTTAAAACCTGGAGCCAGTGGCTGCGCCAAAAAACCAGGCATTACAGTACCGGAAGGTTTTACAAAGGGAAACATAAATTTTTGTTGGGACTGTATTCCTTATCGCACTTTTTGTTTTATCCCCTGCTGGCTGCCAGTATCATTTTTTTTGACTGGAAGCTGTCACTTATCGTGTTTGGTATCCGCTTTTTGTTACAGGCTTTTATTTTATACCCGGTGGCAAAAAAACTGGATGAAAAAGATCTTTATTTTTCTTTTCTCTTTTTTGATACCTGGATGTTTTTTTACTACCTGCTGTTCTCTTTTGCGCTGGTGAAAAAACCAGCCAAACAATGGAAATAAACCGCAGAATTAAAACCCAACCTTTCAGAACCCATGGATATTATTTTAAAATACTTCGCTGATTTTTCCGACAGCCAATTGCAGCAGTTTCATGCGTTAAAAGACCTTTACCAGGAATGGAATGAAAAGATCAACGTGATATCGAGGAAGGACATGGATAATTTTTACGAGCATCATGTATTGCATTCCCTGGCCATCGCCACGCAATTTGAATTTACGCCTGGCTCAACCGTGATGGATCTTGGATGTGGTGGCGGATTTCCCGGGGTACCACTGGCGATTTTTTTTCCGGAAACAAATTTCCTGCTGGTTGACAGCATCAATAAAAAGCTGAAAGTGGCAGCCGCGGTTGCTGAAAACATTGGCTTGCAAAACCTGTCGGTACGCCATAGCCGTGCAGAAGATATCAAAGACCGCAAATTCGATGTGGTGGTATCCAGGGCCGTTGCTCCGCTGAAGGAGCTTTGGCAGTGGAGCAAACCCTTGTTGAAAAAAGGCGGGAACCCCGGCGGCCTGGTCTGTCTTAAAGGGGGCGATCTTACCAAAGAAATATTCGAAAGCAATTGCAAACCAAGAGTTTGGGAAATTGAGCACCTCTTCACGGAACCTTTTTTCAAGGAAAAATTTTTATTACACGTAACCGGCTAACCGGGTCAGCACAAAGCTTTTCGCACTCCTTCTCCACCCGGGATTATTACCACTTTAGGGTATTGTGTTTTATTCCAATTTACTACACCTTTGTGGTACTATGAATATTTCAGTAGCTATTGTTGAAGACAATAATGATATCCGCCAGGCGCTGGAGCAGATCATTGAAATGCGGGAAGGATATGAGCTTTCCTGCTCCTGTATCAATGCCGAAGAAGCCCTCGTGTTAATTCCGGCGAAACAGCCCAGGGTGGTGTTAATGGATATTAACCTGGGAAGCGGAATGAATGGAATTGAGTGCGTAAGCGCTTTGAAGGAAACCAACCCTGAAATATTATTCATGATGTGTACCGTTCTGGAAGAAGATGAAAAAATATTTGAGGCGTTGTCTGCCGGAGCCAGCGGGTATATCCTGAAAAAAACAGCGCCGGTAAAACTGCTGGAAGCCATTAAAGAATTAAGCGAAGGCGGGGCACCGATGAGTAGCCAGATTGCAAGAAAAGTGGTGGCTGCATTTCAACACAAAGGCCCGGCCGGTTCAAGTCATTCCAGCCAGGAGCATGATCCGCTGGAGGCCTTATCTAAACGGGAAAAAGAAACCCTCGAAATGCTTGCCCGCGGCCTTTTATACAAAGAGATCGGTGAAAAATTATTTATCAGCGCAGAAACCGTAAAGAAACATGTGTACCGTATTTACGAGAAGTTGCATGTATCCAATAAAGTGGAAGCCGTCAATCGCTACTTCGGCCGCTGATTCTCATCATTAATAAAATTTCCACAACCAGTTATCTGTTTGAGGCGTATTACCGATAGGGAATTCGTGGGTATAACCAGAATCCACAAAACCATTTTTAAGGTAGAATTTTTTAGCCCTGTGATTGTGTTCCCACACACCCAGCCAAAGCACCTCGTAGTGTTGTTCCATCGCAAAAGCTTCAACAAACCGTAATAATTTTTGGGCCACGCCGGTTCCATGAAAAGGTTTGTCAACATAAATCCTTTTCAACTCGAGTGCCTTCCATTTTTTCATCATGGGAAAATGCGTATAATCCTCTTTGATACGAACGTATCCAACCGGAACCCCGCCTGCTTCTGCAAAAAAGAAAAAATCTGCTGTGTCAGATAGCTCCTGTAATACCTGGCCGGTATTAAAATAGGCTTCCAAAAACTCCTGCATGTCCTGTTCACTGCAGGTGCCTGTGAATGTATCGTAGAAGGTTCGCTTTCCCAGGCCGCTTAGTGCCGGCACATCTGTGGTTGTGGCCCGCCTGATCGTTATTTCCATAATAATTGATTCATTTAGCCAGGTTAATTTTTTCTGCAACGGGATGCTCACAGGTAAACCTGAACCCCAGTAAGCCTGCAATCGTTTGGGCAAACTGCCGCTGGTATAATTGTTCTTTGGTTGCCACTTCTCCTCCCGCGGTTACGCCAGGTCCCATCACAGCAAACCAGATCTCATCGGCACCTTCCACTTCGCTGCCATGCGTAACCCAATCAGATTTTACTTTATCACCGCGTCCATGATCAGTAGTGATGAAGAGCAGGGTGTTGTTTTTGTAAAAAGGATCCTGTTGAAGATAGTGCCAGATATCGGCTATCCATTGATCAACGTGATGCGCCGCATCCAGGTAATCCCTATAACGTGCGGCGTGCGCCCATTCATCTGTTTCACCATAGGCGATATACAACAGTTTTGGCTTTTTTGCTTTCAGGTATTCCAATGCCTGGTAATGGGTAAAAACATCCAGGCATTCTTCATTTCCGAATGGCCGGTATGAATCCATGAGTACATCGTTCAGTAATTGAGCAGAAGCAGTGGCTTTTTTATCGGACAATTTTTCAAACCCATTCACCACCGGCACCTCACTCCTTTTTTCATTGAGTATGCGCTCAAATGCATCCCACGCACCAAAAGCTGCCACCCTGTTTTTATAGCCGGGCTGCTGATTGATGAACGCTGTTAAGGTAGTGTTGGGATTTGGCGGATACTCATTACTGTTAACCAGTGTATCAGCATAGCCTGTGAATATTTCATTGTAGCCCGGGTAGGAAAACCAATAAGGATTTGCCACATTTACATTATTACCCAATTGCCTGTTGCCATACAACCGGCCCTTTGCAGCAATGACTGACCAGAAAAATGGCAGTAATTTCTTCCTGCGCTCCGGGACGGTCTCGCCCCAATATTTTTTAAAAATGCCTGCACTGTCCCATTGATTAAAGGCATTGTTACCAGCTATGGAACTATCCATGCCTCCAAATACCTCCTGCCATCGAAAGCCATCGGTAGTGATGATCACTATGTTTTTTTGAGTGGTCTGCGCAGATGATGCATACCCCGCAAGCATACAAAACAGGAACAGTAACTTTTTCATTTCATTGATATTTTTATAACAGGGACGGCTAAACGATTTTTTAAATTTTACAAGATCAATCACTACTACCAGCCCAGCCTGAGGGAATTGTTCCTGCGATCCATGTCGGCCATCCTTTTGCCAGGATCAATTTCCACCCCCGTGAGGTTGGTCAGCGGTTGTTTAAAACTCAGCACATATACCGGTTGCAGCCAACTCCAGGCCTGGTGCAAAATAAAAGGATGTTTTTCATCTTCCGGCTTTTTGTGACCATACATCAGGCTGAGTGGAATATAATGCAGTTCTGTACTGCTGTCCCTGAACTGGAGTTGCACATCCAGCGGCATGGGCATCTCTCCGATACGACGCAGCCTGATCTTTGACTCTCCACCCTCTTCCCATAAACTGTCAATAGCATAGTCGATGGTTTTGGTAGTGTTCACCATATAGTTTTTATACCATTGCAATTGTATGCCACTCTGCTCCTCCGCAATTTTTACCAGGTCGTCGGGCGTTGGATGTTTAAATGCCCATTGCCTGTAATATTCAAGTAGTATCTTTTCCAGGGTATGCTCACCTGTTATGTAGCCTAACTGCAATAGAAAAAGTTTGCCCTTGGAGTAAGCATTGGTGTTATAGGCGAAATTGGTGGCGTACGCATTGGCAGGTGTACACATCGGTTCATCAAAAGGGCTTTTTGCAAGATTGGCGTAGGAACCATATTCACTGATGTTTTCAAAAAAATCCTTGTGCCTTAACCATGCGAGTGCTTTTGCTTCTGCATAATTTGCAAAACCTTCGTCCATCCAGGGGTACAAAATTTCGTTGGTGCCCAGCATCATCTGGTACCAGCTATGACACATTTCATGCACCGCAGTTTCAAGACTGCCGCTTTTTATCAACGTGGCCATTGGGTATTCGGTGCCACCGCCGCCACCCTGTAAAAAAGAATATACCGGGTACGCATACCTGCCAAATGTTTTCGACAGGTAAGGGAAAATGATGGCACAGGTATCTGCCGTTGTTTGCCATAGCGTTTCAATAGCAGGATCATTTTTATAAATAAAATGTAACAAAGGCCCGTTGGTCACCTGCCGGGTGATGTGCTTATAGTCAGGATCTGCGCTCCAGACAAAGTCATGAATATTCTTACCGGTAAAATGCCAGGTTCTGCTTGTGGAAGCTGTGTTCTTCAAAGCCGTTCCTTCCTTATCGTACCCCCAGCCAATTGCGGCGGCATTTTGCAATTGACCCGTTGCGCCTACTTTATAAGATTTTTCGAGGGTGAGTTTTACATCATAATCGCCCCATACTCCATAGAATTCGTGCCCGGTATAATCATCCGGATGCCAGCCAAGTTTATCGTATTCCACTATTTTAGGATACCACTGTCCCATGCTGTAGCGAATGCCTTCGTCACTGTCTCTTCCACTGCGTCTTGAGAGCTTGGGTACCTGTGCTTCGAATTGGGTGTGTATCAGAATACTGGTATGCGGTAATAGAGGTTTACTTAACTCCACCATTAATATTGTTTCGTACGCCTCAATTTTTTGCTTGTTGCCACCGATAGAAAGTTCAGTAACATGACAATATCCTTCTTCTTCCGGTGACATGTCGGCAATTTTCTTTTTAAAGCGGCGATCAAAATCGGTAGCTGTTTTCCCGGAAGCTGTTTTTCCCAGCACTATCTGCTCGGATTCCTTTACACCTTCATCCATCATACTCCCCGGCCTGAAGGCATTCCAGTAAAGATGAAAAAATATTTTTTTAAGCGTATCTGGTGAGTTGTTTGTGTAGTTGATATCCTGCCTGCCTGTAAGTTTATTTGTTTGCACATCAAGTTTTATATCCATGCTGTACCGTACCCGCTGTTGCCAATATCCCGGTTGTGCCGTTAATGACAGGGGAAGCAGGCAAACTAGAGACCACAATAGTTTTTTCATAGAATTCAGTTTCTGATTAATTAACCTGTTATTTACCCATCAACGCCTCAATGAATTTTGTTAAGAGCGAAAACAGGTGTTCATGTTCATTTAGCGGCAGCGTAGCCGCTTTATCAAATACATCGTGATATGCTTTAATGCCACCCATGGTATAAAAATAAAATGAAGGCACTCCATTTTCTGTAAAGAAGTAATGATCGCTGATGGCCGCCTTTCCACGGGGTTTAACCGCCGCAAGCAGTTTTTCTTTATCATTGATCTCCGTCATCAATGCAAATTCTTTAGGAAACTCCGTTGCGTTTACCACCATAATGCCTTCTTCACCAGTACCGGCGAGATCGGTGTTGATCAAAAAGCGGATATCCTTTAACGGTAGCAATGGGTTTTCTGTAAAGTATTTCGACCCGATGAGGCCAGCTTCCTCTCCCGCAAAGCATATAAACCCGATGCTGTATTTCTGGGGGTGGGCGGCATAATACCGTGCCATGTTCAACAACAATGATACACC
>CAYVLT010000164.1:0-9945 GCA_964452405.1 uncultured Ferruginibacter sp.
CACGCTGGATGATGGCGAAGCACCTGTTGAAAATTTATGGCGATACCTGCAGGGCTCTATCAGCACTGGTGAATTGAAGCGTTGTTTCCTGTTGATCGACGGGGACATCAGGTATATCAACAACAGCTCCTGCCACGATTATCGCCAGTCGGATGTAGGTACGCCCGACTATAGCGACCTGCCACTCGATCAATATATTTCAGCCATTGAAATCATCAACCCCATGCACAGCCTCTGGAGCGATGGCCGTTGGAACAAACTAACGATGGCGCATGGTTGCTATTGGGGTAAATGCACTTTCTGTGATATCTCGCTCGATTACATCAAAAATTATGAACCCCTTACTGCTGCAATGTTGTGCGACCGCATGGAAGAGTTGATCGCACAAACAGGACAAACAGGGTTTCATTTTGTGGATGAAGCAGCGCCACCGGCATTGATGCGCTCACTGGCGCTGGAGATCATCCGGCGAAAAATGGTGGTGAGCTGGTGGACGAATATCCGCTTTGAAAAAAGTTTCACCCGCGATCTCTGCCTCCTGCTCAAAGCATCAGGTTGTATTGGGGTAAGTGGCGGGCTGGAAGTGGCCAGTGACCGGCTGTTAAAGCTGATCGACAAAGGAATCACCGTGGCCCAGGTCGCCAAAGTAAACCAGCATTTCACCAGTGCTGGTATTATGGTGCATGCTTACCTGATGTACGGATTCCCCACGCAGACAGCACAGGAAACGATTGATTCGCTGGAGATGGTGCGACAAATGTTTGAAGCAGGGATCCTTCAATCCGCCTTCTGGCACCAGTTTACCATGACGGCTCACAGCCCCGTTGGACTACACCCGCAACAATACCAGGTAACACCATTGACCACCACTGCCGGTAGTTTTGCCAACAATGATATTGAACATGCCGATCCAACCGGTGCCGATCACCCGGCATTCAGTTTCGGTTTAAAAAAATCGCTGCTTAACTATATGCACGGCGCCTGCCTGGATCATCCACTGCATAAATGGTTCGATTTTAAAACGCCCAAAACAAGTATCGCCCCCGGTTATATCCGGGAAGCATTGGAAGAACCGGAGACTACCACAAAAGCAAATGCAAAACTGGTATGGTTGGGAAAACTGGTGTCTGTGGAGAACCTCGTAAAAACAAAAAAGGGAAGCAGTTGGGAAATCTGCTCACTCAGTTTTGAGGCAAAAAAAGAAACCATCAACATCAGGGTGAACGCTGCAGAAGGCCGGTGGTTGGTGGAATTACTGGAACAACTATCACAGTCAACTGTGACCAACCTGCAGGAGGTGAAAAAAAGCTACGAGGATGCCGGGCTTGAAAACTTCGAATTGTTCTGGGACAATAAACCCGTGAACACCTTGTATAAAGCAGGATTGCTGCAACTCTGATCAGCTTACCCCACCTGGTTCTTTTCTTATCCACAGGATTGCACAGGCAACAGGTGCCGGCGGCACAGTTGTTGAACTTATGTGCAGTTAAAAAGCAAGTGATAGTAGAAAAATTAAGATCCGCCACCCGGCCGGCACATGCCCAACTCGACCAGCAGTTTTTCCCCGTCATTCAACAGGTAAAAGACCATGAAGCTTATGTAAAAGTGCTGGTAACTTTTTATGGTTTTTACAAACCGATGTATGTAAAGCTGGATCGCTTCCTCTCTAAAGTGGCGCTGCCACTGTACGATGAGCGGCGAAAGCCCTCGTGGCTGCTGAACGATATCATCCTGTTTACAGATCATTACGATCTGATGTATTGTGAAGAAACACCTGCTATTCGCAACCTGTACGAGGCCCTTGGCGCCTATTATGTGTTGGAGGGTGCCACTATGGGCGGTGAAATCATCAGTAAAAAAATTGTGGCCGGTTTGCACCGTAACTCCGACACCGGTTTTAGTTTTTTCAATGCCTATGGCACTGACAATCCCGTGATGTGGAGGAAATTCCTCAGTTTTCTTGAAAATACCGCATTCACAGCGGAAGAGGAAGCAGGCATCATAGGTGCTGCAGAAAAAACTTTCACCGCTTTTAAACACTGGATAAACCTTCAGCATGAACGAAGCATCGAACAACTTCAGCCAGGAATGTAGCATCAACCTGAATACCTGCGAATGGGAACCCATTCATATACCAGGCAGGATACAGTCGCACGGATTTTTGATCGCCGTACAGGTTCAGTCTGCACTCATTCACTACTGCAGTGATAACCTGCACGCCTATACGCCGGTTAAGAGTGAGCAGGTGATCAATAAAAGCCTGGCGCAATTTCTTCAACTAACGGGTATCAATACCGGTTATATCGATCCGCTACGGCTGTTGGAACCCGGCGCCATCAACGATTTTGAAGAGCTCAACCCGGTTACGGCAAAGTGCGGCAGCCAGGTGTACAACATGATCGTGCATCCCTCGGGCAATTTTATGTTGTTTGAGTTTGAACCGCAGCAGGGCAATTCCGAATCAGAACTGCAACGGATGATCGGCGCCTCTCTTTCCAAAATACTGGAAGCCAAACGCCTTGATGAAACCCTGCAGTTTGCAGCCCGGCAGGTGAAAGATATAATCCAGTACGACCGCGTGATGATCTATAAATTTTGGGAAGATGATCATGGTGAAGTGATGGCCGAAGAAAAAAACAGTACGCTGGAACCTTTTTTAGGCCTGCATTATCCTGCGTCTGATATTCCGCGGCAGGCAAGGGAATTATACAAACTCAATCTTGTACGTATCATAGCCGATGCCACTTCAGTGCCTGCAGCCCTTTTGGTTACTGATCCGCAATACAGTGCCGCGCCGCTCGATCTCACGCACTCCACGCTGAGGGCTGTATCACCCGTTCACATCGAGTATTTAAAAAACATGGGTGTAAAAGCCAGCTTTAGTATTTCAATTATTGTAAAGGATCGTTTGTGGGGACTCATCGCCTGCCATAACTACACACCAAAGTTCATCGATTACAAGGCAAGGGAAAGCGCCAAACTGATCGGTAAAATACTCTCCTCTTCTCTGGAGTACCGGGAGGAAGCTGAGAAAAAAGAAGCAGCAGCCATCTTCCAGGCTACGCTGCAGCAGATCGTGAGCATGGCCATCAAGGATTGGGACATTGAATCGAGCCTGATGAAAAAAAAGGTGAATGTTCTCAGCATCACGCATGCATCCGGCGCTGTGTTACTTTTTGAAAACAAGATCACCAGTATTGGCGAAGTGCCTTCAGAGGAACAGATCTACAGCCTGGTGAAATGGCTGAACCTGGTAAACAAACCTTCGTTGTTTCATACCGACAGCCTGTCGAGGCAATTCCCGGAAGCCGCTGAATACAGGACCATTGCCAGTGGATTGCTGAGTTGCCGTTTATCGAGAGAGATGAATGAATTCATTTTATGGTTTAAACCCGAAATAAAAAAACGGGTGAAATGGGCCGGTAACCCGGATAAGCCGGTTGAAATAGATGAACAGGGCAATGCAAAACTATCGCCCCGCCGTTCATTTGAAGAATGGTTGCAGGATGTGGAAGGCGTATCTGCTCCGTGGCAGGATGCTGAACTGAGTGCCGCCATGAAACTGCGGGAAGAGATGATCTCCATCATCAACGAAAAAGCCAACCAGATCAGGAAGCTGAACGAAGAATTGCAAAAAGCATATGATGAGCTGGACACTTTCAGTTTTACCATTTCACACGACCTGAAAACACCGCTGGCCACCATAAAAAATTACACGGAGATATTACTGGAGGATTACAGTGACCTGCCCGAGGATGCGAAGAACATACTGGGTAAAGTGATCAAAAGCACCGACCGGATGAACCTGCTCATCAAAGAGATCTTATCTTATTCCAGGATCGACCGTAAGGAGATGAATGAAGAAGAGATCGATATGCAACGGATGATCGATGCCATCAGCAGTGAAACAAAGATCGCATATAACTGTACTCACAGTAACATCACTGTTTCGGGTACCCCCTCTCTTACCGGTGACCGCACCATGATCTACCAGGTATTTACTAATATCATTGGCAATGCCGTAAAATATTCCTCGAAACGGGAAAAGCCCTCCATAGAAATTTCGGGTACTACAAATGAAAATGAAATATTATATACTGTAAAAGATAATGGTATAGGAATAGATATACAATATGGTAACCAGGTTTTCGAATTGTTCAAACGCCTGGAGAACGCAAGAAAATATGAAGGCACCGGCGTTGGACTGGCGATCGTAAAGAGAATCATGGAAAAACACAACGGCAAGATCTGGTATGAAACCGTGGAGCCTTCAGGAACTAAATTTTGTTTATCTTTTAAAAACAAGCGTGAAAATGAAAAAGCAAATTGACTTGTTGTACGTAGAAGATAACGAAGACTATGTAAACTTCGTTGGACGTGCCGTAAAAAAGATCAATGAAAGTATCTCTTATGATTATGTAACCGATGGAAAGGATGCCTTTGAATATTTTCAGAATACATCCGTATCGGGTGCGCCGGCACGAATGATTTTGTTAGACGTGAACCTGCCGGGTATGAGTGGTATTGAATTACTTCGAAAGATACGATCGATACCGAGTTTAAAATACATTCCGGTGATCATGTTCTCCACCTCCGACAACCCGGATGATATCCGGAATTCTTACGATAATGGCGCCAACGCCTATCTAACAAAACCTAATGGCCTGGCGCCGTTGACGGAAGCGATGAAAAAAATATGCGACTTCTGGTTGTCGTTGAATAATTGTTATAACTAAAGATCGAATGAAGAGAATTTTTATTTTGGATGACAACGAGGAGTTGCTTGAGATCGTGACCAGGCTGCTGAAGAAGGAGTTTGAGATCATATCAAGCGCTGATACCGAGAATATCATTGTGCGTATCACCGCCTTCGATCCCGACGTATTGATTCTCGACCATTCCATCGGGGAGTTGAATTCGACAGAGATCATCGCCCGCTTGAAAGTTCATTCCCCTGCCTTTAACAAACCGGTGATTTTATTTTCGGCCCACCCTCAACTGGCCGATATTGCCGCCGTGGTAGGCGCCGATGGGTACATCGACAAACCCTCCGACATCAGCCATATCAGGAATTACATCCGCGGTGTGCTTGGAACTACTCCCGGAGAGGACTCCTAACGGTAACGACTGCCCTGGATATTCATTCAAACAACAGGCTGTTAATAAAAAAACAGGTTTCATCTTACAAGAGAATTTTTGTTCCGCTTTCAGCAGCGGCATAGATCGCGTCGAGCACTTTCATATCCTTCCATCCTTCCACCCCCGTAATATGTTCCGGTAATGGTTCATTAGCAAGTACCAGTTTTGCAATCTCATCCATCTGTGTTTGCTGCTGGTTGATCACCGGGAATTTCATCTCACCGTTGCTGCTCCTGCCTTTAAACGGACCGTAGCTGATAGCAGGACTCATTTCAAAAAAACCATTCTCGGCACCTGCGTACACACGGTCAACCTGGCAATTATACGTACTCGTGGAGGTTGCTACAGCGCCACCAGGAAATTCAAGTTGCCAGGTAATGAGTTCTTCCACCTCTTTGAAAAGTGCTTTATTGGTTACGGGACCAAATTGTGCAGCTACAGACAACGGCTCCTCACCCAGTATATAACGGCTGCATTGCACGCAATACACACCCAGGTTCATGAGGGGGCCGCCACCCGACAAAGCCTTGTGCAGGCGCCATTCATCAGGGTTGCTGGTTTTATAACCAAGGGAAGATTCAACCAGTTTTACGGCTCCAAAAACTTTTTGCTGTCCCATTCTTTTCATCTCCAGGTTATAGGGTTCGTAATGCAGCCTGTAGCCAACGGCAAGTTGCACGCCGGCTTGTTGGCATGCGGCGATCATTTCCCTGCAGTCATTCGCGTTAAGCGCCATCGGCTTCTCCACGATCACATGCTTACCTGCTTTTGCCGCCCTGATCGTGTACTCTTTGTGCATTGAGTTGGGCAGTACCACATACACAAGATCGATGTCGGGGTTGTGAGCGATCTCATCGAAATTATTATAGTTGTAAATATTTTTTTCGGGAATATGGTAGCGCTGTTTCCAGTCTGCCGCTTTTGAAGGCGTACCCGTAATAATGCCCGCCAGCCGGCAGTACTTTGCCAGTTCCAGTCCTTGCGCCAGGTAGCCGGCATACCGCCCCAAACCGCAAAGAGCGATATTTAGTTTTTTGTCGCCGGTAATTTCGGGTAGCCATGAGGGTAAGAAGGCAGCAGCAGCCACCATTCCACTTTGTTGCAGGAAAGAACGCCTGGACCTGGGTGTCATAATAAAATATTTTAAAAGATCATAAGCCTCTCCAATTTCAAAAAAAACAACCGGAGTTGCAAGGAAGGCTGTCCTTTTTTTGTAAAAAATATATGAGTGGAAGTATCAACTCAAAATCAAACGCTGCTGATCAACACCCTTCACCTATTTTTGTTATCGTTCGTATGAGTTTGAAAGAAAAAATATACCGGCACTACCTGCAACTGGCCACTGAGAAAAAAGACCGGTTGCAGCAGGTGCTTACGGACCTTGCCGAATCGGGCGCCAACGAAACCAAAAGAACCGCCGGCGACAAACATGAAACAGCCCTCGCCATGGTGCAGATAGAACAGGCACAAAAGCAGGAACAATTGGCAGAAGCGAAACAGCAGAAAGCTGTAATGGAAAAGATCAACCCTGTCAATAAAGCGAACATTGTTTGCCTGGGCAGCCTGATCAACACGGATAAAGGATATTTTTTTGTTTGCACGGCGCTACCAAAAGCTGTAGTGGAGGGGGTAACTGTGATGGCTGTATCGCCGCAATCGCCGCTGGGGCAGCAACTGATGGGCCGGCAGGTGGGCGACACCGTAACTGTAAACGATCGCAGTTTTTATATTAACAGCATTGACTAACCAATCATACCGCAGCAGGAATTTGAACCTCAGCATTACCATTTCAGATACGATAGTGGCCTGCAGGCACCCGTGGGACGGTTTGCTACCCAAAGGTCATCACCTGCAAAGCAGCCACCTGCAGGCTTTTGAGCAGGCGGCCGTGGAAAACATTCAACCGAAATATGTACAACTGCGGTTAAACGGCGAACAGATCGGGCTGTTGTACCTGCAACAATTTACATTTGAGCACAAACACCTCAACTTCAGCAACAAGCCTACCTTGTTGTCAAAACTTATCCAGTTATTTTTACCCGCCAAAGTACCCTTGCTGGTGTGCGGTCATTTATTCCGCATCAATTTTGAAGGCTTTTATTTTAAAGACCCTGCTCATCAACGTTACCTGGCTCCTGCTATTAATCTCTTCCTGCAACAGCAACGTTATCGTGCTGCAGGTATCATCATAAAAGATTGCCCGCTTCAATTTATCGAACAGGATTGCAGCCTGGCAAAATATCGCTTTTTTGATGGCGATATTACCATGGAGATCAGCCGCAATACCGGCTGGTTGAACTTTGAGGATTACATCAACAGCCTTAAAAAGGACTACCGCCAACGTGCAAAAAAAATCCGCCAACGGTTTTACGGCATAGAATTGAAGGAACTTTCAGCCGCTGAAATTCTTGAAGATTCGGCAGCCATTGAACAATTGTATTGGAACGTGGTTAATAAACAAACGGTACGGTTAGGTACCGTAAACATTGCCTACTTTTATGAATTAAAGAAACACCTGCAGGAGCGATTCGAATTTCATGGATTGTACAAGGATGGAAAAATGGTGGCCTTCTATACCTTCATTTTTTACGACAACAGCATGGAGACACATTTTATCGGGCTCGATTACGATGCCAATAAAAGTCACCAGTTATACTTCAACATCCTGTTCCTGAGCATTAAAAAAATGATCGACACCCGCTACAACCTGCTGGAATTAGGACGTACGGGCAGGGAAGCCAAAGCCAATGCAGGCGCTGTTCCCAGGCAGGTTTTCAATTACATCAAGGTAAACAATCTGCTGGTAAATTTTACGGTGAAGTTTTTTCTTGGGAGATTTAATAAAATTGCCAACTACAACCTGGCAGAACGAAAAGTATTCAAATGAAAAAATATCAATCCTGGTTATTACCTGCGCTGGCAGTACTGGCCATGACTGCCTGGTTAGGCAGGTCGCAGATCAGGAATCTTTTTCCACCTGCCATGAAATTCGCCAACACCGTACTAACGCCGGTGGCTTCGCAGGGCAATATCAAGGTTAGTGATTTCAGGGGACAGGTACTGCTGGTATCCTGCTTTCAAACATGGTGCGTGGATTGTGCCAGGGAAACACCGGTGATCGCGTCGTTGAAATCTTCCATTCCAGATACTGCTTTTAAAGTGCTGTATATTTCGGATGAATCGCCCGAAAAGATCAACGCATTCAGCAGCCGCTTTGGAAATGGCCAGGTGATCTTTGCACATTCGGCCGCCTCCATGCAGGAGATAGGCATCTCTGTTTTTCCCAGTACCTTTTTGCTGAATAAAAAAGGCGAAGTGGTGATGACTAAACTTGAAGGGTACGACTGGATGCAGGAAGCAGCAACCATCAAACAACTGCTGGCTGAATAAACGCAACGATTAAAAAGCAAGCTTCCTATTCAAAGATTTTTTCTTCCCTGGTCAGTTGCCCGAGTTCATTCAGGCCTTCCACGATCACCCTTATCTTTTTACAATTATCACTGTTGTAAAAAGGTAGTGTTACCCGGCGTACATTTTTATCAATATAAATATTCGGCGCCCAGTATAAAGTGGTGCGGAGATCTTTTACAAACGGATCTGATGGTGTTGTGTATTGCGGCGAATAAAATTCACGCACGGCCGAATATCCATAAATAACGGTGGAGGGTAAGCCCGTAAATGTGGCGCTCTCGCTGCTTCCTTTTTTGGTGTACACTGCTATGGCGCCTCCTGCCCCGCTGCCGGCACCTCCCATGAATGGAGGTCTGAATATCTTGATCATGGCCACATCAGCCATGTTGATCGATTGCAGGGTGCTCACATCCGCCGGTGTTTCATTTAGGTAAATGCTGGTGGAGCTTCCACGCCATTCTGCCGATCCATTGCCATTGGTGCTGATCTGCAGCCCCGGTACTTTACCCTGCAGGTACGCCAGTATGCCTTGGGCATTTTTAGCAAAAGGATCATCCTCCGTTGTGAATGTATAACCATCACCTCCACTGAAAAAACCGGAGGTATATTCTTCATCCAGTTTCTCTTTCAAAGGTTTTACCTTGGTTTTGATCTTTACCTCATCCAGCAACACCACTTTGGCAGCCGTTGCTTCCTGTGCCCTCCGTGCCACCGCCACCACACCAGTCTTTGCAAAAAGACTGCTGTCAAGTTTATCCGGCATGGCAATACCTGCTATTGCTTCCTTACCGGTGAGCGGTGCTTTTAAAAAAGTACTTTTAAAACTGTAAGAAGCGGTGCTGGTTAAATTTTTATCCTTGTCATTACTGAACTGGTAGTAGAGTTTGGCTGTATCAAAAAAATACATCGAAGGCTGTGTGAACTCCCCTTTTTCATCAATTGGTATATTTAAAAAAGAGGGCTTGCCATTTTTTGTTTTCAAGATCGCAGTAAGGTCTCTTCCATAAAAAGCCGAACGGTTTAATCCCAAAACCTTTCCGCTGATGGTAAGATAATTTTCGGGCAGGTAGTTAAGGATGGGCCAGTTTTCAGCCAGTACATTCTCCCACTTAAAGCGGCGCCAGCCATTGGTCATCATCACCAGGTCAAGTTGCTGTTTTACTGAATCCTCATCACTTGAAAAATAATAGGCAGGGTTGTACACATATCCTTTCAGATCACTGCTGAGCAGGAGGCGCGAGTAAATATTTTCTTCATTTTTTCCAACAGGATTGAAGGCGGCATCTGTTACTGCTACAGATAAATTACTGAGCAGGCTGCCACCAACATCCACCTGTATCACATTGCGGCCACGCTTCACGATATTCTTTTCCACGAGGTGAAGATCGGTGATGA
>CAYVLT010000165.1:0-9922 GCA_964452405.1 uncultured Ferruginibacter sp.
CACAACGACCATGAACTGGGCTTCAGCAATCATACGGTACAAGCGGGTTTGTCAATGCCTTCCATATCTAACGGTGCCGCCTATGTTGACCTGGATAACGATGGAGACCTTGACCTGGTGGTGAACAATATTAACCAGGAAGCATTTATCTGGAAGAACGAATTAAGAAAGCAGTCAACTGACAGTGCCGGTAATTTTATCAGCATCGCACTCAGGGGAAATGCGGGCAACCTGTATGGCTTTGGAAGCAAAGTAACGGTGTTTGCCAACGGAACCCGGCAAATGGCGGAACAAAACCCGGTAAGAGGTTTTTCGTCCAGCGTGGATCCACGCCTGCACTTTGGATTAGACAGTGCCGTACTGGTTGATTCAATTGTTGTACAATGGCAGGGTGGCAGGCAGCAGGTGCTGCGGCAGGTAAAAGCCAATCAACTTCTTACTGTTAATATCGCTGATGCCGTGCAGGCTCCTGTAACCCCTGCAGCCGTCAACGCCCCACTTTTCACTGATATCTCCAGCTCAGCAGCCATAGATTTTACGCACACAGAATCACAACATTTTGATTTTGGGTACCATCAACCCCTGCCACAAAAATATTCACAGTTAGGTCCCTGCATTGCTGCCGCCGATATAAACGGTGATGGACTACAGGATTTTTTTGTTGGCGGCGCCGCCAACCAGAGTGGGAAAATATTCATACAGCAGGCAGGAGGTACATTTACTTCCGCCAACCTGGTGGAAGGTACAAAGCGGGAAGAAGACCTCGGCGCCATTTTCTTTGATGCTGATGGAGACAAAGACCTTGACCTGCTGGTAGCCGGGGGTAGTTTTGAATTTGAAGTGAGTTCGTATAACCAACCCCGCTTGTATATCAATGACGGAACCGGCAAGTTTTCCCTGGATCCAGCTGCCTTACCCGCTATACCGGATATCACGAAAGCTGTTACTGTTGCGGATTATGATGGTGACGGCGACCTGGATATTTTTATCGGCGGCAGGTTGCTGCCGCAAAAATATCCGCAATCACCCCGCAGCTACCTGTTACAGAATAATGGAGGTAAATTTACAGACGTCACGAAAAGCGTTTGCAGCGGGTTAGCCTACCCGGGGATGATAGATGGGGCCTTGTTCACTGATTTTAACCATGATCAGCAACCCGACCTGGTTATTTGCGGTGAATTTACACCGGTAAGATTTTTCGAAAACCGGCAACATAAACTGGTGGAGATCACCGCCACAACAGGGTTGCAGCAAATGAGCGGTTTATGGCGTTCGTTGCAGCAGGCCGATGTTGACAATGATGGGGACATGGACTATATCGCCGGTAATATGGGCCTCAACAACCGCTATCATATCACTGATCAACACCCTATGTTTTTGTATTCAAAAGATATGGATCAAAACGGGTATGACGAATTAATACCGGCTTATTATATCAGGGATAACGACAACGGTTACCAGCTTTTTCCCGGGCTCGACCGAACACAGCTCAGTGAGCAGGTTCCCGCGGCTAAGAAGAAATACCTGTTGCATGCGGATTATGCGAAAGTTACCATGGACAAACTAAGTGCAGACTTTGGGTCAGGTGGCTGGACGAAGCTTGAATGTGAAACAGCCGCCAGTGTATGGATCGAGAATCTCGGCAATGGGAAATTTAAAGCACACACATTGCCGGTGATGGCGCAGGTAGCACCGGTGAATTGTATCGTGGCCAAAGATATTGACGACGATGGCAATGTTGACCTGCTCCTCGCCGGTAACGAGTACCAGGCTGCAGTGAGTATCGGCCGGTACGATGCGTCTTATGGCCTTGTGTTGAAAGGCAATGGCAAAGGAGATTTTACGCCGGTGAACATAACAAAAAGCGGCCTGTTGATTGATGGGGATGTAAAATCCATGGCAACGGTGGATGTACAAAAAAAAGGAACATTACTGCTGGCAGCTCCGAACGACAGGAAGCTCAGTATATTTTTATTGAATCAGCATCACTTAAAATAAAAAAATTATGACCAGGAAAATTTATTCATTCTTCGCAGGACTGCTGCTGGCTAATTGCGTAATGGCACAGCAGAATTTAATTGCAGTGAACGAAGCAGATGCAACCTATACCATCAACAAAAACATTTATGGCCATTTTGCCGAACACCTTGGCAATTGTATCTACAACGGGTTTTATGTTGGTGATACCAGCACCATCCCTAACACCAACGGCGTACGAAACGATATCATTGCAGCTTTGAAAAAACTGAAAGTGGGAACCCTTCGCTGGCCAGGTGGTTGCTTTGCAGACACCTATCAATGGAAAGATGGCATTGGTCCTAAAAGCAAACGACCGCTCATGGTGAACCGCTGGTGGGGCGGCGTAACAGAGGACAACAGTTTTGGCACCCACGATTTTTTAAACATGTGCCAGCTCATTGGCTGTGACCCTTACCTGGCAGCCAATGTAGGCAGTGGAACAGTGCAGAATTTTATCGACTGGATTCAATATGTAAATTTCAAACCCGGCAGTTGTCCCATGGCCCTGCTGCGTGAGCAGAACGGCCAGGTAGAACCATGGAATGTAAAAATATGGGGTGTGGGTAATGAAGCCTGGGGTTGTGGCGGCAATATGAAGCCTGATCACTATGCAAATATTTATCGCCAGTATGCCACATTCATGACCGATTGGGTAAACAGCGACAGTTTATTCAGGGTGGCATCAGGTGCTAATGTTGCTGACTATAACTGGACGGAAACACTGATGAAAGAAATACCGCACCAGATGGTGGAAGGCCTGGCGCTGCATCACTATGCCAATGTAAAATGGAGTGAAAAGGGATCGGCAACCGATTACAGCGAGTCTCAGTATTTCGCTACCATGAAATCTGCTCTGAAGATGGAGGAGCTCGTGACCAAACATTCCGCCATCATGGATAAATATGATCCTGCGAAAAAAATTGCACTGGTGGTGGATGAATGGGGCGGCTGGTACAATGTGGAACCTGGCACAAATCCTGGTTTCCTATACCAGCAAAACACCATGAGAGATGCCATGATCGCCGGTGTTACGCTGAATATATTTCACAATCACTGCGACAGGGTACGGATGGCCAACCTCGCACAGGCAGTGAATGTATTACAGGCGGTGATTCTTACCAATAAGGAAAAGATGATCCTCACACCTACTTACCATGTAATGGAAATGTACAACGTTCACCAGGGCGCTACCATGATCCCGGTTAAGGTGATCAGCAATGATTACAGTTTTGGCGATGAGAAATTGCCTGCTGTGTCCGCCTCCGCATCTAAAGACAAAGATGGCGTGGTACATATCTCGTTGGTGAATATTGATGCAGTAAAAACACAGGAGATCACCCTGCAATTAAATGGAGCCGTACACAACAGTGTTACCGGCCGCATCCTCACTTCTAAAAAACTGCAGGATTTTAATTCTTTCAATGAGCCGGGTAAAATACAACCTGCTGTATTCACCAATGCGAAAATTTCAGGCGGAACGCTTTCAGTAAAGCTGCCTCCATTTTCTGTGGTGGTGCTTACTTTAAAATAATACCGATGAAAACAACATCCATCATACAGTTTTTTTCAGTTGCGGCGATACTGTTGGTATTCGCAGCCTGTAAAAAAGAATCCAATAACAACACGGTGGTTCCACCGCCGGTGGTGGTTACACCCGCATTTGATATTAATTCTATCAATGATAATTACGCCGCCATTGCGCCGTTTTCGCATTACCTCGAGTGGGGATCGCATAATGTGCATGATCCGGCGATCATTAAAGATGGGGATTACTATTACGCATACAGTACGGATGTAGGATATGGAATCGACGTGCGCCCCGGCATCCAGGTACGAAAATCGAAAGACCTGGTGGAATGGACTTATGCAGGGTGGGTATTCAATAGCTTGCCGGCACAAGGTTCTGCATTCATTACCTCGTATGGCGGCACACCTTTCAACTCTTTGTGGGCACCCTGTATTGTAAAAGCGGGTACTGAATACCGTTTGTATTATTCGCTTTCCTGTTCTGTGCCCCGACTCAGTGTGATCGGGCTGGCCACCGCCAGCAACCCGCTGGGACCTTGGACGGAAAGAGGCATTGTTGAAAGTTCAAAAAATGATGCTGCTACACAAACCAATTCTATCGATCCATCGGTGATCATTACCAACGCCGGAGAACACTGGATGGTATATGGCTCCGCCTGGGATGGTATTTACGCTCTTAAATTAAACCCTGCCACGGGGCTTGCACTTAACAGCGGCGATAAAGGTACCCGTATTGCCAACCGCGGTTTCACCGGTGGTAATTACAACGGTAACATTGAAGGCGCCGACATCATTTACAACGCGGCACTTAATAAATATTACCTCTTCATTGCCTACGACTGGCTCGAAACAAAATACAATGTGCGGGTTATGAGAGGCGATCAAGCCAACGGGCCGTTCTATGATTTTAATGGGGTGGATGCAAACACCAATATTGATCATGGGCCCATGATTATTGCACCATATAAATTCAGCGGGCACAGCGGTTACCAGGGAACCGCACATTCCACCACATTCAGTGATGGCAATGGACAATATTTCATTGCTCACCAGGCAAGGCCAGGTTCGGATAAATATTTTATGAACCTGCATGTGCGTAAATTATTCTGGACCACAGATGGATGGCCTGTTGCATCGCCTGAAAGATATGCGTGGGAAAAAGATTCCCTGATTGGGCAGGCTGATATTGCGGGTAATTGGGAAAGGATCGTATTGAATTATCATGTGGTACCGGGTTATTCTGTTGAGCAAACCTCTCCAGATTTCCAGGTGTCAACTCCACTGGTGATCGATGCCGCAGGAACCCTGAATGGCAACAGCGCCGATACCTGGACGTATGCAGCACCCAGACTGCAACTGAACTGGAGTGACGGAACCACAGAAAAGCTGTTTGTTCAAAAAGGAAGAGACTGGGAAAACAAAAATGCCAACAGCATCATTTTTACCGGGCTCAACAACAACGGTACCGCTGTTTGGGGAAAGAAAAAATAAACAAAAGGCTTGATGAAAATAAAAGGGCTGATAGTATCACTGCTTACCGTGCTGGTTTCAAATGCACAACAGGCCGACTTTCACCAATGGGCTTCCACACCGCCCATGGGATGGAATAGCTGGGATTGTTATGGTCCAACTGTTACCGAAGCAGAGGTAAAAGCCAATGCCGATTATATGGCACGCAAGCTGAAAGCATCCGGGTGGGAATATATTATTGTAGATATCCGTTGGTTTGTTGACAATGATAAATCCAATGGCTACAATCAAACCAACCCGGTGTATAACGTTGACGCCTATGGTAGATTCACCCCGGCATTGAATCGCTTTCCTTCAGCCGCCAATGGGCAAGGCTTTAAGCCGCTGGCAGATTACATTCACAGCAAAGGCCTGAAATTCGGAATTCATATCATGCGTGGGGTACCGGTGATCGCTGTGAATAAAAAACTGCCGGTAAAAAACAGTACCGTAACAGCGGATGAAATTTTCAGCCCGGAAAATCAATGCACCTGGTTGAGAGATATGTACACGATCGTTCCGGGTAAAAAAGGGGCACAGGAATATTATAATTCCATTTTTGAATTGTATGCTTCCTGGGGCGTGGATTTTGTAAAAGTGGATGATCTCTCTTCACCCATTTATTTTGAAGGTGAGATTGACATGATCCGGCAGGCGATTGATCGTTGCGGTCGTAAGATCGTGTTGAGTACTTCTCCGGGAGAAACACCGGTTGCTCATGCCGGGCATGTGCAGCAACATGCCAACATGTGGCGCACGGTGGGTGATTTTTGGGATAGCTGGCTGCAGTTAAAAGAACATTTTGATGTATTTAACCGCTGGAATCCTTACCGCATTACAGGTGGCTGGCCCGACGGTGACATGTTGCCACTGGGGCGCATCGGCATCCGGGCTGAACGTGGCACCGACCGGCAAACCAATTTCACAAAAGATGAACAACGCCTGCTCCTCAGCTTGTGGGCGATCTTCCGTTCGCCGTTGATGTTTGGCGGTAACCTGCCGGATAATGATCCATTCACGGAAGAATTGCTTACAAATAAAAATGTGTTGTATGTGTTGAACCACAGCACAGGAAACCACCAGTTGTTTAAAACGAATGAGCAGGCTGCCTGGGTGGCCACAGATCCGGCCACCGGCGACCAGTTTCTCGCAGTATTCAATATCGCTGACCAGGAAATGGCTGTGCCCGGCAAAGCTGCGTGGACGAGTGAACTCATCAGCAGAAATACGCAGGGCGACAACCTGCAACTTGATATCACCGGGGCCAGGAAATTATACCTCGTGGTAACGGATGGGGGTGACAATATCGACTGGGATCATGCCGACTGGATTAACCCGGTGATTTATAAGGAAGGAGATTCTTTGTCACTTACTACACTTCCTTTCGAACGCAGTACAGCCGGTTGGGGAACTCCAAAGGTTGATTCCTCTGTTTCCGGTGGGCGGTTGATCGTGAATGAACAATTATTTGAAAAAGGTATCGGCACGCATTCCAACTCTGTGATCGTATATGAGTTGCCGTTAGGTTATACAACATTCAGGACAATGGTGGGGCTCGATATAGCGGCAGTGGATCAAAATACCGGTGCTACGGTAAGGTTTATGGTGTTTACACAGGATCCGGCCGGGAAGCCGGTGCCGCCAGCGGAAAAAATACCGGTGTCTTTGCGGTCACTCGGATTTGATGGTCCGGTAGAAGTACAGGATCTCTGGTCTGGCGCTTCACTTGGCAAATTTGAAAATGAGTTTGCGCCGCTGATAAAAAACCATGGAGCGGGATTTTACAGAATCATTAAAAAATAAATGGTATGAAAGTAAGTAAGAAGTTATTGTATGTGTTGATGGCCCTTGGCTTGCAGGCAGGCGTTACAGCGCAGACAAAGCAGGTGTTTACCGTGAAAGCCGACCAACCTGTTGCAGATATTCAGCCGACCATGTGGGGAGTGTTTTTTGAAGATATTAACCTGGGTGCAGATGGCGGCATCTATGCCGAAATGGTGAAAAACCGTTCTTTCGAATTTTTTAAACCGCTGATGGGATGGAAGGTGACGCAGCAGCCTTTTGTGGAAGGAGCAGTAACGGTGCTGAACAGGTCGGGTAATGATCTTGCCAATCCAAGATTTTTAAGAGTAAAACTGAATGCAGCCAATAAAGCAAGTCTTTCAATCATCAATGAAGGATTTCGGGGCATGGGCATTAAAAAAGGATTGCACTACGACTTCTCTTTCCTTTGCCGGCAGGCTGTTAAAGCGGTTACGCTACACGTTGAATTGCTCAATGAAAAAGAGGAAGTGATCGGCAGTACATCACTGGTGCCTGCTGCCACCGGTGATACATGGCAGAAGGAATCCGCGGGTTTCGATGCCAAAGAAACCGTACTTAAAGGTTCTATGCGGATATGGTTCGAAGGAACCGGCGTGATTGATTTGGATATGGTCTCTTTATTCCCGGGAGATACCTGGAAACAGCGCCCCGGCGGCATGCGTGCTGATATGGTGCAACTGCTTGCTGATATGAAACCCGGCTTCATCCGCTTTCCCGGCGGTTGCATCGTGGAAGGCTTTGATTTAGGAAACCGTTACCAGTGGAAGAAAACAGTTGGTCCGGTTGAAGAAAGACAATTAAAGATCAACCGCTGGAATATTGAATTTGCTCACCGGCCAACCCCTGATTATTTCCAAACCTTCGGGTTGGGCTTCTTTGAATATTTTCAATTGGCGGAAGATATTGGTGCAGCGCCATTGCCCATCTTAAACTGCGGGATGGCCTGCCAGTTCAATTCTGCTGAGCTCGTTCCGGTAGACCAACTCGATCCTTATGTGCAGGATGCGCTTGACCTGATAGAGTTTGCTAACGGTGCCGTAACCACGAAATGGGGCAAGGTGAGGGCAGATATGGGACACCCTGCGCCTTTTAATCTTACGATGATGGGAGTGGGGAATGAAAACTGGGGGCCTCAATACATCGAGCGCCTGAAAATTTTCCAGCAGGCCATCAAATCGAAATACCCGGATTTTAAACTGGTCACCAGTTCAGGAACAGATCCGGAAGGACCCCGCTTTGATTCACTCAACACAGCTTTGAGATCAATACATGCAGACATTATCGACGAGCATTATTACCGCAGGCCGGAATGGTTTTTCAGTAACACGAAGTGCTATGACGACTATCCGAGAAATTCATCTAAAATATTTGCCGGTGAATATGCAGCCCAGAGCGATAAAACCGTGAGCGTGGACAATAAGAACAACTGGCTCACAGCACTGAGTGAAGCTGCATTCATGACCGGCCTGGAACGTAATGCCGGCGTGGTGTCTATGGCTTCGTATGCGCCACTCTTTGCCCATGTGGATGGCTGGCAATGGACACCTGATTTAATCTGGGTGAATAACCTGCAGTCGTATGGAACGCCGGACTATTACGTGCAGAAATTGTTTTCAGTGAATAAAGGCACACAGGTAACGGCGATCACCTTAAACAACCAGGAAGTGGCAGGGCAGGACAGTTTATACGCCAGCTCCTGCCTGGATGCAGCCAGCAATGAACTCGTGATAAAAATTGTAAATGCGTCCGGTAAAGAACAGCAAAGTGTGCTTGACCTGAAAACAAAGAAAAGCAGGGGCAAAGAGGCTACCTTGTTGCTGATGCAAACCGATGACCTGGCAGCGATGAACTCCTTTGAGCACCCGGAAAATGTTGCGCCAAAGAAATCAACCATGGCAGTAAAAGGAAAAAAAATAAACTACCCGGTACCTCCGTATTCATTTTCGGTGATACGGGTAAAATTGAACTAAGTAAAATTATTATAGCAGATGGCGAAAAACTGGCGTTGGGGAATATTGGGGGCGGGAAGAATTGCAGAGAAATTCTGCACCGCACTCAGCACAGTGGATCATGCTGTGGTGTATGCCATTGCATCCCGCGATCGTACTAACGCCATCGCCTATGCCACCAGGTTCAATGCAGTTAAGTTTTATGATAATTATGATCACCTGGTGAATGACCCTGATGTAGATATCATCTACATCGCAACCCCACATGCCTTTCATTATCGCCGGGCAATGCAATGCCTCCTGAATAAAAAGGCGGTACTCTGCGAAAAGCCGTTAACACTCTGTGCAAGCCATACAAAGGCGTTGGTGGAAACAGCCAGGCAGCAACAGGTGTTTTTTGCCGAAGGGATGTGGACGGCATTTATGCCCTTCATGGAAAAGGTAAAATCATTGATTAACGAAGCGGTTATCGGGGAACTGAAGTATTTATCGGCTGATTTTGCTTTTGCAGCCCCCTATGACACAGAAAGCAGGTTGTTTAACAAGAAGCTTGGTGGAGGATCATTGATGGACATTGGCGTATACCCGCTTTACCTGGCCACATCGCTGATGGGGAAACCAGTTAACATTCATACGGCATCGGCGTTGACTGCTACGGGGGTGGATGAATTTACAGATGTACAATTGCAATATGCAAATGGTGCAGTGGCCCGCCTGTTCAGCAGTATTGCGGTAAATACGGGCATAACAGCGGAATTAACAGGCACCAAAGGGAGGATCAAAATTCTCCATCCCTGGTTCAAAGCAACCACGGTAACTGTTGAATTGAATGACGGATCAGCGCAGGAATTTTCTACGCCGCATGCAGTGAATGGTTTTGAATACGAAATAAGATCAGTGATGCGCTGCCTTGAAACAGGAGAAACAGAGCCAAGCGAAATGCCACATGCCCTGACTGTTTCCATCAGCGAACTGGCTGATGAAATACTGGCCAGTGCCGGGGTAAATTATGATTTTGATGAACAAGAATAAGATACTATGTTGAAGAAATTACTACTGCTGTTGACTGTGCTGGGCGTAGCGAAACTGCAGGC
>CAYVLT010000166.1:0-9908 GCA_964452405.1 uncultured Ferruginibacter sp.
TCGGCGAGGCCAACCGCTTTATTAAACGAACCTATCGCCAAGGCTGGAGCCTCGGCATTTAAAGGTTCCGAAAAGATTGACACCAGGCCGTTTAAATAAAACGTGGCAATACCTATTCAATTAAAAGCAAGCACCTGCATTATTGTGCAGGCGCTTGCTTCTTAAAAAAGGCACTACGTAATATTTTTTGTATATTGATAACTGAAAGAGATAGCCTGCTGCCAATGACCGGAAGAAAATAAGCACTTCGAAAGCAATCAACTGCAGTATTGTATATGATGTATAATCAGCTGCCTGTTGTGTTACCGAAGCCTAACTTATTATGCTAACCCCAAAACTAAATGTATGGCTAGTATTCCCGGAACCATCTTCATCAACTACCGAAAAGACGACAGCAGCTGGAATGCACTGGCGTTGTACAACGAACTGCAGAAATATTTTACCAAAGACCAGCTCTTCAAAGATTTTAATACCATTTTACCCGGCGATGATTTTGTCGTGAGCATCGACAATGCTTTGCGTAAATGTGATGTATTGATCGTGGTGATCGGTAAAAGCTGGGTTGATATCAAAGATGCTGATGGTAAGAGGCGCCTCGAAGACCCTGACGATTTTGTTCGGTTAGAGATCGCCACAGCCCTATCAAGAGGGATACAGGTGATCCCGGTATTATTTGATGATGTAAAAATGCCGCGGCCCGACGAATTGCCAGACGATATGAAAATGCTGTACCGGCGTCAATTCATTGAAATTGACAGTAAGCGATTTGAGGATGATGTCAGAAACCTGGCCGACGCCATCAAAAAAGTGCTGCCCGATGGGGTGATACGGGTAACGCCAGGTCAAAAAGAAATACCGGCCGGCAGGCAACCCCGCAACCCTGAACCTATGCCCACCCAAAAACCCAACAACAATATGGTATGGGCGATTTTATGCACTTTATTGTGTTGTTTGCCCATGGGGATTGTGGCCATCATATCGGCCACCAAGGTGGATGCGTTATGGAACAATGGGCATTACAACGAAGCAATGAAGGAAGCAAAAAAAGCAAGGGACTGGGCTTTGTACGGCGCCATCATCGGCTTTGTGGTACTGATGCTGTATGTAGTTATTGTGGGCCTCGGATCATTCAACTATTGAACACATGAAAAATCGTGTATTGATCGTAGTTATGTTCCTTCTTACGTTAGGTACCGCTATATTCATCTATGGCCATGCCCCGGGAACATCCGGGCTATATCCTCCCTGTATTTTTAAAAAGATTACCGGCTACGAATGTGCAGGATGTGGAAGTGCAAGGGCCTGTTACCAATTACTACATGGCAATGTTGGTAAAGCAGCCAGGTACAATATACTTCTTGTGTTATTTCTACCGGTGATGGGTATCGGGTTCATTCATTTTTTTACAGGTAAATTACAGCCCGCCTGGCAACGCTTCAATAAACCACGTGTCATCCTGGTGGTAATCACCTTTTTCTGGGTTGTCCGTAATCTTCCATTTTCCCCTTTTGAGTGGCTCAGGGCTGGCAACGGATAACAAGCCGTTTCTTCTGCAAGCGAAAGGCTTCCAGCAAACAGGGATTAAATCTCAAAAGCGGTGTCGATCAGTGCTGCCTGTTCTTTTACATGCACCTTGTTATAACCCGTAGCAGTAGACGCACTTGCTGCCCTGCTGGTAATGTAAAAATTAATATTGTGCAGGTTCATCCGCATAAAAGTGGCTGCACCCATATTCATGGGCTCTTCCTGTACCCAATGCCAGATCGCTTTGCTGTATTTTTTATACAGATCATCGAGCTGTTGCTGTGGCAGTGGGTAAACCTGTTCCAGTCTTACGATTGCGACGTCTTTTCGATTGTCTTTTTGTTGACGCTCAGCCAGGTCAAAATAAATTTTACCGGAACAGAGCAATACTTTCTTCACAGCTGCCGCATCTTCCACAAATCGATCATCAATCACTTCTTTAAAACAACCAGCCGTAAATTCTGATTCGGAACTGTAGCTGCCCGGATGCCGCAGGTTTGCTTTGGGTGAGAAATTTACCAGCGGCTTCCTGAAGTGCCAGGCCAGCTGGCGGCGCAGGGCGTGGAATAAGTTGGCAGCCGTGGTGATATTGGTTACCACCATATTCATTTCTGCGCACATCTGTAAAAAACGTTCCATCCTGGCGCTGCTGTGTTCAGGCCCCTGCCCTTCGTAACCATGCGGTAACAGCATTACGATCCCGTTCATCCTGTTCCATTTCTGTTCCCCCGCAGCGATAAACTGGTCGATCATTGTTTGAGCGCCGTTGCAAAAATCTCCAAACTGCGCCTCCCACAATACCAGCGCATTTGGGTTTGCCAATGCATAACCATATTCAAAACCCAGCACTCCATACTCACTCAATAATGAATTATATATCCTGAAATGCCCGGTTGCCCCCTCAATACCCCTTACACGATGATATGCTTTATTAGTTTGCTCATCCCTCAATACCGCATGCCGGTGGGAGAAAGTACCCCTGCGCACATCCTGCCCGCTCATCCGTACGTCTTTTCCATCCAGCAGCAAACTGCCATAGGCCATTAGCTCACCGGTTGCCCAATCCACTTTTTTCTCCTCGTTGTACAGTTTGATCTTATCCTGTATGATCTTCTCCACCTTTTTAAGTGGCTTAAAATCTGCAGGCCAGTGCATGATCGAATCGAATATTTTTTCAAAATCAGCGCTGCTGATGGCAGTTGAAGGAGATTTTATAAAATCTTCAGCGGTTGCTTTTCGCAGGCTTTTCCACGCCAGTTCCGGCGCCTGGTAATGGTAGGGCAGCGGATGTTGTTTTACTTCGTCCAACCTTTCCTGTAAATCACGCCAGAATTTTTTTTCCATTTCCCTGGCCAGCTGCTGCGCATCCGCTTCACCATTTTCAAGCAGGAAGGCTGTGTACACTTCCCTTGGATTAGGATGCTTATCAATTAATGCGTACAACTGCGGCTGGGTAAACTTGGGGTCGTCGCCCTCGTTGTGCCCGTGCTTGCGGTAACATACCATATCGATGAAAACATCGCTGTTAAACTCCTGCCGGTACCGGGTAGCCACTTCCACGCATTTCACCACGGCTTCTGCATCATCTCCATTCACATGCATAACCGGCGCCTGCACCATTGCAGCCAGCGACGTACAATAGTCTGCACTCCTGGCATCATCAAAATCGGTGGTAAAGCCAATCTGGTTGTTGATCACAAAATGTATGGTACCCCCCGTATAATATCCTTTCAGGTTGCTCATCTGCAACACTTCATACACAATTCCCTGCCCGGCAACCGAAGCATCGCCATGAACCAGGATGGGGAGTATTTTATCGTAATCACTCTCATACATCACATCTGCCTTTGCCCTGCTGAAGCCCACCACCACCGGGTCCACCGCCTCAAGGTGCGAGGGATTTGGCATCAGTTTCAGGTGAATGGTTTTACCATCAGGCGTTTGCAATTCACTTCCATACCCCATGTGATATTTAACATCTCCACTACCCATGGTTTGATCAAGCTTGGCTGTACCTTCAAACTCGCTGAAAATCTGTTCATAGGTTTTGCCCATGATATTTGCCAGCACATTCAGCCTGCCACGGTGGGCCATTCCGATCACCACTTCATTCACGCCTTCGTTGGCTGCTGTAGTGATGATTGCGTCCAAAGCCGCGATGGTTGTTTCACCGCCCTCGAGCGAAAACCTTTTCTGCCCTACATACTTGGTGTGAAGAAATTTTTCAAACATTACACCCTGGTTGAGTTTTTCCAGGATGCGTTTTCTTTTATCCAATGGCAGCGCTTCCTGTACATCATGCTCCATCGCTTTGGTAAGAAAGTCTACCTTTTTTTGGTCGCTGATATATTTAAATTCAATGCCGATGTGGTTGGCGTAGCATTTTTCGAGGTATTGCTGAATATTCCTGAGCGTGGTGGTTCCCAGGCCGATGAGGTTGCCGGCGTGATAGGTTGCGTCTAAATCAGCCTGTGTAAAGCCATAAAATTCCAGTTCTATATTAGCGCCCCTGTCCTTTCTTTTACGGATAGGATTGGTTTTGGCGAGGAGATGCCCTTTGTTACGGTAACCCAGAATCATTCGGTAAGCCCTGATCTCCTTCATCCAGTCGATATCGGTTATTGTGCTGTGACCGTTGGAGGGTTTGATATTGGCGCCGTTGGCCATGGCAAAATCAAAACCGTCAAAAAATTTTCTCATTTCAATATCGATGCTGGCCGGATCTTTTACATAATCCTGGTATAAACTTTCGATATAGGCGGGACTGGAATTAGTGATATATTGAAAATCCTTCATATTGTTGTTGGAGATTTTTAAAACTGGAGGCACAAAGTTAATACAATAATATGCCGGAATGAAATTTGGACCAAGCGATGATTCAGCTGCGTTTTAAGATATCGAGGCACCTGAAACAACGAGGATGGCAGGTTGGGGAAAAGTGGCTGCTACTGTCACTGGCCGATGTGGCACCTGCAATTCCATCAAAACCAGCTTCAGAAGGTATCTTTCCGGCCTTTTTTAAAAAAAACCTTTATTATAATTGCAGGATTCTTATTTCATTCCCTTATCTTTGCAGCCCAAAATTAGAATTAACAATGGCAAACCATTCAGCAACAAAGAAAGATGTACGTCAGAGCCGCAAGCGCAACGAGCGTAACCGTTACTACGGTAAAACCACCCGTAACGCTATCCGCGACTTAAGGGCGATTGAAGAAAAAGGTGCGGCAGGCGAAAAACTTCCGTTGGTTGCATCCATGATCGATAAATTAGCGAAAAGAGGCACTATTCATAAAAACAAAGCTGCTAACCTTAAAAGCAAACTTGCTAAAAAGGTGAACGCTTTAGCTAAATAAATTAAACCTGCTTATCAGACCAGGCCTGTCAAAGTATTTTTGACAGGTTTTTTTGTTAATACAGGAATTTATCCAGGGCTGTGGTCAATGCCCGGATTTGTATCAGTATTTTTGTTATCCCAAACAATGAGTTATGCATAAACTTTTACCTACCGTTACCTGCTTGTTAGTTTTATCCGTTGCCCAGGCCCAGATACCGGCCGGCTATTACGACAGCGCCTATATTGCCGGCACTCCGCGAACTTGCGCAGACCTGAAGACAATTTTATTCAGAACCATTACAAGAGATACCGCGAATATTCCCTACAATTCACAGAACAACGCATTGTTCGATACGAGGGCAGCGGTAAACAAAATAGATATTCACCGTAATGATGCCAATACTGCGAATATCATTTGGGATATGTATACTGATAATCCTACGGGTCCTGAGCTGTATACCTTTACACCCATCACCAATCAATGCGGCAACTACAGCGCAGTGGGTGATTGTTATAACAGGGAACATTCATTCCCGGTAGCGTGGTTTGGTGATGTGCAGCCCATGAGAACCGATATGCATCACATTTTCGGCACCGACGGTTACACCAATGGAAAGCATGATAATTATCCATACGGAGAAGTGGGTTTTGCAGACTGGCAATCGCCGGCAGGCGCAAAACTTGGCACCTGCTCTTTTGGCGGATATACAGGTAAAGTATTTGAACCCATAGATGAATACAAAGGAGATTTTGCCAGAGCCATGTTTTACATGGTAACAGCCTACGAAGATTTTATGCCTTCCTGGCAAAGTAACTCAAGTGCTGATGCAGTATTAAACGGAACCACCTGGCCTTCGCTCGACAACTGGGCCATACAGCAATGGTACAAATGGCACATACAGGATCCTGTTAGTCAAAAAGAGATTGACCGTAATGACAGTATCTATACGTTTCAACATAACCGTAACCCGTATATCGATCACCCGGAATTTGTGGCGCTGGTTTGGCAATGCACGAACCTGCTGCCGGTAACTGTCCTTGATTTTACAGCCGTGAACAATAACAACAGTGTTTCTGTGAAATGGACCGTGAACAGGGAAATCAATTTCAGGCAGTACGAAGTGGAAAGGAGCATTGATGGCGTTTCCTTCAGCCAGGTTGGGATCGTAAGTGCCCGGCAGCTCGAAAATTATTCGTTTACCGACAATCAACTGCCTGCAGCAAAAACTTTATTTTACCGGCTTAAAATGGTAGATGCGGATGGACGTTCCAGCTACAGCAAAACTGCTACGGTTCGACTAAACCTTTTTGCCGGTGGCGTATTGATTTATCCAAATCCAGCAGTAAACGAGATCACCGTAAGTATTTCCCAACAAATCCTGTCGCATGCCTCACTCAGGATTACAGATATTACGGGTAGGGAATTATACAGGCAATCTGTCAACCAGGATCAGTCCACCATTAAAATAAAGACTTCCAGTTTATCAACAGGAAAGTATTTTATGCTGGTTTCAACGGACAGCGATATATATTACAGTTCCTTCCTGATTGTTCGCTGACAAGGCGGAATATGAACGCATTTAAAGGCCACTTGTGATGAGTGGCTTTTTTTGTACGAAATATATACCACTAAATAGAAGTGCAGGTTGGCGGGTATATTTATCATTTGATTAAGTGCCTTTGTTACACAACTGATATTAAAAAAAAACGTTTATATTGTGAATTTTAGCTGAAAAACCTGTGCTGTAGTGGCAAATAAAATCCTATATATCGTACTGCTGTTGTGTTCCTTTGGTTTATTCCCAAATGAAGCCATAGCCAACATTCGTATAGATTCGGTCGTAACCTCCCGCAGTTATTGTTCCAACGATGGCGCCATCAGGGTATATGCAACTTCAGACCACACAGGGCTGCTTTACAGTATCATATCAGGGCCGGTTACACGATCAGTGCAAACGAGTAATTTTTTCAGCGCCCTGCCCTCTGGTAATTATACCGTAAGAGTGATCAATGGGATTTCGGAGGTGGCTACGCAGAATATCACCGTTCCGGGCAATTACCTGCCATTGGATTTTTACCCGGTTACGAAAAGCCCTTATTGCAAAGGAGGATCAGATGGACAAATTATCGGCAACAGGGTTCCCGGCACCGGCAGCAGCGGTTTTACCTGGCAACTGATTGCACCCTCGCCTGTATTGCGTGGGCCTCAAACAAGCGATACATTCAACAACCTGGTCGCAGGTTCCTACACTGTCCGGTTAACCGACTCCTGTAACAGTTACCGCACGCTGGTTGTAACCGTAAGCGATCCGGGCACTGCGTTTATTTTTAATAGTTCCAACGCAATCGAGATCATTGGATGCGATTCAGGGTGGGTAACCTCTATATTAAGATTGCCGAACAATGCACTTCGTTTTCCTCTTGCATATAAATACATCACCAAAAACGGGGAGTTTGTTCCAGCTCCCGGTGCCGGCAGAATTGATACCAGCGCTATTCATAACACGCCATACGGCCTTCTTAAGATTGAGCAATTGGTACCGGGACTCGGTTATGGGGATACACTTACAACAGTGATCTATAATTCCTGTGGTGACAGTGCCCGTATCACCAGTATTATAGACAAGCTGGATTTTTACCCTGCCTATTCTACTGTGAGTTGCGACACGCTCACCAGCGTTAAATTCAACTATCTCATCAATAAATCGCTGCGCTATGGCCTGAAAGCACCTGTTAATTTTTCACTCGCAGACTCCGCAACTTCTATCGTGCTCGATATGGGAACCTTTAACGGCGATACGAGCCACAATTCCCTTAATATGATCAACAGCATTTCGATTGGTCCACTACTTACGATCGGGAAGACTTATGTGTTGAAAGTAACGGATGGATGTGGGAATTATTTCGAAAAAAATTACCGGATATCAGGCGCTTCGCAACCTGCGGTGGTAAGTAAAGGCATCAATACCAGCGCCTGCATCGATTCTGTGGCCGGCTCCTATAAAATCAGGGTAGTTGGTTTTGCGGCAAATACGAAACTGATTTTATTGGATGGACCTTTAACACTCGGGAGCATTAAACCCGGATATACCTACAATGATTTTTATGTATATCCTGATACCTCGTTCGGAGGAAATGAACCTGATTATTTTTACCTGAAAAACCTGGCTGCCGGCACCTATCATTTTAAGATAACTGACGACTGCGGTGCACTGGTTACAGATTCTTTTGTGATCAAACAAACGGATATCACCAGTTTAAGCAAATCGGTTTCTTATAAAAAAGGATGCCTGGGAAAAAACAAGATATACTATACACTTTCGCATGGAGTTAGTACTTCAATGGTACACCAGTGCCTGATCACTGTCACTAATATTTCTACTAATTCAGTGGTTCGAAGCCAGACTTACACTTCCGAGTCAGTATCTGATTCGGTGTTAAACGTACCATCCGGAACCTATGAAGTGGCATTCCAGTTTTTGGGCCTCTCCTATGGTGATTATATCAACAGAACTTTTCAGCCTTGCCTGCTTAAAAAAGACACTTTCACAATCGACTCTTACCTAACCCCGATAATATTATCGAGTAATTCCGTGGTATGTAATAACAATATCAACATGGAGGTACTCGCCGATAGCACAAAAGGGGTAGCGCCATACCAGTATGAGATCATCGCGGGTCCGCAAACCTTTCCAGTACAGAGTTCCAATGTATTCAGCGTAAATTCACCAGGCATTTACACCACCCGCATTTATGATGCCTGCGGTAACGCTTCTATCAATAATATCAATGCGGATACCATTTCCTTTCCCCCGGCAGACCGGCAGAAGAGCGGGTGCGATGACATTAAGCTTTTCTTTCCATCCTCGATGTTTTTTGAATACCAGTGGCTGCTCCCGAATAACCAGGTGATTACATCAGACACCCTGTCGTTAGACCCTATCACGGCTGCGGACACAGGCACCTATTATGTTTCCAAGATTGTAAATTTTAATGGTTGTCGCGATACTTTCAATGCGAGCTATCATATTTTATTACCGGATATCTACCCTCAATACCAAACGGTTTGCGAAGGAACGGTTGTAAGTATTGGCGCCAATAACTTTGACAGCTCCGGCATTTTTAATACAGCGTTCACTGCTGTAAATGGATGCGACAGCATCGTAGAATTGCACCTGACAGTGACACCCTATAAACGGACCAATATTTCGGATACCATTTGTGCCGGTCAGGGCTTTGTTTTCGGAGCCAATACGTACACGCTGCCCGGGGTTTACAGCGACACCCTCCCCACATCCGGGTGCGACAGCGTTGTAACATTAACGCTGGTGGTTACTCCTTTAAAAAGAGATACGATCACAACAACTATTTGCGAAGGGCAGTTTTTTACTGTGGGTGCTAATAATTATGGTCAAACAGGAGTTTACATCGACACATTGACAACTGCCACCTGCGACAGTATTGTAACATTGAATCTAACGGTCACTCCTTTAAAAAGAGATTCAATCAATCAAACGATTTGTGAAGGACAAAACTTTAACATCGGTATGCATAACTATTCGCAAACAGGAATCTATACCGATACTTTATCAACCAGCACCTGTGATAGTATTGTCACATTGAACCTTACGGTTACGCCATTAAAAAGAGATTCGATCAACCAAACGATTTGCGAAGGACAAAGTTTTTTGGTTGGTGTTCATAGCTACGATCAAACCGGTGTTTACGCCGATACACTAACCACTGCCACCTGTGACAGCATCGTTACATTAACGCTCACGGTCACGCCATTAAAAAGAGATTCAATCAGCGAAACAATTTGCGAAGGGCAAAGTTTTTCGGTAGGTGTTCATAGCTATAATCAAAGCGGTGTTTACAGCGATACATTAACCACTTCCTCCTGCGATAGTATTGTCACTTTGAACCTCACGGTTACGCCATTAAAAAGAGATTCGATCAATCAAACGATTTGCGAAGGCCAAAGCTATAACGTTGGTTCGCACAGCTATTCCGAAACAGGAATCTACAACGACACGCTGGCAACTGCCAC
>CAYVLT010000167.1:0-9861 GCA_964452405.1 uncultured Ferruginibacter sp.
CAGTTTCAGGCATTGCACCACTTCATCTGTTTGCTGATGCTCAATACCAGCATACAGGTCTTCCTCGTTTTCACGCACAATAACCATGTCCATCAACGGATGCTTTGTTTGCACGAACGGGTGTAAACTCATACAGGGTCGTACATTTGAATACAGCCCGAGGAATTTACGCGTGGTAACGTTCAGGCTTTTGTAACCGCCCCCCTGCGGTGTGGTGATGGGGGCTTTCAGGAAAATCTTGTTACGCCGTATAATGTCCCACGACTCTTTGGCAATGCCCGCCGCGTTCCCGGCGAGGTATACTTTTTCGCCCACTTCAATTTCATCCACTTCAATGGCGGCGCCCGCAGCGAAAAGTATTTCCAGCGTGGCATCCATAATTTCAGGGCCAATACCATCGCCCCTGGCTACTGTGACTCTTTGTTTTTCTTTCATAGTATTTATTTTACACCGCAAATGTGAACCAATAGATTCATAAGTTTTAATTTAACTTTACAATGATTATCATAAATAACATTTATGAATTACACCATTAACCAGCTGAGGATTTACCTCACCATTGTACAAACACAAAGTGTAACCAAAGCGGCAGAGGTATTGCATCTTACACAGCCGGCTGTATCCATCCAGCTTAAAAATTTCCAGGACCAGTTTGACATTGCACTCACAGAAATTGCCGGCAGGAAAATATTCATCACAGATTTTGGGAAAGAAATAGCAGTGGCGGCAGAAAGGATCTTAAACGAAATCGCGGCCATCCATCATACCACACTTGCTTACAAAGGAAAGCTGGCCGGTAACCTGAAAATTTCTGTAGTATCCACCGGGAAATATATCATCCCTTATTTTCTCAGTGGGTTCCTGCAACAACATGAAGGCATCGAACTGCAACTGGATGTAACCAATAAGGCGCAGGTGATAAAAAGTCTCGAGAATAATGAAGTTGATTTTTCATTGGTTTCCGTAATGCCCGGGCATCTAAAACTGAATAAGCTGGAGCTGATGCAAAACCAGCTTTACCTGGTGGGAAACCGGGATAAGAAATTTAACCGCCGGATGTACGATAAAAAAATATTTGAGTCCATGCCACTGATTTACCGGGAAGCCGGCTCCGGCACCAGGCATGTGATGGAGAAATTTATCCTGAAAAATAAACTCCCGGTGAAAAAGAAAATGGAACTTACCTCCAACGAGGCGGTAAAACAGGCGGTAATTGCGGGCATGGGCTTTTCCATCATGCCGCTGATCGGCATTAAAAATGAGTTGAATAATGGTGAATTGCAGATCATCCCGGTAAAAGGATTCCCGGTAAGATCAGTCTGGAATTTAATCTGGTTGAAAGACAAAGGCTTTTCAACGGTGGCCAGCTCTTTTTTACATTATTTAAAAAGCGAGAAACAAAACATTATTGAAGATAAGTTTAGCTGGGTACAGCAGTACAGTGCCAAATGATTAGTGGTTCCCTCCCGGCCCCGGCGCTTGTTCCCTCGCTTTGCATATTTCGTACACCGCTATTTTGCCGCCGTGCTGTTTTTATTGGTGGTTGCCAATAGCTGCGCCATAAGTTTTTGCTGGGCATCCAACTGGCTCTGCAGGGCGGCCAGTTTGTTTGCCAGGGCATTATTGCTGGCTTGCAACTCAGCGTTGGCCTTTGCCAGGGCGCTGGTTCTTTTTTCCAATGCCTGTATGGCCGTCATGTCGATGCCGATCATATCGATCGGGTTCACCGTGGTATCATTGCCAATGGTACCATAGGCATCTTTTCCAAAAGCCTGGTAAAAATCCTGTGCCATGATGCCGTAATGCCGGTATAGTTTCGGATCCTGTTGTTTATAATTCCAGGAGCTGAAATGCACCGCTGAAATTTTTCGCAACACTTCTTCGCCATCCAGCGGCTCAAAGTTCTCCTTACGGTTTTTGTCGCAGATACTCACCCATGCGTTCCCGTTATGACCGATGGTGACACCAAACCTGCTTGCATTTCCGCTGGTCATAAAATAATAGCCGTTCCAGAACCTTGCTACAAACTCATTGCTGTACCCGGAAAAGGTTACCCCCTCCCCATTGGGATCGGAGTCACCCAGGAGAAAAGCGCCAAAATTATTATTGGTATTGATATTATGGCCCAGGGCGAAGGAGCCGTCACCGCTCGCCACAGCATCCAGTCCCATAGCCACGGAAGCAAAGCCGCTGGCGGTGGTATAAAACCCGGCGGCGGTAGCCTGTTCACCCGTGGCCGTGGTGTGATAGCCCATGGCAGTGGCATAGTTGCTACCGGCTACGGTAAAACCACCCATGGCCGTGGCAGCCAGGGACGTTGCCGAAGTGGAGTTGCCGAGTGCCGAGGCAGCTACCCCGCCGGCATTGGTGTGATAACCGATGGCAAGGCCATAATTATTAGCTGCACTGCAACCTTCGCCCCCGGCAAAAGACGCATAACCACTGGCGGTATTGCCGCTGCCTGTGGCAGTGGAGAACTGACCGCTGGCGAGGGTATTGTACCCGGTGGCCGCAGAAAAAAATCCAACATTGGCATCATTCCAGAAAGTTGCAGAAGAACCAACATCCACATAGCCGGCACGAAAAGCAGCTTTAGCCGGGAAGAACATGAGGCGGCTGCCCGCACCCAGGTCGGGTACCGTGCCCGAGGTACTGTAATTACCGGTTACCAGCAGGCCCTTGCTTGTACTGCTGTTAAGTTGCACATGCAGCAGGCCTGCTATATTGGGACTGCTGGTACCAATGCCTACATTTTGAGCGCTGGTATGGGAGGAAACAAACAGCAGCAGCAGAGGGGCTGCTGAAAAAAAGTTTTTTTTCATGATGCAAAGCTTGAGTTGTTGACGATGAAATTGCCTACAGAAATGTACCACATATTTTTGATTTTTGCAGCAGTTTGTTGGGCAAAGGGCCGGCAATGTAAGCCCGTCCAACGCCAGGCAGCAGCACCGGGCGGGACCACCGGCAGCCACCATTTGCTGTACCACCGGCTGCCGTTACTTCAGCCAGTACTGCTTCTTACCTGCTTCGGTACAAGTGCACTACAAGTGCGTCATTTACCGCGGTTGTGACGCACTTGTTCAAAAGAAGGACTGGAGCAGGACTGAAGCAGGAGTATAACAGTCCTGGTGAGGAGTGCCTGTTTCCACCCGGGCAGGCTTTTGATTCTTTTATCAAGCACATTTCTTCGGAGTAAACCGCTCGTTTTATCCTACGGCCGGGCTGAACAGTTTGACAAAATCGAACGGTTATACAAGGATTTCCTGAGAGTTGAAAGAGAGAAGACCGCCTTACTCGAAAGACTGTTAAACAATAAATAGTTTACACCCAAAATCGAGAAAACTCATCACAACCGTGATGACTTTTTTTATTTCACCACTTCCCGGTCAACCATCGCCTGTTTACTGTAGATTATTTATTTCCTGTTAAAAAAAATTAATATCTTAGCTTTAGCCCTTAATGGTTTATCCCACCGATTAAGAACGTTTCCCCAAGCATTGGCAGTTTACCCGCCTTTACGAAGGGCCAGCAAATTCAACCAACCAGATTCTGTTTACGCTGTTAGCGGGCTGATTCAGTTTTTGTCAGAATGACGAAAGTGCAAGGTAAATTATCCGGGTCCTTAACTTTTGCCGGAAGGTACCGAGTAAAAACTGTGTGTTAGATAATGTTGATATTAAAAAAAGCTGTTCAGATTATTACGCATTTTTATATTAGTATGCAAATGAATCATCTGAAAATATTTCCGGAAACATGAAGCCGCAAAAAGCTGCGTATATTTAGGAGTTGGTGGCAATGCCTATTGAGCCTCTTCTATAATTTCAGCTTTTTGACGACGAGTATTATTTTACCTTTTTACTTTGCTCAGTTTTTACCTCTGCACGCAACTCCAAACTTTAATCCTATTAAATTAAAGCAATACCTTTAATAACAACTTCAAATCTTTAAAGAAATAAAATTAAATCAATTGAATATGCATCTATTAGATCCTCTTGGAAAGGATTATAAAAAACTGTCTGAAATATTTGAAAATATTTTCAATAAAAACACAATTGCTTTTCTTGGTGCTGGGGCATCAGTAAGTAATAATAAGTATCTATCATCTGACATTATAAATCTTTATGAAGCAAAAATTTCAAAAAATTTCGGAACACAGGATATAATTAAATTTGTTGACATTTTACAGTCAACACCTGGATTAAGCCGGGGCGATTTCGACTCATTTGTCATAGAACAATTACGGAAATTAAGGCCAACAGTCGGGCATGAAATATTTGTAACTATTCCTTGGAAACAAGTGATTACAACAAATTATGACACCTTAATTGAGGAAGCTTCGGAAGATGCTTTACGAAACAATAAAACACATTTTAATTTACATACAGTCCGAAATAAGGCCCAACTTGACTTTCAAAGAACCGAAAGCGAGATTATGTATGTAAAACTAAATGGCTGTAAAACAGATTTATCACTTTTTCCACTTGTGTTTTCAACTGAGGATTTCGAAAATCAAAAGTCTTACTACAAAAAGGTTTTATCTTCCTTTAAAATGTATTCAAATGAAATTAATTATTTAGCTTTTGGATATTCTTTTACGGATATGTTTGCTGAAAGTCTGTTGGATAAGATAGCAAGCCCGGATATTCGTCAAAAACGAGTATTATATTGCATTGACCCTTTTGTAAATGATGATAGGCTAAGCTATTTAGAAAGCAAAAAAATATCTGTAATAAAATTAAGCTTTACAGAATTCTTTCAGAGTTATAAAAAATGGTTTGAAGATACCAATAGAAATTATTTAAAGTCTCTCCAAAGATTTACTAATCCAGACAATTCAAATATTAAGATGGAGGTAAATACTAGGTTGTATTTGGACAGCAATATATTACAACTTAAGGATGAATATCGAACTTCTCACAAATTACGAAAAGCAGATTTCTATTATGGGGAAGAGCCTACATATCAAGTAGTGGTTGACGACTACGATGTTCTAAGGGTTGCTGAATTAAACTCTTTAACAACGGTAATTAAAGAGTCCTTCACGGAGCACACAAAAACCACTATTCCAAAACTACTATTAATAAAAGGCGATTTTGGTTCAGGTAAAACTACGTTTACATTACGGGCAATCAGAGAGTATTTAAAAGCATCTAATATCACTTTAGCCTTTGAAATTACCAATCCCCTAAATGTAAAAAAAGGATATCTCTCGAATTTAATAAAGGAGTCTTCAGCTACTCAATTTATTTTTTATTGCGACAATATAGAAACGGATAGCATATACAAATCTTTCAACGACTTAAGAGTAGATTTAGCTTCAGACCAATACAGTGGATTGAGTATCATATTTATATCCTCTATAAGGTTAAACATCTTAGAAAAATTTAAAAATAACAATAAAATTGAGATAAAAAATTCTTATGAATTTGTTTACGATGCTTGTTACTCTCGGTCAGAGATAGTCCAGTTAGTAGAAAATTTAAAGGAAGTAGGAATATTAAACTTTCGTGACCTTTCAGAAAGAGACTCAATAGTATTTGATATAAACCGAAATTACAAAGGGGATTCTTTCATTACACTTTATAAGCTAATTGAAAATGGAGTACATTATAAATTTCTAGAAAAAGCCTATGATGAACTATCAGAGGAGGTAAAAAGTGCATTTAAAATCACTGCCCTAATTCACAGGTTTAATATGTTATGCCCGATTTCAGTGGTGAAAAATTCACTGAAAAATTATGATTGGGATCAGTTTACAGAAAAAGTTGCGAAAGGTGATGGAAAAGGGATTTTGTTTCAAGAATTAAACAAAACTATTAACGATGAGCCAGATTTATATTTTAAAACAAAGCATCCGGTAATAGCAGATGCTTTAATCAAAACTATTATCAGTAATAGTGAAAAGAATACTCTTTATAAAAGTGTATTCGCAAATCTGACTTTAAGTGACTATAATGCCAGATTCATTGTTGATTTAATAAAAAGTATAAGAAACAATGACCCGGATATTTCTGAAGGCCAAATAGAAAATTATTACGAATTAGCAAAGAGAGAATTTGATAAGTCCGCTCATTTCATGCTTAGTTACATTACTAATATTGAAAAAAGAACTAATTCCATTATTGTTCTTGAAAATTGTTTGACAGAAATTAAATTAATTGAAGGGGAATTAGAAAAAAGAAACCATCGTTTGGTTCACAGAAAAGGAAGCCTTTGCTTCAAAATTGCCCGTCTTTTAAATAGGGAAAAAGCTGATTTAAAATTAATTAAAAACTTTTTAGAAGATGCTGAAGAATGGTTTGATGTAAAAAAACATCTCGACCCTTCATCTCCATATAGCTACCTTGATTACTTTAAACTCTTGCTCTGGTAATTAAGAGATATTGAATTAACAGAAGATGAATTAGCAAATACTCACTTAAATATTAATAATTTATTTGACGAAGCCTATCGGTTACTATACAGCAATATTGGTAAAATTGATGATTTGAAAGATGAATATTATAGCATTGCTCGGGTAACTGAAATAAATGGTGACTATATTGAATTCTTACTAGATATTTACCAAGATGTAAATAGAAGACCAGTTGCCTGTATTCTTTTATTTTATTACTACGACCTTTTAAATGATGTCGTAAAATGTGAGCAACTGCAAATTGAAATGGAATCATATACAGACAATAAAGATGTCGTATACTTCCTTTTTAAGCAGTACGGCCGCAACCTTCATGTTCCCAATAATAGAGTTAAATACTTTAACATTATACGTCAAAACTCATTTTTGCTTGACGAATACCCTCTTCGTTACTATTATTTTACAGGAATTTGCGAATTCTATAATTGGAAATGGCGTGAAGGTAAAGACTTATTGTCTGAACTAAAGTTTGAGAGATACTACATATTAAACCCAGACTTTTTTCTTTATTGGAAAAACTCTGATGGGGAAGTGGAACTATTTGACGCTTTAATAACTGTTGAAAAAAAATTAAAAAAAGTAAAAATTGTATCTCCTCTTTTTAAAGAGTTCATGTTAATAAAAGGAAAATATGATTCTTTCAAAGAAGGCCAAGAGGTAAAAGTAAAACTCAAGTTTTTCTTAGAAGGAATTAGGGCCGAAATACAAATTGATAATAAAGAAAATTCAGTTAATGATGATGCTTTACATGAATAATACCTTCAAGGTCAGAGTCAACTTTGGCACATGCCACCAACAAGGTGTTTTTATGCCGGGTACATTCAAAAAGAATCCATCACGAACAGCCGCACAATTTCTGTTAGCAGGCCCACTGAAAAACTCACCAGTATTTTTATTGGTTGTTACGAACTGCAGGGAGCGAAAGTGTTTTTGATCAAAAATCCAAACTCAAATTGTTTGACATTAAACGTATATTCAAATTACTGCCAGGACGGGCAATTGAGGCAAAAAAAAATCCTGGTAAAAAACGAAAACGTATTGTACACGACACAGAAAGCAGATGGAGCATTTGTGAAAGATAAGTTTTGGATGGAAACAGGCGCTAAACTCAAAAGAAAAAAAGTGGCAACTGACAACAGCCTTTGCCCGTTACAGAATATAATAACCAACAGAATGAAATTAATAACAGCTTTTCTTCTCCCCTTTTTTGCAATCGTTTCTTTTGCACAGACAAAGGATTTATCAACACTCCCGCCTTACGACTGCACGCTGAAAAAAGTAATGGCCATTATTGGCAGGCCTACAACCATCGCTTCGCCGGACAAATCAACCGGGTTAGATGCGATTCTTTCTGACTATTGCGGGATATTTGGAACCAACTGTACCCAAAAGAAAGAGGCGGATTTAACACCCTCCGATTATACAAAAGACATGTTGCTGGTGGGTATTTGCAGCGATTTCAGAAATTGGCACAAACTGGATATCCCCATCAGACAAATTCCCGGCGGGTTTATCATTAACCGTAAAACTTTTACAAACAAATCGGATGGTTTTGTTTACGTGGATACCAACAGGATCATCATCAGCGGCAACAGCCTCAAAGCTGTGAAAGATGCGCAATTGGCGCTTACGGGAGGACACGATATCCTGTTGGTGCAAAATGGTAAAATAACCTATTTCGGCAACAGGACAGACAGCACACATTTTAACTGGTTTAATCTTCAAGATCTCGCCCAGGCAAATTATAACAGGAAAACTTCTGACCTGTTTTCAGCCATTTATATTTCAAAAAACTTTACCGACACCATCAATTATAGAAAACTATACCAGGAAATGCACAACTATGTGCAGCAGTTTTTGAAGATCTATAAATTAAAAATGCCTGCAAAAAGAGTAAGTTGGTTTTTACACGCCAATATGCTTGAATATGGAACTATGTCGGGCATGTTTGGATTAACCTGCCCGGGCAATAACTCAGCAGGTTTTAGTATTCGTGGTGAAATTCATACGAACGGTTTTAATACAGGATTAGTTAAACATGAATACTCGCATTTTCTTTTTGACAGCAATATTCCGCAGGACAATAACCCGGCATTTTTTGTAGAAGGCAGTGTGGAATATGTTACAAATCTCAACGACAGGGCACTTTTTACAAAAAGAATAGAAACCGCAAAGAAATTTAAAGACAGCCTGAACTATACGGACCTGATCATTAATAACCGTGATTTCTACGGACAATATTCCGAAGCTAATTATGCTATCTGCGGCGTATTTGTGAAATATATTATTGACAAATTTGGTATTGAATCATTCAAAAAATATTGCCTGGCGGTAAACAAAAGGGAACAGGCAAACACAATTTTCAAAACGGGATTTAAAGAAGTTTTGGACGGCTATAAGGCATGGCTGGATACACAATAAAACACCCCGGCCTTGTGCAGTAGAACGCTACACAACCTGCATTCGTGGAGGGCGGATACAGTGCAGTATATTTTGCATTTCATTTTTGGATGCATCGAACCTGCGCTACGAAATATTTCCCCGGTTTAAATAAAGGACTGCGTTTACAGGTTGGGGTATTACCGTGCATGATTAAAACGGGTGACCCGGGAGAGCAGGCTCGTGAGTACAGGCCCGGCACGATGATAATTTGTACTTTTAAAAGCAACTTCAAAAAGACAAATACAAGAACAACCACCTAAAATAAAAGAACATGGGCAAAAGCAAGCTAATAGAAATGAACAACGTTGGCATTGTTGTAGAGAATCTTGACAATGCCATTTCATTTTTCAAAGAAATAGGTCTTACCCTTGAGGGACGGGCAATCGTGGAAGGCGAATGGGCGGGAAAAGTAACCGGGCTTGGCAACCAGTGTGTAGAAATTGCAATGATGGTAACGCCTGACGGGCACAGCCGGCTTGAACTTTCAAAATTTTTGACACCAAAAATTGTTTCAGACCACAGGACAGCACCTGTTAACGCTCTTGGTTATCTCCGTGTTATGTTCAGGGTGGACAACCTTGATGAATTACTCAGCCGGCTCACAAAACAAGGTGTTGAAATGGTGGGTGAAGTGGTAAACTATGAGAACCTGTACAAACTCTGCTACATCCGCGGGACAGAAGGGCTGCTGGTTGGTTTGGCAGAGCAATCTGGCAATACAACTACGGCTGACATTTTGGAAAACAAGGAGTAAAAAAAGAGCAAAGAGTCACCAGGGGATTGAGCGGAAGCAGTTTTTTTTTGTGCAGCCTGTTTTGCCCTTTTTAGTGGCCGGCTTCATTAAGCCAGGCACCCTGGTGGTTATTGAAAAACGTCAGGATACAAATACAAAAAAATGAATGACATAAAAATTATCGAAATCAAATCCGGCCAACTCGAACAGTATAAAACGTTCCTGGCTACCGGGCGTGTGAATGAGGCGGCGTATCTCCGTATACTCCCTG
>CAYVLT010000168.1:0-9825 GCA_964452405.1 uncultured Ferruginibacter sp.
AAGCTGAGCTGGATGGAAATGTAGCTGATAATGTTGCTGAAAGGAGCATCTGTAACGGTTTTAATTATTTTAAAAGATGTAGCAGGTAAAGAAGTCGGAAAATGGGTAAAAAAAGTTTTTCCTGATGATATTCACCGGGCTTTGTTAAAAACACTGCAGAACCCCGCTGCCAGCAGTTGTGCCGATATCCCGCTGTTGCGGGTATTGCGCCGGTATGATGATCAGACTGACGGCAGCACTTTTGTTGAAACCCTTCCGGAAGGCGCCCTGTTTACGATCAGGGGAGGCAAGTTGTTTAAGAAAATGGAAAGAATAAGAAAACGCATCCGTTGCGTGGAAGTGGCAACAGGTAAAGTGTACCTTTTCAGCCCTGTATATGAAGTTGTTCCTGCAGGAGCTTAAGTGGCCTGGTCGTACTGCACAAATTTCAACAGGTTCCCGTTGTTGTCCCGGATCGAAAATTCACGCCGGCCTGCTTTTGCCTCTTTTATTTGTCCGGGTAAAAAGATGATGTCTTTTCCTGCAAAGCTGGTATAAAGGTCTTCGAGATTGTGAGTGCAGATCACGCAACTGCCTGGCTGAAATTTCAATGGGTCGGTTACGAGGTAAAAATGAATTTCTGTGTTGCCGGATACCAGCATGGCATAATTTCCCCTGTTCGTTCCTGTAAACCCGATCCTGGTTTCATAAAAATCAATGGTTGCCCGCAGGTGCAGGGATGGTAACAAAGGAATGGCCTTTTGGAACATCTGGATTTTCTTGTTTCATGAAAGTTATTTTAAATTATTTATTTTCGTAAGGATAATGATGACAATGTAAAAAACAGGTTTGGGAATTCCGGTAAAATATACAGAAGAAGAGTTGGTGGCAGGATTGCTGCTGAGAGACCAGCAGGTATTTGGTTACCTGTACGATCATTATGCCCCGGCCCTGAATGCAGTTATTTACCGCATGGTGGAAGACAGGGAACTTTCAGAAGATATTTTGCAGGAAGCTTTCGTTAAAATATGGAACAATTTTACCAGTTATGATAAAACCAAGGGCCGTTTGTTTACCTGGATGCTGAATATTACCAGGAATCTTACGATCGATACCTTACGCAGCAAGGGTTACAAGAAACAGCATAAAATCTCAGGGAATGAAAATATCGTAAGTAATATCCAGGATAACAAGACCGGCATTCACCAGTTTGATGCACTGGGAATAAAAAAACAACTGGCCAATCTTAAGGCCGATCAGCAACAGATCATTGACCTGGCCTATTTCAGCGGGTTTACACAGGATGAAATTTCAAAACAACTGGGAATACCACTTGGAACGGTCAAAACTAAAATGCGGATGGCTATTTTAGAACTTAGAAAATTTTTACAATTCGAGTAAGGTGGAGATCAGGGACATCATATCATCCGGGCTGTTAGAACTGTATGTTGCAGGCATGGCTTCTGAACAGGAGGCCGTACAGGTGCTGCAATGGGCCAGTGAATACCCCGAAGTGGCGGCCGAACTGGAAGCTATTGAAGCCGGCATCCTTCAATATGCAATGGCGAATGAATTGCAACCGGATCCTGCGGTGAAAGAAAAAATATTTGCCGGCATCAACGAGCCGCCAACAGGAAAATTGATCCCTGTAACTGATGCTGCGGGAAACAATAGCCTTACAACAGTTGGCGCTTACTGGAAGTATATTGCAGCGGCCTGTATGTTGTTGTTGGTGGTGAGTGCTGTGATGAATGTATTGCAGTATAATAAGAAAGGTGAAATGCAGCAGGCACTGGATCAGCGCACGGAAATGGTATCAATGCTGGAAGAGAAGAACAAAGCGATGGAAGATAACTGGCGGGTGGTGCAAAGCAGGTACAGTCAGCCGGTCACTGTAAATGGATTGGAAGCCACGCCGGGGGCGCAGGCAAAAGTGTTCTGGATGAAGAACAGCGGTGAAGTGTACGTGGATCCAAGCAATTTGCCCGAAGCGCCTGAAGGAAAACAATATGAATTGTGGGCCATTGTTAACGGTGCGCCTGTTAATGCCGGCATCATCATCACCACAAAAAAAGGGGTTGCCTACAGCATCCAGAAAATGAAAAGCTTCGGCCAGGTGGATGCCTTCGCGGTCTCCCTCGAAAAATTAAGTACAACACCTGCAGAAAAGCCGGGTGAAGTGATCGCCCTTGGAAAAATGTAAACGGTTTTAGCATGCCGGCCGGGAACAATCAATTAATCCCATCTATGCCGATAATTACCAGGGCTTCTTATTCAAAGTCTTTCAGGAACGAAAGTATATTGGTTTTTTTTCGCAATGAGATAGCCACAATGCTGCCATCTTCCATCTCAACATAGGAGTTTTTGCCGCGGTAATATTTTTTCAGGTACCTGCTGTTGATGATCCATGAATTGTGTACCCTTACGAAGTTGGGAGCAGGCAACAGGTCTTCAATTTCTTTCAGTGTTTTGGTAACCGTGATCGATTTTTTATTCACCAGGTACACCACCGTGTAACTGCCACTTGCTTCGCAACGGATGATCTCCTCCGCATTGATGAACAATATACCATCCGATACCGGCAGCCCGATCTTTTGATTATTGATGGCCTGTTTCAGTTCTCTCAACACATCCGTGATGCTGTCATTTGCTGACGACTGTTTTATTTTTGTAATGGCTTTTTCAGTAGCTTCCTGCAGTTCGCTGATGCTGATCGGTTTTAAAAGATAGTCGATGGCATTGTAGCGGAAAGCCTTTACGGCGTACTCGTTATACGCTGTGATAAACACCACCTGGAAATTTATTTTTGTAAAAGCATCCAGCAATTCAAATGCATTGCCTTTATTCAGTTCTATATCCAGGTACACCAGTTGCGGGGCAACCTGGTTGATCAGTCCAATAGCATCGGGAATATTACCGGCATGCCCGATGATATCCACTTCCGGGCAATAGGATTTTACCAGGCTTTTCAGCAGTTCAACATTGCGGGGCTCATCTTCAATATGTACAGCGGTGATCATGGTTCATTTTTATAAGGTAAAATTAATGTGACCTTTGTTCCTGCGGGGGTCCCGTCTTCGTTCACCAGGTCTTCTATTTCTATACCCGTTTGTTGTTGTCCATCGTCTGAGTAGGCTTCCAGTCTTTTTTTCACGATGTCCATGCCGTAACTCTTGTGTTTGGTAAAAGTGGTTGCCTGTTGCGACAGGGTGGAACGTCTTCCCACACCATTGTCGGTCACCGTGCAATGGATCACCTGGTCATCTTTTTGAAAGGTGATTGTTACAACTCCTTTTTTTTGTTCCAGCGATTTAATGCCGTGCCGGATGCAGTTTTCAACAACGGGCTGTATCATCATGTTGGGTATATAGGTTTTATCGACCGCCACACCGGGGTCGCTGGTGATCCGGAAATCGAACTTACCTTCCAGTCTTAATTGCTCCAGCACCAGGTATTCTTTCAGGTAATCTGTTTCTTCCCGGATCGAGATAAAAGGTTGTGCTGACAGCTCCAGTGTTTTACGGATCAGTCGTGCAAATTTAACGAGGTAATCATTGGCATCCGCTTTATTGCCACTTATAATTAGCTGTTGGATGGAAGTGAGACAGTTAAAGATAAAGTGAGGATTCATTTGCGAGCGCAGGGCGGTTTGTTCCAGTTCTGCCAGTTTGTTGTTGAGTGCTGTTTTTCTTTTTTCTTCCTGTTTCACTTTGTTGATCCGGTAACGCAGGTATAGGTAAATGGGGGCGGCCAGCAGCAGCATTGCCAATAGCCGGAACCAATTGTTTTGCCACCATGGTTTTTCTACGGTGATGGAAAATTGTACAATGGGTGAAATACTTCCCTGCGAAGGAATCACAGCCCTTATTTGTATGGGATAGGTCCCAGGTTGCAGGTTTTCAAAGAGAAATTCGCTGCTGGTGGTAGTGTGCCAAACAGTATCCTCTGCATCGGATTGATACTGGAAATGGATTGATTCAAATGCCGAGAAACTGATGGCCTTACATTTTATGAGCACCCCGTTTTGTGCATAGGGAATGGTAAGGCTACTAATGTTACCGGTATCACCGCGGTAGTACGATATCTTTGAAACGTACATTGGGAGCGGGGGAGGCCTGCGGTTCAGAAAACTATCAGGCTGCTCAATAATATACAATCCGTTATTAGTGGCTACAGCCAGTTTGTTTTCAAAAGCTACCAGGTGATTGATCTTGTTGTTGTAGAACCCATCCTCTTTTCCTATATTCGAAACCTCGATTTGCAGTGGTTTAAAGGACTGAATACTTACCACCGAAATCCCTTTTGAAGTTGCCACCCAAAGTTTGTTATTTAATGGCAGTATAAAACTCACTTTATTGCTTAATAGTCCGTTTTGTTCGTTGATATACGTGATGGTATCCCTCAACAATAATCCGATTCCTGCATTGTTCACTGCAAGCACCATCACACCATTACTGAGTTGTGTGATAAAAGTTATTTTGTCTTTTAAAAAGCGGCTGGTTTTTTCAACAAGGTATAAACTGTCGTAAGGAGAAGCGGATTTGTAAAGGCCATCATTGGTTCCAGCCCACAGGTTATTTTGTTTGTCAGAAAATAGTATCGCGGGTTTGGCCAGTAATTGTTTCGTCTCGCCATTGAGATGCTCATCAGTTTGTTGGTTAGCCTCTTTATTATGAATAAAACTACTCCGGAATTTTACCACTGAATTAGTGGTGGAAGTAAGAATGGTGTCTTTAATAAAGATGCGTTGAATAGTGGGGTTATTGGCAAAAAAGAAATGCCGGATGACTGGACCCTTTTCCGGGATGATCTTCGAATAAAAATTATCAAAGGCCCCCATACAAAACAAAGTGTGATCCTCGTAAAAGATATTGGCGATCGACCGGTTGAATTCTTTTGCCAGCAGCCTGGCATTTTTACCATCGAAAGTAAATAGTCCCTCTGATGTGCCAAAGATGAGGGTGCTGTCGTTAAATACGTAAAGCCTTGAAATGGCCTGGTCATTTTGTCCGCTGAAGATAAAATGGGTTATAGAAGGATTCTTTACATAATAGGCCCCGTTTTCAAGTGAAGTAAACCAAATTCCGTTTTCAAAATCCTCGCAAATGGAGGTGATGCTTTTCCCGGGAAGCAGTTGTAAATTCACGGCATTCAGTGTTTCGTCGAGTGTAACTACGCCGCCTTTACCTAACCCCACTAATAACTTGTGCTGGAAGGAATGTAACGTGAGGATTGTTGAAGGCATTTGTTTCATTTTAAAACCCCCAGTATTATCGATTTTAAATAACGTAGCGCCATAAAAGAAATAAACTTCTTTATCATTTGGTGCAATGGAGGCAAACTGGCTGGAATTAATACTTTCCAATGCTGTATTGAAAACCTTTTTGCTGCCGTTTCGGATAACAGTGATCGCAATATGGGTGCCCCTCGAGGGTTGCTGTTGTATCTGGGTAAAGCACCGGTTGTTTTCCTTTACGGTAATTGTAAACGCGATGGTGCCGGGGAAATTGCTGTAATGGTTGAAAGCATCGATGCTGCCATCCTTCCGGATGACATAACTCGTATCGAGAGTTGAACTTAAACTAATGGATCCGTCATTATTAAAAGCAACATCTTTTATATGGATCGACTTAATTCTTGAGGCAATTCTGTCATTAAAGATGAAAGGATGCATCTTTTCGTTCTCAAAGTAGGCTGCCAGGCCACGGTAGGTAAAAAACCAGGTACGGCCGGCGGGGTCTTCCATTATTTTAAAAACAACATTGTCGGGCAGATCAAAGGTTTCGAACTTGTTGCCGTTATATCTTACCACGCCATGATCGGTGCCAATCCAGATAAAGTGTTGCCGGTCCTCAAACACACAATAACACTCGTTACTGGGTAACCCATCTTCCTGGGTAAAATTCTTAGTGATAAATTCTCTTTGCTGCGCCTCCGTGCCCGCAGGTGCCATTAACATCCACAATAAAATAAAAAGCAGGTACCGCATCATCAGGCTAAAGATAGGAAGCAAAATTTTATTTTGCCGGTGCCAATTCAGTATTAACGGTGGCTGTGCCTTTTGCATTTATTGCCAAAAATCTGCACTTATTGGCTAAAGGGGGCAGACAGAAATTAAGCGAACTTTTAATGGATTATAATAATACTTTTAGCCCGTTAAAGAATGGTAACTCATCCTGCTAAAGATATTCCGGCGGGGCATTTTATCCCGCTTCTTTAACCCTTACCTATTACAATAAAAGAACAGCCTGTTGGCTGTTCTTTTTATTTGAGGTTAAGCTGAGTTTCTGCCCGCATTAATGATGCCGAACGACGATCGCATCACCAGTTTTTGCCAGGTATCCTTTAATGGCGTTTGTACCAGGTTGTCTTCCGCCTCCCGTATATTCATCAACGCATATTGTTGAATCGTTAACAATGGCAGCACTATCCTTTCCCGCATGGCGATAGACAACTGCTCGATCGGGTAATCGCTCATCAGTTCGGTTTTGCCCGATAAGCGGAGCAGGTATTGCTTAGTGAGCAGGAACTCATCATGGATGATATTCCATATCTCTCCATATTTTTCATCGTCTGCCAAAAACGCAGTGAGCGGGAAAAAGCTCTTCAACATCACCATTTCGCAGTTATCGAGCAGGGTTTTAAAATACAGGGAAGACTGGTAAAGCGTTTTCAGCGTCTCAAATTTGCCGGCTGCTTCCATTTGCTGCAGTGCTGAACCCACCCCGAAAAACCCGGTCACATTCTGCTTTATCTGCGCCCAGGCGCCCACATAAGGGATGGCCCTGAGGTCTTTCAGCGTAAGCCGGCTGTTATTACTTCTGCGGGCGGGGCGGCTTCCTATATTGGTTTCGCTGTAAAACTTCAGCGGACTTACCTGCGACAGGTAATCTGAAAAATAAGGATGGTTCTTCAGCGAAATATATTTGGCATAGCTCGTATCTGCCAGTTCCTGCAACAGCTTCTCATCGGCATTTTCCAGCGTGATTTTCCTGCTGTTGAATAGGTCGTTCACTAACCCGGCATGCAGCAATTGCTCAATATTATATTGCGCCGCGTCGATGGTGCCAAAGTTAGAACTCACGGTTTGCCCCTGCACCGTTAATTGTATTTCAGTATTGGCAATATTCTGACCCATCGAGGCATAAAATTTATGTGTTTTGCCACCACCTCTCGAAGGCGGACCGCCACGGCCATCAAAAAATATCACCTCGATATTGTATTTTTTTGAAATGGCCGTCAATTCTTCCTTGGCCTTGTAAATACTCCAGTTAGCCATCAGGTAACCACCGTCTTTTGTGCCATCGCTGAACCCGAGCATGATGGTTTGCCGGTTTTTTCGATTGGCAAGGTGCGCTGCGTATACTTTATTGTCGTACAAAGTCTGCATCACTTCGGTTGCATTACGGAGGTCATCGATGGTTTCAAATAAAGGCACAATATCGATCGACATGGAAGCCGGTTTCCAGCCGCAGAGCAGGAATAATCCATACACTTCCAGCACATTCAGTGCACTGTTACACTGGCTGATGATATACCGGTTGCAGCCCGCTTCTCCGTTATAATCTTGGATGGTTTTGATCGCCTTAATCGAATCGATGGTGTCTGCGAATACAGCATTGTCGGTGCTGAGCGTATTGATCTCACCGCTGATGCTGGTGAGCACCTCTATCTTTTCTCCCGGCGACAGTGCGGCATAACCCGGGGGCAGCAGTGCCGTACCCGATGCGATCACTTCCAGCACCTTGTTGTGTACCGTACTTTCCTGCCGTACGTCGAGGGAAGCGAAATGCAACCCGAAAATATTAAGCTTGTTGATCAGGTTGTCAACATAATGCAGGAACAGGTTATTGTGTTTATATACAATGATCTCACGGATTTTGAGTAAGGACCCAAGAATCGCCTTTTTGCTGATATTTGTTCTTTGGCCGGGAATAAAAATATTGTTGTACAGGTCTCTCTCCAGGTCATTCAGAATTACATCCACCCCTTCAAAAGTGAGTCTCCGCTTCATTCTCCTGATCTCCATGTAATACGACTTGATGATGCCTCCACGCAGTGCATCCGCCACTTTTAACGTAGTGGCTGCGTTTACAAAAGGGTTACCATCGCGGTCGCCGCCAGGCCAGAATCCCATGTTTATGACAGGGCGGTCATCGTTCAACGCTTCCGGGAACTGGCTTTTTAAAAACGAAATGATCCTGCCTGCCGCGGGGTAAAAAATATTTTCGAGATACCATACCAGGTTCATCGCCTCATCGTACGGCGTCGGTTTTTGTTTTTTGAAAAAAGGAGTTTTACCCAATTGCTGCAGATACATATTTATTTGCACGGTGCTGTTGTCTGCCAGCGCATTGGAAAGATCGTTGATGATACCCAGTACAGATCCGGGGTAAAACTGGGTGGGGTGGGCCGTAAGCACCAGGCGGATAGCGAAGTTGTGAAGTTTCTCCTTCAGTTCGTCCTGTTTTTGGTTTTGGATCACTTCCGTTTCCAGGTGTTTCAGCGTTCCCACGCCGGCAAAATCATGTACTTCACGAAAAGAAGCATCCTCCAGCGCATCAAACAATACCACCTGCCTTTCGATGTACTGGATAAACCTGAACAACAGGTCCAGCTGCTCCTGCGGTTGTTTATAAGTGGTATGCTTTTCAAAAAACTCCTCGATGATTTCCTTCGGACTCTGTTTACGGCGGTAGCCTTCCTCGCAATTGTTCAGCAGCAATGACAACAGGATACCTGTTTTTTCAATCCGGTGAAAGGGCAGGGAAGTAAAGAGGCTGTTATAGAGCAGGTACTTGGTTCCAACAAGATTTTTAAACTGCTGCAAGCCTTTTACTGACTGGTGATCCATCTTTAATATTTTTTTAATGAAAAGTTGATACTGTTGGCAGCAATCGAACGAAATTAAGAAATAGTTTAAATATTTTAAGTCGCAGGCGATTAGTTTTAAATTAATTTACTAATTTAGCCATCTCAAAAAAAGTGGTAATAGTGAAACCAGTAATCATCGATCATCAATCCATGCCGGCAATGCCTGTTGCCTTCACCACTTTTATTACCACTATTACAACCCGCTAAGGGTTGCACATTTACATATTAACTTTGGGCAAGTTGCTTTTTTTCAAACACAATTCTATCATTCATATTCTCAAACAGATCAGTCATGCAGGTTTTAAAGTTTGGCGGAAGTTCGGTTAAAAATGCAGAGAACATCAGCAAAGTGGTGTCAATAGTAAAAGATAAAATAAAAACTGACCGGACCGTAGTGGTGGTGTCGGCTCTCGGTGGTATTACAGATATGTTGTTACAATGTTGCCGGCTGGCAGCAGAAACAGAGGAAAGTTATAAAGAAAAATTACAGGAGGCAGAACAGCGGCACATTCAAACCATCCGCGACCTGATCCCACTCACGCAGCAAAGCAGTATCCTTAGCCTGGTAAAAACCATGTGCAATGAAATAGAAGATATCTGCAATGGTATTTATTTACTTCGTGAGTTATCCGAACGAACCAAAGATCGCGTGGTGAGTTATGGTGAGTTGCTGTCATCGCAGATCATCGCTGCCAGGCTGCAGGCAGAACTGGGGAATTGTGAATGGGTGGATTCAAGAAGCCTGATTACCACCAATGCTAATTTTGGCGCTGCTGCCGTTGATTTTGCCGCAACCAATAAAAAAATTGAAGCTTATTTTTCAACCTCAACGGCTAACCTGTTTATGATGCCCGGTTTTATTGCCAGTACGGCAGACGGTATCAACACCACGTTAGGCAGGGGGGGATCAGATTATACGGGGGCCATACTCGCTGCCGGGCTCAATGCCGAATTACTGGAAATATGGACAGA
>CAYVLT010000169.1:0-9757 GCA_964452405.1 uncultured Ferruginibacter sp.
GTAAGGTTCGTTGAGTGAGGCGTTGATCGTGATGCTTCCCTGGAATGAACCGAGTACTATATTGTCGATCGGGTCGCCAACTGCAGGTGTATATAGTTCCACCACTTTGTTGCGGTTACGGGTAAAGTTCACATTGATATCCCATTGGAAATTCTTTGTCTTAACCGGTGTTCCGTAAAGAGAAACTTCAATCCCCCTGTTCTGGATGGTACCGGAGTTTACATATTTACGGGAATAGCCGGTGGCAGTGGAAACCGTTAACGGAAGAATCTGGTCAACTGTTTTTGCATCATAGTAACTAACGTCGAAGCCTACCCTCGACCGGGCGAATGACATTTCAAGACCAACTTCAAAACTCTTGGTGCGTTCCGGTTTCAGTTGCAGGTTGTTCTTGGTGCCTGAAACGGAGAACAAAGGGTTGCCATTGTAGGAGTTTACTTCCTGCCCGGAATTACCGTCAATATCATTCACATAAAAATCTTTTACGGTGTACAGCGGGGCATCACCACCCACTTCTGCATAGTTGGCCCGCAGTTTTCCATAATTCATCCAGGTGGGATGAACCAGTTGTGAGAATACAAAGCCTGCGGATACTGATGGGTAGTAGAAAACATTGTTTCCGTCGGGTAATGTTGAAGAACGATCGCGTCGGATAGTGGCGTCAAGTATGTAAGTGTTTTTATACGTGAAGGTGGCGCCGCCAAATACACCTTCGATCCGCCGGGTGCCTTCAAACTGCAATGGTGGCGCCGGTGCATTTACAGAATTGGCGATGGTGTACAGGTCTGGAAAGGCAAGCCCCCCGTTTGTAATTGCGTCTAAGCTTGACCGTGATTGAATGCGGGTATTTGAGCCAAGCAATGCCTTAAGGTTTACGTCACTGTTCAAATCCCAGTCTGCATTTGCCAGCAGGTCGTAGTTGGTTTCGCGGTAGGTTTGGGTAAACCGGCGATAAAACGGCACGCCTACGCTGCTTACTGCTTTCCGCTCTTCTTCTTTCTCTGCGTAATTATCCACCGACACCCTTCCCAGTACGTTCAGCCACGAAAATACTTTGTAATTGAGGTATACATTTCCAAAGTACCGGTCGCGTGAATCAGTTTCATAACTTTTATACCGCGTGAAATAAGGATTGTCCCAGAATTCCGGCTGCACGTCGCCGGTTGGACCATAGTGCATGTTCCAGGTAACATTTTTCTGTTCAGCTTCGTAGGCTCTTTTCTGTTCTTTAAGATCCACATTCACCTCCCACCATTGGCGGAAATTGGTCATGAGGTTCAGGGCATTGGCGCCATCGTACCCGGTACCAAAACGCCCTTTGCCATTGATATGCGAATAGTTTACGGCCGCTCCCGCCGTTAAGTTATCGGTGATTTTATAAGAACCTGAAAAATTAAAGAGGTCTTTTTTGATACTGCTGTTGGGCAAAATTCCCTTTTCATCATTCCTCGTATAACCCAGTGCCATGCTGCCTTTGTCGTTACCGGCTTCCAGGAAGATACTGTTGTTATATGAAATAGGTTTTTCAAAAAAAGTAGATGGATCATTTTGAGCAGCTACCCAGGGTGTGGCTTTACCGAAATTGGGTGAGTTGGGATCAAAGGCATCCCATTGATACACCATCAGGTTCGGATCAAACGCAGTTCCCCAGGATGCATCATCATAGGTGGGCGCAACATTATCAGGAATGCCATCTCCATTGATATCTTCGCTGTCGAAATAGGATCCGTATCCTGCACCATATTTTTTCTGGTATTTAGGAAATGTATTTCTTAAGATTGAGCTGTAAGTAAGGCCGGTGTTAATCGTTATGCCCAATCCCCTTTTTCCTTTTTTGGTATTGATCAATATCACTCCATTGCTGCCCCTTGATCCGTACAATGCGGAAGAAGCAGCGCCTTTTAACACAGTGATACTTTCAATGTCATCCGGGTTGATATCGGCTGCGGCATTACCATAGTCGTAGCCGCCACGGCCTGTTAACTGGTCGGAGGTGTTGTTGTTGGTGTTATCATAGGGCACACCATCCACCACAAACAAAGCCTGGTTGCTACCGGTAAGCGATTTGGCTCCGCGGAGGATGACATTGGTGGAGCCTCCCATCGTGTTGTTTTGTCTCACTTCAAGTCCCGAAACCTTACCGCTCAGGTTGTTTACAAAATTGGCATTGCGGCTTTGATTTACATCGGTGCCGGTTACTTTTTGAGCGGAAAACGGAAGCGTATTTTTCGACCTGCTGATACCAAGGGCCGTTACGATCACTTCCTTCATACTGGATTCAGTGGCCTGCAATGTAACGGAGATCATTTGCCCCGGGCTCGCTTTTACGGATTGTGTTTCAAAACCAACGCCTGATATTTCAAGTGTAACGGATTGGGTGGCATCAAGGCTGAACAGGCCGTTGGCATCAGTGATCGCACCCTTGTCGGTGCCTTTGATTTTTACCGAAGCTCCCTGGAGTGGTGAATTGTTTTTTGAGTCGAAAACCTTGCCTTTTACCTGGCTCAGAACGGAAAGATGGCTGCACAGCAGCATCCCCACAATTACTGCAATTTTTCTCATAGAAATTAATTTTGAATGATTCGTTTTCAGTGGATAGACATTTGCCTGTTGGCAACTGCCTGTTGACAAAGGGTTCGGCCACATGAATTATGCCATTGGCTCCTGCAACAGTAACCCATGAGTACAGTATTTTATATGTCTGAAAGCCTGGGGTGTTTTGTTGGCAATCCGGGGAAATTGTTACGCAGGATCATCCACATACCTGCTGAATGGTAGGCATAAAAAGTTAATGTTTGCTGCTGATTAAAGATGCTGTTTTTTCATCTCGCTCACCGCATGGTCGCAGGCGCGGGCGGTGAGTGCCATATAAGTGAGAGACGGATTAACACAGGAGGAGGAGGTCATGCAGGAACCATCGGTGATGAAAACGTTGGGCACTTCATGCATTTGGTTAAATTTATTCAGCACTGAATTTTTGGCATCGTTGCCCATCCTCGCGGTGCCCATTTCATGATTTGCGTTGCCGGGGAATGATATTTTGTTTTGAATGCTGATATCTTTATAGCCCGCGGCTTCCAAAATCGACTGCGCTGTTACTCCCATGTCATCGTGCATGGAGATTTCATTCTCTTTGAATTCACAATCAATATTCACTAACGGTCTGCCCCATTGATCTTTTTTTGAAGTGTCAAGGGTAATGCGGTTATCTGCATATGGCAAACACTCTCCAAAGCCAAACATGTTTATTTTCCATTCACCGGGTTCCGTCATCATTTCTTTGAAAGAAGCCCCAATGCCTGCTGCAGCCTGCGTAGCCCGGTAAGCACCTGCCCCCAAATTATAGCCGCGTAAAAAAGAAGCATCTTTTTGTAACACATTCCGGAAACGGGGAATGAAGATACTTACCGGCCGGCGGCCATAATAATAACTATCGTAGAAACCTGGCACGGTGGCAGCGGCTGACAACCCTTTGTGATGATCCATCAGGTTTCTTCCCACCTGGTCGCTGCCATTACCCAGTCCGCCCGGAAAACGGTGGCTTATTGAGTTTAGTAAAATTGCTGTGCTGGCAACAGTAGAGGCGTTTAAGAAAATAATGCGGGCATACAATTCACTCGTTTGTTTTGTAATGCTGTCGATGATCTCCACGCCTGTGGCCCGTTGTGTTTTTTCGTCGTACAGGATCCTGTTTACAATGGTATTGTTTTTTAAGGTAAGGTTGCCGGTGGCAAATGCAGCAGGCAGGGTGGCTGCATTGGTGCTGAAATAAGCGCCAAACGGGCATCCGCGGTGGCATAAATTCCTTGCCTGGCATTGTCCCCTGCCCTTCACTGGTTGGGTGAGGTTGGCGGTTCTTCCCATAATCACATGCCGGCCCGGGAAAGCGGTTTCAAATTTTTCTTTGAACGATAATTCAACGCGGTTCATCTCAAAGGGTGGTTGAAAAATTCCATCTGGCAGGTACGGGATGCCATCCCTGTTGCCACTTACCCCGATAAATGATTCCACGTAATCATACCAGGGAGCAATGTCTTTATAACGGATGGGCCAATCAATGCCAATGCCTTCTTTTGCGTTGGCCTCAAAATCAAGATCACTCCACCGGTAGCAGGCCCGTGCCCATAACATAGAACGGCCTCCAACAATATCGCCCCTGATCCAATCGAAACGTTTTGTTTCTGTATAAGGATTTTGTTTGTCGTTGATGTAAAAATGTTTGTTGTCTTCCCGGAAGGAGTAATGCCGGCTCTGTATAAAATGTTCTTCTTGATCGGCCAGGGATAAATGTTGCCGGTGAGGAAATTCCCAGGGATCTTTTGCAGCAGTGGGATATTCGGGATGGGTAACCATCCCGCCTCTTTCGAGGAGTATTACTTTCAGGCCTTTTTCGCACAATTCCCTGGCTGCCCAACCGCCACTGATACCCGACCCGATCACGATCGCGTCGAAACGCTGTTGCTGTTTCGCTTTATTGTTGATGTAGAGAGAATCGCCCGGCATATTTTCCGCTACAAGTTATTGATTAATAGAAAAGATAAGGCCAAAAAAGTGCGAACGGCGGATAAAATGTTGATGTGATAAATGCAGAACAGGACTGGATTGTGGATAAATGCCTTATCATAATCCGTTGTAATTTATATTTTATTGCAATAAAACACCTGAAAAGGCGTTCGCTATAGTTGAAGCCTCGTTGCACCCGGACCCGGCTACCCTATTCCAAATCCGTAAACATGAAAACTGTTCATCAATTCCGTATTGACTATATACCCAGGTATATTTTCCCGCTTATAAAAGGCGCTGTTTTATTGCTGGCGTTTTGTATCAGCCAGTCAGCGATTAATCTTTTTGCACAAACATCCGCTTCAACAAAAAATATCGAAAAACAGGTTGCCCTGTCTGCACTGCCACAACGTGCTGCTGTAAAAACTTTAAAAGAAAGTACCAATATCATCTGGTTTGAAAATAATGCCGGGCAATTTGCCGACCCGGCTGTACTGTATGGATTCAACACTGCATTTGGTTCAATGGGAGTTTTCAACAATAAGCTCCGGCTGGTAACAAAGCAGGAAAATGAAGGCCGGCTGTTGGGTTACCAGGTGGTTGATATCCGTTTTCCCGGTTCATTGCCTCAATGGTCAGTGGTTCCCGGTGAGCGGTCGGTTGTGAAGGGCTCTTACAACAACGGCGCTGTTACCATCACACCTTCCATTTACAACGAGATCACTTTGCAGGATGTTTATCCTGGTGTGGATCTGCGCCTCTATGCCGGTGAAAGTGGTATGATTGAGTTTGACTGGCTGCTGGCAAGAGCTGCGGACTATGAAAAGATACGCATGCAATTTGAAGGACAGGATGGATTGCATATTGAAGACAACGGAACCTTGCAGATCGGTCTTGCCCATACCAACATGCACATTGCCATACCGGAAACCTACCAGGAACTTGCCGGCAAAAAGCAATTGCTGCAGGCATCTATGAAAGTGGACGCTAACAGCATCGGCTATGCGATCAAGGGAGCTTTTGATCCCGGGGCGCCGTTAGTGATCGACCCGGTAATGATCTGGTCAACCTACATGCACAACAACACAAAAACTTTTGATGAATACCTGTACACGGTAGCAGCAAACGAAAACAATGAAGTATATGCCTGCGGCCTCACCAATGAAGCGATGAGCAGTGCTTACCTGAGTGGTGTGACACCGGGTTTTTCAGGTGATTATACCTTTGCCAATAACAGTTCAGGTGCGCCGCAGTCGGTGATCCTTTACCAGCTTAATTCAACCGGTACGGCCATCGTAGCCTGGACGTATACCGGCCTCACGACCAATGTACCGGTTGCTATGTCCATCTTTCCCAACCACCGGATTTTGGTGGTGTATCAACGGGATACGATCCAGGTATTTTCACCTGATCTTACCACCCGTTATTACAACGGCGTGATCAATGCTGCGGATGTGGCAGCACATATGTCGTCCTATCAATCTGTGGCGATCCTGAACGATAGTGTATTTTACCTGGGTGGCGTGGCTCAGTCAGCCTTGCCTTCCTCTATCATTCCTGCAACTGCTCCTGATAATTCCATTGGTGGCAGCGAGGGAATTATTTTGCGGATAGAAAATGCCAACACCAGCCCGAGCGCTGCCTGGGGCACCTATATCGGTGGTTCCGGCGATGAAACCTTTACCGCCATTGCACTAACCACGGATAAAACCAAACTGGCATTTGCTGTACACGTGGAAGGCAGCGGAACATCATATCCTTCACTGGTGAATGCGGTGGACAACAGCATTTCCGGAAATGAATTATTAGTAGGATGTATGACCTTACCCACGCCTACTGCTTTTAACGTATTTTCTTACCTCGGTGGAAATGGTAATGAAGGTTCGTCCGGTTCTATCTCAGCGGCAGCTCTTGTTGCGGCCGACAATACTTATTTTTATGTGGCCGGCAACACTTCCTCCAACAGCCTGCCCGGTACCACCGGTGCTATACAAACGACGCACGGGGCCAACAATAAACTGGCCGACCAGTTCGTATCAAGAATTCCTTTGAATGGCAGCGCCGGTAGCGGTTTCGTCACCACCTACAACGGGGGAAATGACGTGGACCTTGTGGGTGGATTGGTGATTGATATCCGTACTAACGACATCCTGCTTTTCGGCACCACGGTGTCAAGCGATTTCCCGGTGTACAATTCTTACAATCCAAGTCCGTACTATCAATCGAGCCATGGCTCCTTCGATTACGGTACAAGGGATATCACCTACACGATTTTTAAAAACGATTTGTCGGAACGCATCTACTCTACCTATATAGGTGGCGCCTTTGATGATTACCTGGGTAGTACCGGTAAATTACAGGGCACCGGGCATTTTCAATACAATAACAGCAACGGGCTTACTTATATCGGCACCACCATTCACTCCGATCAAAACACACTGCCAACGCCGTGGATGACGGATATTCCCGGATTTGACAAGAATATTCCCGCTGCAACAACCGGCAAAGACAGTCACTATATTTTTGCCATCAACCCCAATACCCTCGATTTCGGCGATGCGCCGGCAACCTATGATGGGGCCGACCCGGCCTGTTCGGCTGTTTCACTGTACGACCTGCGTTTGGGTTTAACCACGGATGCAGAAGGCAAAGTGAACAGTTCAGCACAGGCAGATGGCGATGATATGCAGAACTATGGTTCGGCGGATGATGAGGATGCGGTGCTTACAGCGCCTTCGATGTACCCCGGCGCCACCAGTTATACAGTAAACGTGGCTGTGTTTAACAAAACGGCCAACCCTGTGCAGTTGTGTGGCTGGATCGATACCAACGGTAATGGTGTATTTGACAACAGTGAATTTGCGAGTGTCTCCGTTCCTGTTAGCGGTGATCTCCAGGATATCGTGCTGAACTTTACCGGTCTGCCTCCTTTTGTGCCGATGAGCGGTATTACATTTTTGCGACTCAGGTTAACCGACACCATCCTGGATGGCAACAAGGCCCGTGGGTATTTCGGTAAGGGTGAAGTGGAAGATTACCTGGTGCCGCAGGCGGTGATCCTTCCTTTGCAATTGGTGCAGTTCACAGCCGCTTTACAGGAAGAGAAAGTGTTGCTGCAATGGACACTGGGCCAGCAGGGAGCCATCAGCCGGTATGAAGTGGAATTTTCAACAGATAACCGGGTATTCGTTCCCATCGGCAGCATGGCCCTTAACAGTACCGGCGTGTATCACCTGTATCACAACACACCTGAAGAAGGAAATAATTTTTACCGGTTAAAAATGATCAACAGCGATGGCAGTTTTACGTACAGCCCGTCGAGGCAGGTTACCCTGGTGAAATCTGCGGCTGTGTTTGTATATCCTAATCCCGCCAACGAAGTATTGAATGTTGTTTTTGAAGGCATGAAAAACAAACCGGTTACCATCACCCTGGTGGCCACCGATGGAAAAGTTGCCGCGGTGCAAAATATTGCTGCGGCCGGCTCCAGTACCAGCATTGCGGTGAGTACATTATCCACCGGGTATTACTTTATGAAGATTGAAACACCTGATGGTACCGTCATTAAAAAAGTGAACATCTCCCATTAAATACTGCAGCTTGCAGGTAACCTGAACGTTATACCGCTCCCCGGAGTTGTATAACGTTTTTTTTATGCCTTGATTTGCTTTTAAGATTTCCTTAGATGTTGAAATGTTATATTTATGTGAAAGCAACGCATACGGTAAGATTATTGCCTTCTTTCATAGTCTATCTGTAAAATACATTTATGATAACTATTTTACCACTAAACTCATTCAGATGAAAACAAACGATCAAATCAAAACAGGTACGGCAACAAAATACTTTCGTTGGGTATTGATGTTGTTCCTGGCTGCCTCTTTTTCGTACAACCCCGCTTTTTCACAGGGGCGCCATGGCGAAGGTCGTGGCAATGTGCGTGACCGCGGATCGAATGTGGGATCAGACAGGAGTGTAAGAGCCGATGGCGGTAACCGTGGCCGCGACATGGCCATGTCAAGGGGTAATGCCAACCAGCAAAGCCGGCGCGACAACCCTGTACGCATTGAAAGGAATAACCGTACCACATCCCCGTCGATGGAACGCAATGCGCAGGTGCGTAACAACCAGGAGCGGCCAAGGATGGAATCTAACCGCAACCCGGTAAATAACAGGCGCCCGGGTTCGTATAACCGTCCGGGTGGTTTTAACAACCGACCTGTATATGGTTCTGCCAACAGGCCTGCTTACCGGCCGGTATATGGCGCCGACAGGAGGCCAAGGTACAGTGCCTACAATCCAAGCTGGGGCTATGGTTTCCTGCCCAGGCGCAATAGTTATTTTTACAGCCTTCCCACCAGCTACCTGAGCATCAGTTTTGGGGGTATTGGTTACCGTTATTGGGATGGTGTATTTTACAGGCCATACAACAACCTGTTTACAGTGATCGCACCACCCGTTGGCATTTACATCAATGTTCTGCCGGTTGGCTACAGGAGGATTCATGTAAGGGACCGCTATTATTATTATTACAACGGCACCTATTACGATCAGCGGGACAACAATTATTACGTGGTGTCTCCTCCTTTGGGCGCAGTGGTTGAAAGTTTACCGGCAGGATATGAAACTGTTGTGATCGACGGTGAAACATTTTACACTGCAGATGGCGCCCAATACAAACCAGTGATCCAGGAAAACGGGGAGATCTGGTATGAAGTGATCAAAGCAAATTAATGTTCTGTACCATAAAAAAACCGGGAATATGCTTCCCGGTTTTTTTTTATGTCCTTGAGTTTATTACAATGGAATATTGCCGTGTTTTTTCCGCTGGCGTTTCACCACTTTGTTTTCAAGCATTGCAAACGATTTGATGAGTTTTTTTCTTGTTTCCCTGGGTTCTATCACCTCATCTATGAATCCCCGTTCGGCAGCAGTGTATGGGTTGGCAAACAACTCAGCATATTCAGCTTCCTTTTCCAATAACTTTTTTGCCGGGTCTTCGGCTGACTGAATTTCATTTTTAAAGATGATCTCACTGGCACCTTTTGCACCCATCACGGCGATCTCGGCACAAGGCCAGGCAAAGTTCATATCAGCCCCGATATGTTTTGAGTTCATCACATCATAGGCGCCGCCATAGGCTTTGCGGGTGATAACGGTAACGCGTGGTACCGTAGCTTCACTTAACGCAAATAATAATTTTGCCCCGTTCGTGATGATACCGTTCCACTCCTGGTCGGTGCCGGGTAAAAAG
>CAYVLT010000170.1:0-9736 GCA_964452405.1 uncultured Ferruginibacter sp.
TGGCCACGCTTCCGGCACACAGGCTATTAGTTCCCGTAACCGTGCCGGCAAGCGGGAGTGAGTTAACCACTACCGTAGTTGACACCGATGTGGCACAGGTACCGTTATCCAGTGTATACGCTACCGTTATATCACCGGCTGAAAGGCCCGTAAGTACGCCGCCTGCGTCAATAGAAGCAGAACCGGTGCCATTGGATACAGACCATAAGCCACCGGAAGTCTGGTTACTGAATGGCGGCGTAACGGCATTGATACAAACAGCAGGTGCTCCCCCGCTGATAGCGTTCACAAGAGGCAGGGGGTTTACAATAAGTGATTTTGTAGCGGTGTTAACGCAGGTTCCATTGGTGACCGTATATACAACCGTTACAGTGCCGCCTGACAGCCCTGTCACTTTTCCCGATGCATCCACCGCAGCAGTGCCGGTTCCATCCTGAATTGACCAGGTGCCACCTCCTGTGGTGTTGGTGAATGCAGGAGTAACAGCGTTTACACAAATAGCGGCCGCTCCCCCACCAATCGCAGCCACCGGGGGCAGCGGGTTGATGGTTAAAAGAACGGCTTGTTCTGCAGAGCAGGTACCGTTGTCTACAGTATATAATACCGTCACTGTACCGGCACTAAGACCGGTTACAATTCCCGACGCGTTGATCGATGCCGAGCCGGTTCCATTGAGTACCGACCAGGTGCCACCGGCGGTTAAGTTTGTAAAGGCAGGTGTATTACTATTCACACATACGCTGGCAGCACCACCACCGATGGGCTGAACAAGCGGTATCGGATTTATGGTGAGTGGCAGGGATGCTTCATTGGTACAGGTACCGTTGCTGTAAGTATACAACAGGGTGGCTGCACCCGCAGTGAGACCTGTTACCAGCCCGCCTGCGTCCACCGTTGCTGCACCTGTTCCATTAAGTACAGACCAGGTTCCACCCGGAGTGGCATTTGTAAAAAGTGCAATGTCATTTACGCAAATAGAACTTGTTCCGCCACTGATGGCAGCAACAGGCGGCAAAGGATTTACAGTGAGTGGTGCTGTAGTGCTGCTGCAACCGTTAGCTGTGAGCGTAAAGGTGAAAGTTGCACTGCCGGCTGACTGTCCGACAATCAGCCCCGCATTGCTGATGGTTGCGATGGCAGCATTGTTGCTTACCCAGGTGCCTCCACTTCCGGGCAACGCATTGATGGTACCGTTAACACAAACCGATGAGCCAACCAAACCAACAACCGGAAGCGGATCAACGGTAGTGGTGTTGGATGCCGGAGTAAGTGAGGTACATCCCGAAGCATTTGTATAATTGACTGTAACGGTTTTTAAGCCGGTGCTTAACCATTGCAATGTCACTGAATTGCTGGTAGTACCCGTTCCACCACTGGTAATAACGTAGTCTGTTCCGGCAACGCCAGGCACGGTCCAGCTATAATTTGATTGTCCCGCCTGGGTGGAATAGGTGATATTGGTGGTGTTGATACCATTGCTGGCACATACCGATAAACTTGGTGCGGTGGTAAAGCCCGGCGTGGGCCTTGCATTAACCACCGTACTGCTTGAGGCCGCACTGATTCCCGTACATCCGTTAGCGTTAGTATAGTTTACGGTTACCGTTTTGGTGCCTGCGGTAAGCCATTGCAGCGTTACCGTATGATCACCAGTGCCGGTGCCGCCGGAGATAATGTTATAGTCAATGCCGGGAGTTCCGGGCAACAACCAGCTATAACCTGTTTGCCCGGTTTGCGTGGTATAAGTGATATCTGTGTAAGAACAAACAGCCGCCGGCGGCGATGAGGTGAAGGAAATTACCGGCCTTGAATATACAGTTACAGGAAATAACGGGGATGTGGCCGGGCAGCCATTCCCATCGGTTACCGTATAACTGATATTGCTTACTCCTGCCGTGATGCCAGACAGCAGACCTGTATTGGTAATGGTGGCAACCCCTGTATTGGCAGACGTCCAGGTGTAGGTAAGTACCGGGGTGCCGCTTGCATTTGGAGAAAGATTCAATGTGCTGCCACTGCAAACAAAATTTGAACCCGTGATGGCGCCTGCCACCGGTTGCGGATGTACCGTAACGGTAACGGGTGCCGACGTGATGGAACAACCCAACGCATCAGTGCTGGTAACCGAATAAATATTTGACCCGGGGGGCGGTGTCACTACAACAGACGCATTGCTGTTATTAACCCCCGCATAAGTAACGGCGCTGATGCTGGCCGGGCCGGTAAACACAGCACTATAATTTCCCAGGTTGCGGGTAATGGATAACGACCAATTGACAAGTGTACCTGTGGTTCCATTGTTGTCGTCAAATACCCTGATCTGCCAGTTACCATCGATCGCTGCACCCAACAAAGCATTCTGAGGAACAGCGGTGTTGCTGTAGTTTCCACCGTTACCCCCCGCCTGCGAAGCAACCTGGTTGGTAGCCCCTTCGATGCCATAGTTGCCCGTGATTACAATATTACCCGTGGTGGAAATATTGGGAACAGTACCTGTGGTGAGTATTGCATTCGAATACCCGTTACCGGTACCTCCATTATCCGTTGACACCAGCATTGCCCGGTTACCGGAAGGATCAACCAGAAAAATATCGAGGTCGGTATTATTGTTATGAGTAATGTTCAATGTGATGGAAATAATATCCGAAGCCCCTAAGGTTGCACCTCCGCTGCCACCCAAAGCGATCGTTGAGCCAGCCCAGGTTACCCTGCTTTCCGGAATGCCCGCATTGATATTGCCGGAAGAGCCGCTGTAGGTGGCTGCATTGGTACCGCCTGTACTAATGGCCGTTAGTGTGGTGCCCTGGCCGGTGCATAGGCCAGGCGACGCTGCAGACAATGACACGGCAGGCAATGGGGTAACAGTTACCGGTTCCGTTGTATTTTCACAACCAGTTCCGTTTTGCGTGAATGTAAATGTTGCTGTACCCGGGTTTACACCTGTTACCAATCCTACTCCCGTTACGGTTGCCACAGAAGTGTTGCTGCCCGACCAGGTGCCACCGGTGCCGGGCGAAACTGTGGTGGTGCCGCCCAGGGCGCAGATGCTTCCTGCTCCCGCAATGGAAACAGCGGGCAGGGCGTTGATCGTAATACCGGGTGTTGTATTGCTGCAACCGGTTGAAGTCTGCGTATAGGTAAAGTTGACTGTTCCAACTGATAACCCGGTAACCAACCCGGCATTGGTGACGGTGGCGATTGCCGGGTTACTGCTGAGCCAGGTGCCGCCGGCAACGGGAGACAAACTGGAAGTAAGGCCCGCACATACTGCGGAACTGCCGGTGATGGTCACTGCAGGTTTCGCATTTACGGTAACACTTATATTCACCGGGCAACCATTACTGTTAGTATAGGTAATGCTGCTGTTGCCCGGGGTTATCCCGGTTACCAGCCCGGAATTATTAACAGTTGCCACGCTGGTATTGGATGACGACCAGGGGTTGGTTAATGATGGGGTACCCGTTCCTGTGAGTTGCGTTGTTGCCCCAACGCATACAACGGGGCTACCCGAAATGGCCGGGGCTATAACGGTAACGGTTGCAGTATTAATGCAACCATTGATATCTGTAAAAGTAATAAGGGCTGTACCTGCCGACACTGCCGTAACAAGGCCTGTATTGCTGATGGTGGCAACCGAAGTTGAGCCCGAGGTCCATGGAGCGCTTGCTGACGGCAATGCAGAACCCACCAGGGTTGAAGTGCCACCCACACAGATGTCCAGGTTTCCACTAATGGTTGGCAAAGGATTGATCACAAAATCAACTGCCCTCCTGCAACCGGGTAAAGCTGCACATTCAGCATAAAATACCGTGGTGCCGGCTGTGTTGGTATTCGGCAATCCCGACCCGGCCACCCCTACAGGGTTGAACGGGGAGTTGGCACCGATGGCTGTTCCCCCGGCCGATACGGTAAACCACGACAACGAGCCTGGGATGGTATAGCTGACTGTTACCGTAATATAATCAACATTGGCAGTACGGGTGCCTCCGTTAACGTTACTAACTGCAAGGGATACCCCAAAATTATTTGCATTTACCAGCGCCGGAGTCAAAGTATTTCCCCATAAATTGGTTGCAGATCCATAACCCGCAGCCGTTTCGCTGGTTGTCCAGTTGGTGGTGGTTGCCCCGTAGTTATTACCTGAAGCGGTTCCGTTAACGATAAGTCTAACCGAATTATCCCGCAAAGAATTACTGTTACTTGCGTAGCGACCGATGGTAACCGATATTCCATCAATAACTGCATTGAGTGGAATGTTGAATCCAAAATTGGTTGCATTCAGCGCTTCCGTTGATCCTCCCCCGGTAATACTGTTGGTGGTATTTGAGTTATCATTGGCATTCACCCGGGTGGCATTTGACCAGGCAGAGCCTGCTCCTCCGCCGGTGGCTCCCGTGGATGGAAATTCGGGGCCGGCAATGCCGGCTGTTCCCATAGCACAGCCTGCGCCGGAACTCAGCGATCCACTTCCACCCTGGCAAATTGAAACGCCTGTAGCTGCGGGAGCTGCGTTTACAACCATTGTTTTACCGGACGATACCGTGCCGCAGCCACCACCGCTGCTGGTAAGGGTAAGTGTAGCCGTTCCGCTGAAGCCCAGCGGTGCCGTCCATGTTGCATTGAGATCATTGGCAGCAGGAGTAAATATCCCTCCTGCTGAACTGGACCATGTTCCGCCGGTAGCGCCGCCACCTACGGATCCTCCTAAAGCCACAGAACTGCTCCCCTCGCAAATGGCGGCCAGCGGTGCCCCTGCATCTGCAAGCGGCCATTCATTTATAACAAGATCTGTTGAGGCCGCAACGCTGGTACATCCACTAACGGTAACGGTTACCTGGTAATTACCGGCAGCCGGCAAACCTGCATTTACAATTACCGGGGCCTGTTGCGTGGAAGTAAATCCGGCAGGACCTGTCCAGGCATACAATCCACCGGCTACAAAACCGGCAGAAAGGGTAACGGTTCCCCCGGCACACACCGGGCCATCGTTGCCTGCGGCAGGTGCAGCAGGCAATGGGTTTACCACCAATATTGAGCCGGTGGAAAAAACCTGGCTGCAGCCAGGAATAGTGGAGTTGTTTACCAATTCAGTAACGAGCAGTAACTGCCCATTGTCAGTATTGTTCAGTATGCCGGTATTGAAAACGGCATTACCGCCTGCATCCGCATTGATGCCGGTTACAGTTTGTGGCGCTCCCCCACCAATGGTATAGGTAACAGAAAAATTACTACCAGGAATTAACCCGGCAAGTGATATCCCGGCAGCAGTTCCTTCACAAACAGGAAAAACCTGGCTTACAGACGAGAGAGTGATCAAAGGATGAACCGTTAAAATTACCGTGTCGCTATACCCGTCGCAGGATGCGCTGCCACTGACCAATCTCCGGAAATAGTAAGTACCGGGATTATTTAAGTAATCAGCGCTCAACACCCAATCCCGGGTATCGCCCGGGCCCGGCATTACGTTTGTAAAAGGGTCCGCCAGGTTACCCGTTACTTCCCATTGGTATGTTCCACCCCCGGCATCTCCTCCATTAAGGGATATACCGGTAGCACCCGGGCATACACTGAACAGGTTCGCATTGCTGTCGTTGTTAAAGCCAATATCATTTTGTGCGCATGATTGGGCACTGCTGTTATTTAGCCAGCATACTAACATTGCTGTTAAAAAAAACTGTAATAGCCTACGGGTTATAGAATTTTGCTGCATATAGCCTTTTTAGGATCTTTTAAGAATCCGGCTATTGGAATTAAATCAAATGTTTTGATGGAGGATAATGGAATAATTTCCTTTGAAATCCGGTGCAATAAATTTTGTTGGGGAAGTTGTATTCAAGGGATGTGGACGGAGCTAAAGACACAGCAAGATAGAAAGTTAATGACAATAAAAAAATTTTCTTTCTGCCGGCTGCTTTACCGGCTGTAAAAATAGTCACACTAACTGTACCGGGTATACTCAATTTGTAGTACAGAAAAAAAAACTTTTGGAAAATCCGGCAAATCGGCTACCTTCGTCATCTCTTCCATCCGGTATCACTCTGTTCAACCCAGCTTTTTCCAATTTCGTATAATACCGTACCAACAGATACAATATCATTTAAACCGCTTATTTCCCGATTTTCCTGAGTGTCCACCATCCTTGCCTGAACCCGCTTTTACAGTATCTCCCCAGTTAATTTTTTTATCGTAATTATTTATTTAATGCGCTTGTACCGGCATAAGAACCCATGTCTTTTGTGCAGATGCATCACCTTAAATCAAAAATCATGAGACTCATTTACAGGCAGTTTTTAAACAGCCCGCAGCCTTTGACCCGTGCTGTACTTAAGTTTTTAAACAGGTGCCGCACCTTCTCCGGGGTGCTGACAGATCAACTACTGTCGATTAAACGTCCACCTGCGATTCCTGTTCCGGTATGCGCATTAAATCACCAGGAAAATATTTCCCTAACCCATAAAAATTCGCTCATGAAAATTTCTTTAAAAAGATCATTTGACGGCAGAAGGCTCATGCTGCCTGCCCTGTTGATGCTGTCGTTGTTCCTGTTGATTGCAACAGGTGGCACTGCACAGATTACACAGGTGACCGGCTCTCCCAGTGAAGCCACCACCACCTCCGCCACGCTCACCATTACACGCCCATCCGGACTTGCTGTAGATGATATCATGATCGCTAATATTGTGCAAAGTGATAATGACAATGCTACATTGAGTAATGCCACCCGCAGCGGCTGGACGGTGATTGACGGCAGATCAGTCGGATCTACCGGAACCAATGAATGGTGGGGCACTGTGTTGTATAAAGTGGCCACAGCATCAGATGTTACATCAGCAAATTTTGCTTTCACCCTCGACGCCGATGCCAATGGCGACGGCGCTTCCGGCGCTATCGTGGCGTTCAGGAATGTGGATGTAACAGGTGGTTTTAATGCCACCGGAACGGCCAACAGCGGTCCCTTTGATGTTGACCCGGGTACCATCAGTACTTTTAACTCAGGAACAGCCTCTGCCACCTCCACCAGCACCAACACACTCAATGCAGCGGTGATCATGTTTACCATGCTGGGCGATAACAGAACGCACAGTAACTGGCAAACTGCCACCGGCCCGCTTTCACTTACAGAAATTTATGACCAGGATTTTAATACCGTACTTGACAACGGTTCCGGAGCTGCATGGGCCATTAAAGGAACAGCAGGATCCACTGGTACCGGCACCGCAACCTTGTCAGGTACTGCAAGAGGTGGTGCGCTGTTGGTAACACTTCGCTGTTTAACCCCCACCATCAGTACAACAGGAACGCTTACCCCAATATGCAGGAGCAACAGCGCACAAACAGCATCCCTGTCATACACAGCCACTACAAAAAGTCCTAACGCATATAGCATCGACTGGAATACTGCGGCCAATACAGCCGGCTTAACAGACCAGGGATCAACCGCCAATACATTCTCAGGTGGTGCAGGCACTATCAGCAATATTGTCATCCCTGCGGCGGTTCCGCCAGGTACTTATAGCGGAACAATGTATATCACCAGTGCCACGGGTTGTGAAGCCACACAGGCAATCACTTTAACCATTAATGGCCCCACTGCTAATGCAGGAGCTGCCCTCAGTGCCATTTGCCAGGGAGGTGTATCTGCTGCGTTGGGCGGATCTGTAGGTGGCACCGCTACCGGTGGAACCTGGAGCGACGGCGGTGTAGGTGGAACCTTCTCACCCAATGCCAACACCCTGAATGCCACCTGGACGCCTCCCGGTGCTTACTCGGGAACGGCCACCCTTACCCTTACCACCACCGGCGGTACCTGTGCAGCTACCACAGCTTCAAAAACACAGGTGGTTTCAGCAACAGCACCTGCCGCAAATGCAGGACCGGATGCAAGTTTTTGTATTGCAGGAACTACACTGGCGGCCAATGCACCTGCGCCCGGAACGGGAACCTGGTCAATACTGGCGGGAAGTGCCAACACGTCCACTTCCCAGTTAAGCAGCACCAGCAATGCAACAGCTACCTTTACCCCAACCGTTGCCGGTGCTTATACGCTGCGCTGGACCATTACCAACAGCGGTTGTACCACTACATTTGATGATGTTTCTTTTACTGTAAATCCCTTGCCGCAGGTGAGTTCGTTTAGCGGAAATGATATTTGCAGCGGCGGGCTGGGCGAGCTTACTGCAGTGGTAAGCGGAACCGCCCCTTTCTCTATCACTTATAATCCAGGTGCAATAACAGAAACCGGTGTCACCAGCGGTAATGCATTTTTTGTAACACCGAGTCCTGTGAGCACAAGCAACTATACGATCACGTTAGTAACAGATGCAAATGGTTGCCAGAGAAGCAGTGGTTTTACCGATGCCGCCGCAACCATCAATGTTTCAGATCCTTTAACAGGTATCAGTTACAGTGCCAATCCAGTGGCTTATTGCCCTGGAGCGGCTATCAGTGCTAACACAGCGACCGTGTCAGGTGGCAACGCCACTTCATATTCATTGGTGAGTCCGGGTTCATTGCCAGCAGGCTTAACGTTGAATACTTCAACAGGTGCCATCAACGGTACCCCTACCACAGCCACTGCTGCAGCAGACTATACTATCAGGGCTACCAATGCCTGCGGATTTACAGATGTTGCTGTTAACATTACCATCTCACCGGCTGCTCCTGCTGCACCGGGCACTATCAGCGGTTCGGCCGCCGTTTGTGCGGGAACATCAACCACCTACAGCATCAGCCCTGTAACGGACGCCACCGGCTATACCTGGGAAGTTCCGTCTGGCTGGTCGATCAGCAGCGGGCAGGGTTCCAACTCGATCACCGTTGTGGCCGGAACCAGCGGAGAGGGCAACATCAACGTAACTGCCAGCAACTCCTGCGGAAGCAACCAACCTTCGCAGGTAATTAATATCAGCCCGGAAAACAGCAGTAATAATTCAGGAACAGTTGCCAGCAACGGCACAAAAACTTCAGACGCCCTTACAGTTACCAGCTCCGGCAATTCAACCGGGTTTATTAAATTCCCGCTAACAGCCATTCCGTCCGGCGCCAATGTAACGGGCGCCACTTTATATGTTACCAACAATGGTTCTGTAAGTTCCAGCAATACCGGTAATACGGTAAGACAGGTTGCTGCGGGTGTAGACCCGGTTACAGCTTCCGGCTCAGCACTTTACAGCGCCATTACCAGCGGCACTTCTTACCGCACAGGTAGCTGGAGTGCATCGGGTACCATCGCACTTTCTTTGAGTGCTACTGCCGATGCCGACATTGAGAGCAGGTTATCACAGGGATATATTGCCATGGGTTTAACCAGGGGCGCTACAAATGTGTATGAGTTTTATGGGTACAGCGGTAATGATGGAAACGGAACCAACGCCCCGGTTCTTACAGTGAACTTCAGCGGGCCAAGGAGTATAGCCGTATCCGTTATAGCCCTTCCTACTGTTACACCCGGGGCAAACCCATCCGTTTCCAGGAGTACCACGTCGGCAGCATTGCCTTACTCCGCCACTACTGGCAGCCCATCTGAATACAATATTACCTGGAACAGTGCAGCCATTACGGCAGGTTTTGCTGATGTAAGCGGCGCTGCACTTGCAGGCTCGCCAATAAGCTTAACCGTTCCGGCAGCGGCAGACGCAGCTGTTTACAACGGAATACTCACGGTTACGAATACCTCAACATATGCCGTCCATGGGCGATGACAGGACGTATGGAATGCGATCATTCGCGCCGGCGG
>CAYVLT010000171.1:0-9705 GCA_964452405.1 uncultured Ferruginibacter sp.
GGCAGTTTGCCTGACTGCTGCCGGTGCCAGCCGGGCATAATAACTGCCGCCCCGCAGTGAGAAAATCAGATTGCCCACGCGGCCGCTGAGCCTGATGGTGGTAATGGTTGCCATATTAGTTGTTTTAGCGTGGGTGAACGGTTCCCTGCCTGCTCCAGTAATCATCCGGTACAAGGGCACCACAACCGCGGTAAATTGGCGCCCTTGTAGCGCCCTTGTTCCGAAGCAGGAACGAAACAATCCTGCTGAATGGTATAATTGTGGCCGATGGCATAGTAAATAGTTGGCTGCGACAGTTGCCAACCCATAAAAGCTGATCCTGGTGAGGCCTACAACCGGTGAACATGAACGGGGTCACAGGTACTTATTCCTAACCGGCGGAAAACTCACTGGTTACCACTGTTTTACCGGAAGCGGCACCTGCCGGGGCCCAGAAAAATGATATTGATGTTGAAACGATCATCACTGTTGGAGGGGGCACCCATACAGGGGGACATAACACCGCAACAGGTAACAGTAGTGAATGAGGGATTAATAACACTAAAAGGGTAAAAACGGCCTGGCAGCCGCTAGCGGAGCAACAGGGCCGTTCCTTTGTCCTGGTAGGGTTCGCCATCAAGACCGATATAGGCTGCCGTCCAGGTAAGGGTTTGCGAAGGTTGCGGCTCGCCTTTAAAATATCCATCCCAGGCTGTTTGTTCGCCGCTGCCTTCAAACAGCAATTGTCCCCAACGGTTATACACGCGGAAACTGTTTATTACAGCCACGCCCACAAAAACGGGCCTCAGCAGGTCGTTGCGGCCATCGTTGTTGGGCGTGAACGCTGTTGGCACAAACACTTTTACATGCGGCACCACTTTTACCTGTTGCGAATCGGTGGTAAGGCACCCGCCGGCACTGGTGATCTTTATCAAATATTCCTGGTCGGCTGTGGCAGTAAAGACCGGGTTAAATGAAGTGTGGTTACTAAGCCCTGCTGCCGGCTCCCAGCTTACTGAAACGCCTATATCCCTTGCCGTTAGTGCCAGCGGAACATTGGCCACGGCATACCTGGCCGGGTAACGTATGCCTGCTGTTTCATGATCGATGGTGATGGTTTTTTCTTCTGTTACCAGCGTACACCCGTCGCTGTTAGTGAGGCGGGCGGTATAGGTACCGGATGTTTCCACCTGCAAAACGGTTTGGTTGGCGGCTGCTGTTAATTCGGTGCCGTCCTTCCACCATTCAATGCCGGCCTCCGGCGATACCTGCAGCCGGGCGCTGTCGCCCTGACCATAACAAAATGCCTGCCTGCCCGTAAGTTGTAACTGGTTGCTGATAGCGGAAGTGGTGATGTTCACCGTATCAGTTGACCGGCATCCTCCCCCACTGTTTCGGGTCTTTACCACATAGGTGCTGCCGGCACCCGGCGTAAAAAACGGGTTGGCAATTTCGGGGTTGCTGAGATCGGTAACCGGTGACCATTCGTACACCAGGCCGGCCTTTGGATTAACGCCCAGTTGCACCGGTTCGCCGTTGCACGACAATCGGTCGGGCCCTGCGTTGGCGGTCACCGTTAAGGAGTCCATCACTTTTGTGTACACCGTTGCCGGGCAACCGTAGCCTTCATAGGGTTCCAGCTTTACGGCAAAACTGGTTCCTGATGGTGGCGGTGGCGCCAGGCTTAATACCTGCTGCGTGCCCAGTATCGCGGTGCCCGACTGGTTGTACCAGGTATATTGCTGGTAGCCATAAGGAGCGATGATATTTACGGCGGTATCATCGGGGCAATAAGTAGCGCCGGTGAGGTTGCCGTTGCATTCTGAATTTACATCGATGTAGGCATAACCGAAATGACGCCGGAACGTGCAGTCGGCCGTCTTAAAAAACAGGCGGATCCTTTTGCCTGCATTGCCGGAGAGATCCACCGACACTGCCGTCCAGTCTTTGTACAACACTTCCGTACTGCCACCCACGGGTGATACATGAAAGCCCGGAATGGATGTGCCCATGGCAATGAAAGCAAAGCTGGCGCAACTGATAAGCGTACCATCGGTAAGATTGGTGACCTCGGTTTCCATTCTTGGCTGTTCGTTGGGTCGATGATTCGGCGATTGAAACACCACTGCATAATAGTAAGTAAGGATATAACTGTTTTGGTTATCCGGGATGGTAAATTCGTACGACATACCTTCTGCCTGGCCACCTCCTTCTGTATTGCCCAGTTTTACAGAATGCCCGCTTCCATTGGGACAATGCACGGGGAAGCCTCCATAAAAATCCACTTCGTTTGAGTTGGCATTGAATAGCTGGTGGCTGCCGGCAACAGGGCCACCGCGTGGGTAAAGGGAGATGAGGTTTTCATTACCGATGGCACTGGTTTCGCCGGTATAACAGGTCCAGCCGCTGAAATTCCCGTTTTCAAAATCTATATTGTCGGGGCAATCCTGTGCCTTTGCCATGGGGAGCAGACAACTGAGCAGGAGGCTCAGCAATGCCAGGTACGAATGATCGCTCCATATAACAAACCGGTTCGTTTTGCTATGTTTGACGGGCAGCACGATAGCGCATTGTAATACCTAATATACTCCATTTTTTTCAATTGGGTTGCCTGCCGGCGAAACCTGGAACCTGGGGAATGGGTTGACCAAACTCTACCAGATATTTTTTGGACAGGCATCACTGTATTTATTTCCGAGGATGAACCCGATAATGATCTCATGAGTGCCCTTGCTGTAGTTGTTGAGTGAGGAAATGCTGTAGTCATACGAATACCCGATGTTAAAGCGGTTCAGCACATTGAGACCGGCCATGGCTGCCACCCCGTCTTTGTGGCGGTAGCTGAGGCCTCCCCACACCAGGTCTTTGTATTGAAGTTTACCATTTAATTCAACCTGGATGGGAAGCGGGCTCACGTATTTCAGCATCATGGAAGGGATAAAATTCAGGTCTTCGTTCAGCAGGAACCTGTACCCGCCGGTAAGAAAAATATGCGGAACTGTTTTACCTGTTGCAGTGGTAATGGCAGCATTGGAAAAATCTATTCTTGATGGATTGATCTGCTGCGCAGAGAGACCAATAAAATAATCGGCTGAATAAAGATAGGCTCCTGCCGTCATGTCAAACTTCGTGCTGTTTAGAATATTGCTGCTGTACAACACCGGGTCAACCGTTGTTGCAAAACTCAGTTTTGCTGCGTCCAATGCCCACCGGCTGATGCCTGCGCCGAAACCAAGGGAAAGATTGGTGCGTGGCGACAGGCCAATATGATAAGCATAAGTGGCAAGAATGCTTTGATTGGTGAGAGCGCCGGCCACATCGTTGATCACTTGTAACCCCACTCCATGGTGCGGAGACGCAGTGGTGTAACTTTCCCAGTAGGCTTTACCCCTGGGATTTTCGCCCGGCATATCAAAGGAGGTGGCGGTGGTGCGGTAATCTTTTTTGCCGATGGGTGCCTGTATGGTGAAATAAGTGGTAACCGGTGATCCATCAATGCCCGTCCATTGGTGACGGTGACTGAGCTTGATGTCCGTATAATTTTCAATGCCCGACAAAGCAGGATTGATGATGTACTGGTTGAGTATATACTGGGTGTAATGCGGTTTTTGCTGGGCCTGTGCCCGCGGGCAACCCGCCAGCGCCAGCAGGAAAAGGTACTGTGGTTTCATAATATTTTATTTATCGAAGCAACATCAGGTAACCGGCGAACCTGTTGCCCAGCTCTGTTTTCAGATCGATGGTATAGTAATAGGTGCCTACCGGTAAAGGAGCGCCATTGTACCTGCCATCCCATTCTTTCGGGTAGCCGCGACTGTGATATACCAGTTGTCCATAGCGGTTGAAGATTTTTACGTCGGCATCGGTGTAGGTATTCAGCTTATCGATCTTCCAGGTATCATTGATGCCATCGTTGTTGGGGGAAAATGCATTGGGGATGCTGATCTTTTTATATACCCTGATGAAAACTTCGTCCGTGGCAACGCCGCATCCGTGTAAAGAAGTAACAGTGAGCAGGTAAGTAGTATCGCTGGTGGGTGATACTACCGGGTTCAACAGCTGTGTATTGCTGATATTGTAGTTGGGCGACCAATAACAGGATGGATCAGTGCCTGTGGCGATACCATTCAATTGGGTCGAATTGCCTTCATAAATGGCCCGGTCAGGACCGGCATTGGCGCCTGGTTTTTTCCACACAAACACGTACACCGTATCGCTGGCGCCGCATTGGTCATTACTCACAGTAAGAATATAGGCGGTGCTGTCAACCGGTGTCGCTACGGGAGAATCACTGTGGGCATCAGATAAACCGGATGCAGGCGTCCAGGTAAATACTGCTCCGCTTCCCGTTCCATGAAGGGTTGTTGAGCTTCCTTCGCATATACTCACATCTGTCCCGGCATTCACGGCCGGCGATGAGTTCACCAATACCGTTACTGAATCGCTGTTGGTACACCCATATTGAGTGGTGAGCGTAACATAGTATTTGCCATTATACGTTGCCGTTATGTTGGGGATCACCGGGTTTTGTGCCGTGCTTGAATAAGCCCCGGGCCCCGTCCAGGCATAACTGTATTGAGCACTTCCAGCAGCATACAACCTGAGGGTGTCGCCAAAGCAGGTGGGGTTATTGCTACCTGCGTTTACAGCCGGGTTATCATATACTGTGATCGAAAGCGTATTGGAGGCAATACGGCAATTCACACTGCCGATATTGGCTGCCTGCGCCACTGCAATCCTGTACAAATAGTTCCCCGGAGCCGTTGGAAGGCGGGTGTAACTGGTGGAAGTGGCTCCTGCAATATCAACCCAGGTGGCACCAGCATCTGTGCTCAATTGCCATTGATATGCCGGGTTTGCATAGCCGGATGAAATTGTACTGGTGAGGGTAAAATTGCTGTTGTTGTCTTTGCAGATATTTTTTGTAAGATCAGTGCCGTCGATTGCTGCCGTCACCATCGGACCGCAGGGACGAAAAGTGATGTCATCAAGAATTAAGTCGTTGCCAGGTATGGCGCCGGGGGCATTGTTAATGATGGTGATCACCACGGATGTTTCAGTAGTGGTGGTGAAGAACAACCCGTATTGTTTCCAGATGGGCGCTGATGAGTTGGCAACAATATCACCGGTGGTATAAGTACCCAGTACAGTGCCGCCGGTGTTGGAGATCGTGAAAGTGAGGTCAGGATTGGGGTTGGTGGTTACATTAAAAAGATTCATCACCCAGGCGGCAAATTCATAGGTGGTGCCGCCGCAGAGCCCTGAAACATTTTTTGTATAAAAAACACCGGGACCCGCACTTGCATTTACCACCATCATGTACCCGTTGGCATTACCGGTGTGGTCGGTGGTCGTCCACCAACTGTTGAGCATGCCAGCCGTGGTATTGGCGATGGTATAGTAACCATCCATCGGCATTCCACTGGATGAATAGGTGTAAGAGGTGATCGATGAACCGAGTGCTGGTCCCCTACCCGTTCCGGATCCGAAATCAAGTTTTACAACCGGATCTCCCAGGCTCCCTGTGCATAGCTGAGCCTGCAGGCTGTTATGAAACAAAAGGAAAATTAAACAGGCAATACCCGGTTGAAGAATAGTAAAGGAAACTGGTAGGTGCTGGGTTCTCATCGTACATTGCTCATTGCGTGAAGACATGCAGTTACTGTTATTGCTGTCAGTATGGCAAATTAGCAACCAGCTTTAATGCAAAGGCAATTGTATAGATAAACGAACAGGATGTGCCGACGAAACCTTTAATGGTAAAGGGTTTGCGCCAGCCCATCCCGGCTATTATTGTTAAGAAAATGTCAAACTGTCAATACTGTTTCTAACCCGTACAGATAGTTTTTTACTGGATGATCATTGCAGCAGTCAACGACTCATTCGTTTTTTTATCAAGCAGCCGCACCAGGTATCTTCCGGCAGCCCATGCAGTATTTACCGGCAAGGCTACCGTATTTTTTCCTGCATTCGTTGTGAAGGTTGATTGCTGCAACACGGTGCCTGCTTCAGAAAAAACCTGCAGCGTAAGTATATCCGCCCGGTTAGTTTGAAACTGCACCAGGCAACTGCCACCCGTTCTCACCGGGTTGGGTGCAATGCTGATTGACGCAAGTTGAGGGATTGGGGTTGGCATAATCCTTTTATCCTGCGCTTCAACAGAACCTGTTTTTGTTGTTGGCGTTGCAGCAGTTTTTTTTGTGGTGATCAATATGATGCCGTTTGAGGCAGCACCTCCAAATAATGCGGCGCCATCAATTCCTTTCAATACCTGTATATCTTCGAGGATGGCCGGATCCAATGCAGCGAGCTGGTCTTTGTCAGCCAATACTCCGTCAATAATATAAAGCGGGTCTGACTGAATACTCCTGACACCACCTACTATCACCCGGCATGCTGTTGTGCTTACCGGAATTTTTTCAAGAAAAATAGTTTTCCATAATTTTCTAAGGCTAAAATCCCTGCCCCTCACCTCAATTGTTGAATCTTTATATCCAGGGGCTGAAATAACTACGGTCAGCCGGTCCCACTCCCGGATATGCCTCAATTTGTAAATACCTTTTTTACCGGTCTGGTGATGCTCGTCTTTTAAAAACGCATGTCTTTTTACCAGGATCCCGGCATCAAGCGGATGACCATCTTTTTTATCCCGTACTTCAAAACAGGCCACATACTCAGGTACCGGCGCTGGCTCGTATCCGTCTTCCAGGCTAATGCCGCCCACCGTTACCACTACATCGCCCATTAATGAATACTGCATAATAACAGACTGTTGTTCCGGTGTTGATGCTGTAAAACGCTCCGGCTGGTAACCAACAGCACTAAGCACAATAACATCACCTTTCTTCACACCGCCCAATTGATAGGCGCCGTTTGTATCTGTGAGCGTTCCCATTTTTTTGCCAATGATCGATACGGAAACACCCGCTACCGGCTCGCCGTTGTTGTCTTTTACAGAGCCCGTTAATGTAAAAGTCTGTTGGGTACCTGTTGCCGGTTGACCGATGGGAGCTAAGGGGTCGTTATTGCCGGCTACTTGCTGGGTGATGGCTGCCGCCGGGGCCTGTGCTTTGGAAGGATGAGTTTTGAAGAGCAATACAAAAAGCATTGCTGCTATGTTCCATGACCATTTGGGGCGGTTCCTGGCCGGGGCAAGGGAAACCAGCGGGCGTTCAAGCTGGTCCTGGTACAATCGCCCGCAGGTATTTCCTTCCTTTTTATTCGTGAAAAAACGCAGCAATTCCTCGTCGGTCATTTGGGTGAAATCCACCACTTCTTTGGCGCATGATTTACAAAAGCGGCCTTTTTCTGTTTCGGTCATCGCCTGCCAGTTTTCATGACAGGGAGTTTGTACCTGAAGTTTAAATGATGGTTGCATAGCAGTTGGTTTTTTCAACGGATGCAACGGGCCGGCTGATTACATAAATATTAATGCAGGATGGTCAGGTTAAATGTCTCTGCGATCTGCAGGTTCGCCTGTGGATTCAACAGCAGCGAATAAATCACTGGGTTTGAATGAATGCTCACCGTTGCATTGTTGATCACCACGTTGGCTGTTTCACCAGGTACTTCGCCGCAACTCCAGTTGGCTGCATTTTCCCAGGCATCGTCGCCACCGAGGCCTGTCCAAACATTGCTGTGACAGTTATTGTCGATCAGCAACAGGTAGTCTTCTGTTTCTGAAACCGGGAAATCGGCACAGGCATCGGCCGCATTGGCAGGAGCCGGAGTATTGCTGTATTTTGAGCGTATACGCATGCCTGTTGTACCCAGGCTGGCGTTTGCCGGGATAGAGATGTTAGCATTCATTACACCGTTTCCAACAACACTGCCAAGGTTGGTGAATTCATCAGGTTCGAATATTCCGTTGCGGTTGTAGTCGATCCATACAGCAAGATAATTCACCAACGTATTGTTGATGGAGGCTACGCTGATACTGATGGGCAAGGTGGTGCCGGGTTGTACGGGGGTGGCAACTCCATCAATATAATTTCCATAACCGAGCGGTGAGCAATTGCTTGCCTGGCGCAGGTTGGAGAATTGCAGGTTGGTGATGGTGGCCGTGGTATTGCATTGGGAAGATGGCGGATGACAATAACAAAGATTGGGTTCCCGCATCTGCACCAATAACGGTGTCGAATATCCCAACAGGCTGCCACAGGCCGTAACCCGGCGGTAATAGGTATTTACTGCCTGCATCAGGTGCAGGTTGATAGAGCTGTCACCGGTAATATCATTCCAGTTGGTACTATCAGTGGAATACTGCCATTGGTAGCTGAGCCCGCTGAAGCCGGTGCTGGCGCCGGTTACAGAAAGCGTGACCGAGTCAGTGCTGCACACTTTTTCATCACTGGCCTGTGTAAGTCCGCCCGCGGGTTCGCTGTTGCAGAGCGGCGCAGGTGTGATCCTTACTGCATAATCTTCTGTTTCGCCATGGGTAACTGTTTTGCAGGCATCGCCGGCGCCGAGCAGGAGGTTATAACTCACTCTTACCCTCATCATGGTAACACCCAGCGGAATATTGTCGGGGATATGAATGCCATTGCTGATGGTAACGTCGTTGCCCACACCGATATAAGTGTACTCATCTGAATCAAAAACGCCATCCTGGTTATAATCGATCCAGGCAGATACGAACTCCGTTCCACCCGGGCCAACTGTTACCGCTACCGGGAATACGGTTGATAAGGATAAATCCGGGGCATCTACCGTTCCTGCATAGTTGATATAGCCATTGGTTGAACAGGTAGAACTATTTGAAAGTGTACCGATCACTACTTTCTTGATGAGGTCATTCTGGTAACAGATACTGCTGGCTGGTTTACAGTAACATTGCAGGGTTGGTTTCATGGATACAAGCACAGGTGTGGACATTGCAACTGAGTCGCCACAGGAAGTGATCCTACGGTAATAAGTGGAAACATTCTGCAATAAATAACAAGTATCAGTAGTGCTGCCAGTAATATCCTGCCAAACGATGCTGTCGCTACTCTGTTGCCATTGAAAACTCAGTCCTGCACCGGTGGTACAGTTGATGATGTTGAGCCGGATAGTATCAGCAGCACAGGCCGAAACCATATTACTCATCGCAGTACCACCTTCAGGGGCGCCGCTGCAGTTTTGCGCATAGCTGCCCATGCAGCCAAAAAGGGCCAGTAACAGGGCCGGGAGTTGTTTTACCATAGTAAATGTTGGATGCTGGTGAGCAGATATATTTTGATCTGATAAATATATAGCAAACTATATTCCATCTGTTGTTAACCGGCAAAATATTTTGGCGGCAGCGATCAAAGAGCTTTAGCCGTTGTAGTGATGCCCTTATACAAAGCAGGTGGGCACAAAAAATGCCCGGCTTGTTTTTTGTGACAACAAATAGTTTATTTTTCATCCTTCAATTCAAATGGTATGGACCCCATCAAAAAAGAAGATATCCAACAGGAAGTGTTTGACCTGTATGACGATTATGCGCATAACCGGGTGAACCGGCGCGACTTTATGCAACGATTATCTGTTTACGCCGTAGGTGGACTGACTGTGGGCGGCCTGTTGAGCTTCCTGATGCCTGACTACCAGCAGGGAATACAGGTGCAGCCCGGCGATCCACGGATCAACAATACCTATATCAGCTATGAATCTCCCCGGGGAGGAGGTACCATCAAAGCGCTGATGGTGACTCCTGCAAACGCAACGGGGCCGGTGGGTGCCGTGCTGGTGGTACACGAAAAC
>CAYVLT010000172.1:0-9664 GCA_964452405.1 uncultured Ferruginibacter sp.
AAAAAGGTAGTCCATACCGGTAGTCGTAACTCACTGTTAAGTGTAATCGCATTGTTTCCGTTCGCCACATTCTGAGTGAATCCCCGCAGGTTTCCTACAAGAGACTGGAATGCATAATCCACATCCGGGGCTGGTTTGTTGTTGCTGTTAAAATAGCGGTTGCCTGTATTTCCACCAAACATCAGCCATCCATCAGCACCCCCTACATAAAAGATTGTTTTTTGGTTGCCCCAGCTGAAATCACCGGAGGCCCGGCCTGCCCAGATGAAATTACGATAGATCGGGTAATAATACCTGGCATCAAAGCCCCAATTGAAATTGTATTTGCCGCTGCTGTTCTTTTCCTTGCTGATATCGGTATTCCAGTCAAAGAAAACTTTATACCGAAGCCCGTTCCAGATATTCTGAGTGGGATTGAGTGTATTGTCGTACACGTATTCTGCATGTGTTACCGCAAAGCGACGCTGCAGGTTAGGTACTTTCACAGACTCTTCAAAATTGATGTCGGAAAACAATACATTGTTTTCGTTACGAACGCCGAATGATAAAGCGATCCTTTTAGAACGGTCGAAAGGATAGGCTACATTCGCCATATAAATATTAGTAAACACTTTACCGGCATGTGGAAAGTTATCACCCAGGTCGAAACTTACCTGTTCTGTATTGCGGTAATAGGTGAGGCCCCAATCAACCCTTCTCTTATAGTTTTCGTAGCCGAACAGCCATTCATTGTCCTTAAGGTTGGTGGATATCTTAAAACCACCAAAGATCCGTACATCCTCCATTAATTCCGAGGTGCCCAGCCTGATCAGGCCATTTAAAGGGGTTCCGGATCCGAGCATGATGGGGCCGTTGCCGCCGGCATATTGTTGGTAGCGGGTGAACAGTGTTGCGTTGGTAAAGCTCAGTCCTCCGTAATCAGCACCAAATTTTACCGGCTTGTAAGGATAGAGTTTTGCAGATTTTAATACATCATTGCTGGCAGTTTCCGTGGCCTTTACAACGTCGCCCACTTTATTGGCTGTCTTTTCCTCCTCGAATTCATTTTGAAAAAGATCGTCGGCTTTTTTAGCGCTGTCGCCCGGCAATGGCTGATCGTATTTATCGGCAGCTTCAGCTTCGATCTTATCCGCCATGATCACCCGCTTCATATAGGTGGTAGGCGGTACCGTTACATTCCTGCGCTTTAAAGTGTTCTCATCAATTTTTAATTTGTACAGGGTTTTTTCATCGCTTTCCCGCGTTACCTCGCTTACCTGCTGGTTATCACCGGCTACTCTTGTTTCAGCTAAGTTGCTTTGGTAGTTGGTAAGCGGGAAAGTATAGGCTGAATCTTTTGAAACAGTTACCACCGCAATGGAATCCACATCTGTTTTTTTACTGGCCCTTAGTGCACTGTCCACTTCTTCGGGTGATGGGTTGCGGAGAATATCTTCCCCGATCAACACCAGTGTATCAACTCCTGCCGCCTTGGTTGTAAAAAAACCTGCATAGCGGTTGGCTACACCATTTTCATCGCTCACGAATGTAAAATGGTTGCTGTTGTAGGGCATGGGGTACCTGGCGTTGCCGTATTTCAGGTCAGAGAGCTGGGTGATCTGGTTGAGCTCGGCTTTTGCGCTGGCATTGCTCACAAAAAATATATTGTAGCGATTGTGGCTGGGGATCGAGGTATCGCCACCTCTTGCATCCGCAGAAGGCCGGTTACTGGCAAAAATGATCCCTGTTTTTCCCGGGAAGGAAACAAAGGATGGATCCAGGTCGGCATACACATCATTGGTGATCTGCTGTACTTTTTCGTTTTCGAGATTCAGCGTGAAAATATCCGAATGACCATTTTTAGTGGCGCTCAGCAAAAGGTTGCGGCTATCAAGCATGTATTTCACATCCTGCACCTGTTGAAACTGGTCGGTGAGATCGATCTTCGGATTCCTGATCTTGGTTACCAGATCATATACAAAAAGTTTTAACCTGCCTTCGGTATTATAAATGATGGTGATCCGGGTGCCTTTAGGATCCCAGGCCAGCAGCGGGTAGTCAGGATTCACTTCGTTGCGGTAACTGCGGATGCCGTATTTCAACAACGTGTATTCTTCAAAATCTTCATACAGCTTTACTCTTACCAATCCCTTTTTAAATTCAACCAATACATAAGAACTGTTTTTTTTATTGGGATTCACATTGATGCGGTAGTAATCGTGGCGCTGGTCGATGTCGAAGCTTTCAATGGCCTGGCCTTTGGGGTATGGCTTCCTACGCCGGATATCGGTTTCATATTTTTCTTCCTGGTATTCCATGAACTCTGCCAGCAGGTCTTTAAACTTCAGTTTGCAAACCTGCATGCTGGCCCTGTTGAGGTTTTTATATACCCTTGCGAGGTACAGGAGGTAAGTTACGTTTTCCTTTTTGTATTTTTCTTCAATATAATACCAAAAGGCGTGTCCGGCCAGCCGGGCATTTTGAAAAGCAAACTTGTAAAAATTATTGTACTTGCCGCTGAGGATTTCACTTTTTAATTCATCATCTAATTGGGTACTCCAGTTTTCAGCAGCAAAATCCACGTAGCCATCAGTGAGCCAGGTGGGCAGATCAAGCAGCGCCTGGTTACCGGCAAACTCACCCAGGTCTTCCCCGAACAAAATATTATCCGTGATGATCCTCGCAATGCCCTGCCTGATCTGGCGGCGGAGACTGGCATGATCGCCATTGAAATACACCACCATTTTATTGTTCACAAACTTAGTGGTGCCGCCGGTATTTTGCCAGTCGATGTCCATCCCTATATTCGACTGCTGCATGTCTGCATATTCATTGTACACTACAATATTGGCCCTGCGCTGCAAACTGAATTCGGTAAACTCTTCTATTCCCGGCAACTCTTCTTCAGCCACCTGCAGTACAAATTTTGCGATCTCCTGCCCGTTTTGATTAAAGAAGGTATTGAAGTTCCTGCTTTGATAATATTGCCATTTAAATTTTTTATACTGCACCCGGTTCTTACCAAACTTTACATTTTCCAACACCTGTGCTTTCAATGATGGTGAAATGAGTAATCCTGCCACTATTGCGATAAAAAAGAACCTGTTAAACTTTACCATACTAATTTTGCCATTTATACGGGAAATAAAATTAGGCTATTACAGCCAACCGTAAAAATATCCCTTTATTGTTAAAATATTTGTTACATGTTGCAGATTAAGCGCTTCGCCTTCAGTCCCATACAGGAGAATACCCATGTGTTGTACAACGAGGCAAAGGACTGTATGATCATTGATCCGGGTTGTTATTTTGATGAGGAAAAAGAGGAGTTGGCGGATTTTATCCGCACGAACGGATTGAGGCCGTTGATGCTGCTCAATACCCATTGTCACCTCGATCATGTGTTCGGCAATAAATTCGTTGCTGAAACCTACCAGTTAACGCTTCAGCTACATAAAAAAGAGCAGGAAGTGCTGGCATATGCACCGGCATCCGGGCTGATGTGGAATATGCCGTTCGACAATTACAAAGGCGAACTGCTTTTTTTGAAAGAAGGAGATGTGGTACAGCTTGGCACTGACCAGTTGCTGGTAATTGAAGCGCCGGGCCATTCACCGGGGCACATTTGTTTCTATTGCGAAAAACAACAATTCATCATCGGTGGTGATGTGCTGTTTTTGGGCAGCATTGGCCGCACAGATCTGCCGGGCGGAGATTTTGATATGCTGATCAGGAATATCCGTACAAAACTATTTGTATTGCCCGACGAAACAAAAGTGTACAGTGGGCATGGGGAACCAACAACGATCGGTCACGAAAAAAGAACCAACCCGTTTTTACGATGAGCATTAGAATCAGGAAGGAATTTCCTGGCATAATTCCACTAGTACACCATGGGTATTTTTCGGATGTAAAAAACAAACCAGTTTATTGTCGGCGCCTTTTTTAGGTGTCTCGTTCAACAATACAAAGCCCTCCTGCTTCAGCCGCTCCATTTCTACGTAAATATCGGCCACATCAAAAGCAATATGGTGTATGCCTTCTCCCTTCTTTTCTATGAATTTGGCGATCACACCATCGGCTGTGCTGCTTTCCAGCAGTTCAATCTTGGTTTCACCCTGGCGGAAAAAGGCCGTGTTTACATTTTCTGTTTCAACCGATTCTGTTTTGTAACAGGAGGTGTTCAGCAGTTTTTCATACAACGGAATGGTTGCCGAAAGATCTTTTACTGCGATACCGATATGCTCAACTTTTATCATGGTGTTGCTCTTTGATCTTGCCAGTTGGTCGCGTTCTCTTTACGAAATGCGTAAAATGACGGCCTGAAGCGCTGGTTAAGGCTAAAATAGAACCTTTTGCAGTAATTTCGTGTTTATAGAATAAATAAAAACCTGTATGCTAAAATTACCGATTTACTTAGATAATAACGCTACCACCCAGATGGATCCAAGGGTGCTGGAAGCAATGACACCGTATTTTTTGGAACATTTTGGAAACGCTGCCAGCCGCAATCATCCCTTTGGTTGGGAAGCGGAGGAAGCAGTGGATTATGCCCGTGAACAGGTGGCAAAACTGATTGGTGCTGATCCTAAAGAGATCATTTTCACCAGCGGCGCTACGGAAGGCGATAACCTCGCCATCAAAGGAGTATATGAAATGTATGCCCAAAAAGGGAATCATATCATTACGGCTACTACCGAACACAAGGCCGTGCTTGATACCTGTAAGCACATCGAAAAAACCGGGGGTGAGGTAACTTACCTGCCGGTGAACGCGGAAGGATTGATTGATCTGAAAGAACTGGAAGCGGCTATCAAACCCACCACTATTTTGATCGCCATCATGTATGCCAATAACGAAATTGGTACCATACAACCAGTGAAGGAGATCAGCGCCATTGCTAAAAAACACGGCGTGTTATTTTTTACAGATGGTACGCAGGCGGTAGGTAAAGTGCCGGTTGATGTTATCAAAGACGGCATCGACCTGATGGCTTTTACCGGTCATAAAATGTATGGTCCAAAAGGTGTGGGTGCCCTTTATGTTCGCCGTAAAAACCCAAGGGTAAAGGTTACTGCACAGATGGACGGCGGTGGACATGAGCGTGGCATGCGCAGTGGTACACTGAATGTTCCCGGAATTGTAGGCTTTGGTAAAGCCTGCGAATTGTGCCGCCTGGATATGGAAGCCGATAACCAACGGATCAGCAAAATGCGGGATCACCTGGAAACAGAATTGCTGAAGCTGGAAGAAGCTTATGTAAACGGCAGCCGCGAACACCGCTTACCGCATGTCACCAATATTTCTTTTAAACACGTAGAAGGAGAGGGATTGCTGATGGGCTTCAATAAAAATATTGCACTCAGCTCCGGCTCTGCCTGTACATCGGCTTCACTGGAACCTTCTTATGTGTTAAAAGCGCTGGGACTTGGCGATGACCTGGCACACAGTTCGCTGCGTTTTGGATTGGGAAGATTCACTACGGATGAGCAGATTGAATATACTATCAAAGCGATCAGCGAAACAGTACTGAAATTAAGAGAGATGAGTCCTTTGTGGGAAATGTACAAAGAAGGCATCGACTTAAATACCATTGAATGGGCAGCCCATTGATCAAAGGATCTGTGACTGTCTTATTAAACACAACAACAAAATTAAAACCCTTCACCCCGAAGGTTATGGTCCCTGGGAGGGACGGGGGTTACAATCATGGCATACTCAGAAAAAGTTATTGATCACTACCAGAATCCTAAAAACGTAGGTACGCTCGATAAAAGCAAAAAAAATGTGGGAACCGGCCTTGTAGGCGCCCCTGAATGTGGTGATGTGATGCGTTTGCAGATTGAAGTGGATGATGCCGGGCAGATCACAGATGCCAAATTCAAAACTTTTGGTTGTGGATCGGCTATCGCCTCTTCTTCACTTGCCACTGAATGGCTAAAAGGAAAATCAGTGGATGAAGCCTTGAAGATCGATAATATGGATATCGTGGAAGAGCTCAACCTGCCACCGGTTAAAATTCACTGTTCTGTATTGGCCGAAGATGCTATTAAAGCAGCCATTAACGATTACCGTGTTAAAAACGGAATGGAGCCGATCAAATTTGAAGAAAGCGTGGTGCACTAATCAAAGTGCATGTGAACTGCCTGCTATTGAAAGGTGCGGGGCAGTGGTTACTATAAAATGATGGAAATGACAGCAACGGATAATGCAATATACATCAGCGATAAAGCCAGGGCCAAAGTACAAAGCCTGATGGCCGATGCAGGCGTGGCAGAAGACCCTACTTATTTTTTAAGAGTGAGCGTGGTAGGCGGAGGTTGCAGCGGGCTTAGCTACAAGATGGATTTTGATAACGAAACCAAACCGATGGACCAGGTATTTGAAGACAAAGGCGTGAAGATCGTAACTGATCTGAAAAGCTTTTTGTACCTGGTGAACACCGAACTGGACTTCAGCGATGGATTGAACGGTAAAGGATTTTATTTCAACAATCCTAACGCCAGCAGGAGTTGCGGTTGCGGGGAAAGCTTTGCGGTGTAATTAAATTTCTTAACGTGTATTGTTTATAAAAAGAGACCGGTAAGTATCACTTACCGGTCTCTTTATGTTGAATAAACGGTTGTTTATTATTTAGTCTTTTTCTTTACCACTTTCTTTTCAACCGGGGCGACAGCCTGGGCTTTCTTGGTGGTATTGGCAGGCCTTGTAGCGGCAGCAGCAGGTATTGCTTCATCTTTTGTTTCATCTTTCTTTACTTCAGTTGAACCGGCAGCTTTTTCTTTATCAAATTGTTCTGCAGGAATCACTTCACCGGTAAAGGTGATGGATTTCATTTCATCAACACCGGCAAATTTTACGGTGAGGTGTTTTTCAAAATGACCCATGGCAGCTGCATTGTAAGTAGCGTTGATCACACCTGTTTTACCTGGTGCAATGGGTTCTTTGGTGTAATCAGAAATGGTGCAACCGCAGGTTGGATTTGCCTGTTCGATGATCAGTGGGGTTTTACCAATGTTTGTTACGGTAAAAGTTCCTTTTTGAGGTACACCTTGTTTGATCTTTCCAAAGTCGATGGTTTCGTTGGTGAATTTTGCTACGTCAGCAATTTTAGTTTGAGCAAAAGCCGTAGCGCTCAACGCAAATACTGCAGCAGACAGTAAGATTCTTTTCATGTTATTCGTAGTTTTTGTTTGTGTGAAAAAATTATTATTGATGCGTTTATTCTTCATTCAGGCTTTTCAGTTCCTTGTTTTCAGGTGCTGAACTTACCGGTGTTTTCCAAACTTCTCCTTTGATGGTGATCTGCCGGCTTTGATTGCCATTGTAGGTGATGGTGATAGATTTGGTAAACGGACCTTCGGCCGCCGCATTGTATCCAACAGTGATCTTCGTTTTTTCACCTGGCGCCTGCACCTGGTCGTGCTCCCATTGGGGGGTGGTGCATCCGCAACTCGCCTGTACATTAGTGATCCTCAGTGAATCGCTTCCGAGGTTTTCCACTGCAAAAATGTGTGTAACAGGTTTTCCCTGCGGGATCTTTCCAAAATCAAAGGAGGTTTCAGGAAGGCCCAGTGATGAATCTGCAGCGGGTGCTGGTTTGGGAGGTATTTGTGATACGCCAACCACCTGGGCATTCGCCACAAAACCGATCATCACCAACGATAAAACAACTGCGATTTTCTTCATGTACTGGCAGGAATTTCAATTATTGTTCCAAAGATACAAAAACGATCAAAACCCCGTCAAATTGCAGATTCATTTACAAATTATTTACAATCATCGCCAGTAATATTTTACATTTGTTACATGGAAGTATCATACACTAACGAAGCCGCCATGCTTGAAAAACTCAGCTTTGAAAACTTCAGGAATGAAGTGCTCAAAGACTACCGGGTTGCCTTTGAAAGCAGGCAGACAAGCCTCCTCGGACGTAAAGAAGTACTTACAGGAAAAGCCAAGTTTGGCATATTTGGCGATGGCAAGGAAGTGGCGCAGGTGGCAGTGGCAAAATTTTTCAGGCCGGGTGATGTTCGGGCCGGGTACTACCGCGATCAAACATTCATGATGGCTGCAGGCATTGCCAATGTGGAACAATATTTCTCTCAATTATTTTCTGATCCTGATATACAAAACGACCCCTTCAGCGCAGGCCGGCAGATGAATGCACATTTCGCCACCCGCAATGTGGATGAAAATGGCGATTGGCTGGCTTTGGCTAAAATGAAAAACAGCAGCAGTGATATGGCGCCCACTGCCGGCCAGATGCCGCGTGCGCTCGGGTTGGCGTTGGCTTCCAAATTGTTTCGACAGGTACCGGTGTTTAACCAGCACCAGCACCTGAGTGATAATGGCAACGAGGTTTGTTTTTGCACCATCGGCGATGCGTCCACCAGTGAAGGTCATTTTTGGGAAGTGGTAAATGCGGCTGGTGTGTTGCAGGTTCCGCTGGCAATTTTTATCTGGGATGACGGGTACGGTATCTCTGTGCCTAAGCAATACCAAACCACCAAAGGTTCTATTTCTGAAGCCTTAAAGGGCCTGCAGAAAACCGATGGCACCAATGGCCTTGATATTTACAAGCTCAAAGGATGGGATTATGCCGGTATGTGCGAAGTGTTTGAACCGGCCATCCAGAAGATCCGGGATACGCATATCCCGGCAATTTTTCACATTGAAGAGATCACCCAGCCACAAGGCCATTCCACTTCGGGTAGCCATGAGCGTTATAAAACACCCGAAAGGCTGGAATGGGAAAAAGAGTGGGACTGCATTAAACAGATGCGGGAATGGATTTTGGAAAATGCACTTGCAGAGGAAGATGAGGTGGATGAAATTGAAATGTCTGCAAAAAAATTTGTGAAGGCCGGGAAAGAAGCAGCCTGGGAAAAATTTTTAGCACCTGTCTTACAACAGATCCAAACCTGCCTGCCCCTGATCGAAGGCCTGTTACCTGAACTGGATCCCCCGGCCGCGGCTACTGTTAAAAATATCGCCAATGACCTGGCCGTCAACAAGGAGCCTTTGAGAAGGATGGTGATGAAAGCTTTGGCATCAGTGCTTGATATTGCAGGAAACATTCCGGCAGCTCAACCATTGCGGGATTTTTACAGGGAACTGGCAGCTGAAAATGCGTTGCTTTACAATGCCCATTTATACAATGAAAGTGCAAGATCTGCATTGAAAGTGCCCGAAGTTAAACCTGCATACGATGACCATGCGGCAACGGTAAACGGCTATGAGGTGCTCAACAAATATTTTGATGAACTTTTTGCTGCCAACGACAAAGTAGCAGCCTTCGGGGAAGACGTTGGTTTTATCGGGGATGTGAACCAGGGATTCGCCGGCTTACAGGCAAAATACGGGGCAGACAGGATATCGGATACCGGTATAAGGGAGTTATCGATTATGGGCCAGGGCATCGGGCTTGCCCTTCGTGGATTGAGGCCGATCGCAGAGATTCAATACCTCGATTACCTGTTATACGGTTTGCAGCCACTCAGCGATGACCTGGCTACAACCCATTTCAGAACAGCCGGTGGGCAATGCTGCCCGATGATCGTTCGCACCCGTGGCCATCGGCTGGAAGGCATCTGGCACAGCGGCTCTCCTATGGGAATGGTCATCAACGCATTGAGAGGGCTGCATGTATGTGTGCCACGTAATATGGTGCAGGCTGTGGGTA
>CAYVLT010000173.1:0-9637 GCA_964452405.1 uncultured Ferruginibacter sp.
CTCCGGTGCAGGGATACTCAATTATACCTGGTCATCCGGAAACAACCTGGTGGCAACAATCGCCAATACCGGTATGCTCACCGGCATCACGGGTGGCATTGCAGGAATCAATTATACTGTTACGGATGGCAATAACTGCAGCGCTACATCGCCTGTGTTCAACGTTACTGTAAATAACCGTCCAACTGCTGTGATCACCAGCTCCAGCCTGGCCCTCTGCAATGGCAGCGCCACTGCTATCACGGGCACCATTACGGCTACCGGGGCCTGGACGCTTACATTAAGTGACGGTAGCACCGCCACCGGAAATGGAAACAGTACATTTGCTGTTAGTGTAAGCCCCTCCGTTAGTACAAGCTATTCCGTCACATCTTTAACAGATATAAATTGTGTGGCTGCTGCAGGCGACCTGGGAGGCAGTGTTGATATTACCGTAAACAACCCGGTAGTGATCACACAACAGCCGGCCCTGAGCCAGGTTGTATGTTCCGGCAGTGTGGCAAGCATTATCGCTGCAGCCACCGGAACGGGCTTGCATTACCAATGGCGAAAAGCTGGTGTTCCGATTACCGATGGTGGAAATATTTCCGGGTCAACCACTTCAACCCTCTTGTTTAACCCGGTATCGGTGGCAGATGCAGGATCGGATTATGATGTAGTCATTTCCGGAACAGCTCCCTGTACCCCGGTTACATCTAACCTTTCAGTCCTGCAGGTGCAGGAGGCCGTGAGTATCAGCACAGCTCCCGCCGGGCTTACAGTATGTTCCGGAACGGATGCGGTATTTACAGTATCTGCAACGGGATCAGGCATCAGTTACCAATGGCAAAAAAATGGAGTTCCGTTGACAGACGGCGAAAATATCAGCGGATCAGGCACTGCAATACTTACCATCAGTGCTGCAGATGCCACCGATGCGGCTGACTATACCGTGCTGGTGAATGGACTTGCTCCCTGTACGCCGGTTACCTCCTCCATCGCATCGCTGGTGGTTAACACTGCGGTGGCAATTACCGGCCAACCCGCCGACCAGGCGGTGTGTGCCACGTTGCCGGTGACCTTTACCGTAGCAGCAACCGGCTCCGGTTTAACCTACCAATGGTATAAAGGCACTGCACCCGGAATACCGGTTGTGAACAACGGTAATATTTCCGGCGCCAATACGGCGAGTTTACATTTTAACCAGGCCAACCTGCCTGATATAGACGATTATTACGTGGTGGTTTCGGGGCTGGCTCCCTGTGTGGCTGTTCAATCAGGATACGCCCACCTGAGTGTAGACAGAAATATAACAATTGTAACACAACCCCTTTCACAAAGAGTTTGTACCGGTTCTGATGCTACCTTTTCAGTATATGCAACAGCAGGTGGCGATCCGCTCCTGTATCAATGGCGCCGGAATACCATTGCGATTCCCGGTGCTGTGGATAGTTTCCTTACCATCAACAATGCTGCGGCGGCGGATGCCGGGAATTACGATGTAGTGATCACTGGTTTGGCGGGTTGTATCAATGCATATTCAACGGTTATTTCGCTGGCAGTGGATGCTACTACCACAGGCGGCACCGTTAGTTCCGATTCCGCGGTTTGTACAGGTGTCAATAACGGTACACTGCAACTGTCAGGACACACCGGTACTGTGAACAGTTGGGAATTCTCCACCGATGGTGGAAATAACTGGACTACGGTGAGCAACAGCACCAGCACCCTTAACTACTCAAACCTTCCGGTTGAAACCATCTTCCGGGCAGTGGTACAAAATGGCGTTTGTGCCCCGCAAAATTCGCCAGGTGCGGTCATCAGTATGAAACCGGTTCCGGTGGCGGTTGCCTCCCTGGCATCGCAGAGCACCTGCTCAGGTGAAGCGATCACGGGTATCGCCATTTCAGGTCCGGTTGCGGGAAGTGTTTTTAACTGGACAAGAGACAATGCCGGCATTGTAACAGGAATCGCTGCCGGAGGAACAGGAGATATCAGCGGTACGCTGACGAATGTAACCAACAGCCCGGTGAACATAACGTTTACGATTATCCCAACAGCAGGAGGCTGTACCGGCGCTCCTGTTACTGCTGCCGTAACGGTGAAACCAACCCCGGTTGCGATCTTATCAGTGGCGGCGCAATCCGTTTGTGCCGGCAGTGCCATCAACCAGGTGGATATTTCCAGTGCTGTTGCCGGAACCAGCTTTTCCTGGACAAGAGACAATACAGCCAATACACCCGGTATGCCGGCCACTGGTTCAGGGAACAGTATCAGCGGTACTTTATCAAATAATTTATTCAACACTGAGAACACAGTTTTCACCATATTGCCTGCTGCCGATGGATGTGCGGGAACCGCTGCCACCGCCACAGTGACCGTGAAACCGATACCGGACATTACAAGTTCTCAGCCGGCGCAAACCATCTGTTCCGGCACAGCGGCGAACAGCATCGGCTTCAGCAGCCAGGTTGCCGCAACATTGTTTAACTGGGTAAGAGATAACACCGCCACCGTAACCGGGATTGCAGCCACCGGCACCGGCGATATCAATGCTTCATTGACCAATCTTACCCTTGCACCCGTTACAGTAACGTTTACGGCTACCCCAATAGCAAATGGTTGTCCCGGACTGCCTGTCACCAGCACGGTGCTTGTGAATCCTTCACCTGATGTATCGGCCAGTCCTTCCAGCCAGGTGATCTGTTCCGGCGATCCTGTCACTACGGTCATGCCGGCAAGTACCGTTCCTTCAACAGTTTTCAACTGGACCAGGGATAATAATGTGGCCGTTACGGGCATGCCTGCCGGCGGCAGCGGCAATATCAGCGGCACCCTTGTAAATACAACACCCAACCCGGTTACCGTCACTTTCAATATCATACCCACGGCGGCCGGGTGCCCGGGTAGCGCACACACCGTAACGGTGCTGGTTAATCCCACGCCGGCTGCATTGCTTACCCCTGCTGCACAAAACATTTGTTCCGGCAATACGATCACCAGTATCGCAGCCACCAGTATTACGCCATCAACCAGCTTTAACTGGTCAAGAGACAACCTGGTAACGGTAACGGGTATCCCTGCAACAGGCAGCGGCGATATCAGCGGTGCATTAACAAATAACAGTACTTCACCAGCTACCGTTAACTTCTCAGTGATACCGGTGGCGAATGGTTGTACCGGCGCCCCTGTGAGTGCGGCGGTGCTGGTAAACCCATCACCCGGTGCGATCACCACACCGGCCTCACAAAGTATTTGTTCGGGCAGCCCGATCGCCGGCATTGTATTGAGCAGTACGGTGCCCTCCACCAGTTTTACCTGGACCCGCGACAACCAGCTCAGCGTAACCGGCATGCCGGCTTCGGGTACGGGCAATATCAGTGGCACCCCTGTGAATGCCACCAATGCGGCAGTCACCGTTTCCTTTACCGTTGTTCCTTCTGCGAATGGTTGTGCCGGTGCGCCGGTGCAGGCAACGGTTACGGTAAGTCCTTCACCAGGTGCAGTTGCAACGCCTGCCAGCCAAACCACCTGCTCAGGAGCGCCCCTGGCCAATATCGCACTTACGGGAAATGTTGCATCAACCGTGTTCAACTGGACAAGAAATAATACAGCCACCGTTACCGGTATTGCTTCCAGCGGCAGCGGTGATGTCGCGGGTACGCTGGTAAATACCGGTAACAGCCTGACAACAGTAACGTTTACGATTACCCCGGAACTGAATGGTTGCCCGGGTACGCCTGTTACGGCCACTGTGGCGGTGAAACCCACGCCGACCCTTTCTGTTACTAACAGTACACAGGCACGTTGCTCCGGTATCGCCATTGGTAATATGGTGATCAGTAACCCGAACGGGGTGGCCGGTACTTCTTTCAGCTGGATAAGAGACAACACGGTAAATCTTACCGGTATTGCTGCATCAGGAACCGGGGCCGGCATTTCGGGCACACTTACCAATGCTACATCTGTGCAGCAGGTCTCCAGCTTCCAGGTAACGGCAACAGCCGCCGGTTGCAGCACTGTTACAACGGCTAACGTTACCGTGTACCCGAAACCTGTGATGACGGGCGCTACTACTGCCACTGTTTGTAATAACAGCACTGTGAATATTCCGCTTACGAGCAATGTGCCGGCTACTTATACATGGGTAGCTGCCAACAACGCCAATGTGAGTGGCGAAAGCACCAGCACCCAGTCTTCGGCGGTCATCAACAACACGCTTGTGAATACTTCTGCGGTATCTCAGTTCACGCCAAGGCAAAATGTGGTGTACACGGTAACGCCAACCTCAACACCAGATGGTTGTGTAGGCAATGCACAAACTGTAACGGTTACCGTAAACCCACCTTATAATGTTTCATTCTACGAATATCCAAATGATGATAATGGCTTCACTATTTGTGACGGCGACCTGGTGGGCGGTGGTGGACAGAATGATATTGACCTGATTGAAGGGCAATACAGCGGTGCCACCTTGTTATGGCAATATGCCATTGGCAATAGTGCTGGTCCGTGGAATCCAATGGTGGGTCCACACCTGAATAACCTGATACACGATACCTTGCCTGATCCGCCTTCTATTTTTTCACCCATGGGTAATTACTATTTCAGGTTATTGGTGGATGGATGCCCGAGCGATACGCTTACCATGACAAAAACCTCCACGCTCACCATCAGTGCAGGCGGACCTGATAATGCTGTTTGTCAATCCGCATCACCCTCGCCGATCACCCTTACCGGTGCAAGCGTGGGCGGAACAGCCAGCACAACGGTGGGCGGTACCTGGTCAATCACTTCACTCACCCCGTCTAATGGTGCCAATGTGGGAACCTTGAGTTCAACCACATTCAGAACGCCGGCACAGATACCAACGGTAACGTATACCCCACCAGCCAACTATACCGGTGTGATCACGTTAACGCTTACTTCCAATGATCCTGACGGAACCGGGCCCTGTGCGCCGTTGACACAAACCAGGACCATTACGGTTAACCAGGCGCCGATCATTTCCAATGCTTCCCTGGCTTTCCTTTGCAGCGGCACGGCTTCGGGAATCACGCTCAGTTCAGTAATTCCCAGTACCTATACATGGACGGTGGGTACTGTCAGCGGTGGTATCACCGGTGCCACTGCCGGTAGCGGCAACCTGATCAACCAGGTACTTACCAACCCAAGTACAGCCACGGCCGGCACCGTACAGTACGTGGTTACACCCACACCTGTAAGCCCGGCGGCATGTGCTGCCATCACTTCCACGATCCTGGTTACGGTACAACCCCTGCCGGCAGTAGCACTTAATGGTACACCGGTTACGGTATGTTCAGGATCTTCGTCAACCTTAACTGCCGGCAATAGCGGTGGCACCAATACCTTATTGTTCACTGCTTCCTCCGGCAACATCAATACAGCCATTCCTGATAATAATACCAATGGCATCAGCTCTTCATTAACACTTGCCGGTGCAGGGGCGCTTACTTTATCTGCTACCGACCTGTTGCAGGTGACCCTGAATATCTCTCATACCTACGACCAGGACCTCGACATCTTCCTGGTTGACCCATCCGGTACGAGGGCCATGCTTTTGTCGACCGATAATGGTGGTTCAGGAGATAACTATACCAATACTGTTCTGCGGACAGACCTGGCCAACGTAATTGGTTCTGCAGGCAATAATGCCGCACCTTTTACCGGCAGCTACCGGCCAGAGGGTACCATCAATACAGCCCCTGGCGCTTACCTCTCCATACCCAACACTGCTTTGGCAGGTGCGCCGGTCAACGGAAACTGGACGATCAGGATTTTTGATGATGCGGCTGACGATATCGGAACGCTGATCAACTGGTCTCTCTCCATTACAAGAAGCGGAGCATATACCTCTGTGGTTAACGGACCGGGAACCATCGGTGCAGTCACCTATTCGGGTGCCGCCAATGCTTCCGCCAGTGCGGCGGTTACACCACCGGTTGGCCTGAATAGTTATACTGTTACCAGCACGGATGCGGCGGGTTGTTCGGCCACTTCAGCGCCCATCAGTATTACGGTAAACCCGGGTCCAACCATCAGCGCTGCCTCCCAGGACGCGGCTGTATGTGCGGGCTCACCGGCCATCATCAACCTGGCGGGGTTAACAGCCAACAGCACTTCTACCTTTACGTATAAAATCAACGGGGGATCAACACAGGCCATTACAGGAGTTGTTTCCAATGCTGCCGGCGACGCCAGCTTTACTTCTGTTCCGCTCAACGCGGCGAACAACGGGCAAACCCTGCAGATCACCAGTATCACCACTACCAGCCCGGTGCCTGCCTGCGCCAAACTGGTTACTCAAAATCTTACATTAAGTGTGAAGGCAAGCCCAACATTGAGTGCGGCAAGTCTGCAGGCAGCCGTATGCCCGGGCAGCGCTGCACAGGTTAACCTGGCCGGACTTGTTGCCAACAGTACTGCCACCATCAGTTATACCATCAATGGCGGACCGGTGCAAACTGCGGCTGGTGTCACAGCCAATGCGGCAGGCAGCGCCAGCTTTAACAGTATTGCGCTTTCGGCGGCAAACAACGGACAATTGTTAAAGATCGTTGGAATAGATATTACAGGAGCGGGTCCGGTGTGTTCCCAATCATTTAACCAGGATGTGTTGTTGCAGGTGAATCCATCGCCAACGCTCAACAGTAACCTGTTGCCACCGGCAATATGCAGCGGAACTGCTTTCAGTTATATCGCCTCCAGTGCCACGCCGGCTGCCAGCTTCAGTTGGTCGAGGGCTGCTGTGGCCGGTATCAGCCAGTCTGCTTCTGCCGGAACCGGCAATGTAAATGAGGTACTCACCAATACCACGAATGCACCGGTGGCAGTGCTGTATCATTATACCACCACAGCCAATGGGTGCAGCAATGCAGTTGGTGAAGACGTACTGGTAATGGTGAATCCAACACCTACACTCACCAGCGTTGTGCAGCCCGCCACCGTTTGTGCAGGGGCCGGCGCCCAGGTAAACCTGGCTGGATTATTACCCGGCAGTACCAGCACTATTATCTATACGATCAATAACGTGGTGCAACCCGCAGTAACCGGCGTAACGGCAGATGCGTCCGGCAATGCTGTATTCACTACCAGTGTATTGTCGGCTGCCAACAACGGGCACCTGCTGAAGGTAACAGGTATTTCCACCACCAGCACGGTGCCTGCCTGTGTAAAATCAGTAAGTGTGTTAACCTTGCTGAGCGTGCAGGCGCTGCCAACACTGGCAACTGTGTTGCAACCAGCAGCGGTATGCGTTACCGGTGCTGCCAGCATCCGGCTGTCCGGGCTGGCGCCAAACAGCCTTAATAACAGTATCGCCTATACGATTAATGGTGTGGTGCAGCCACCGGTGACGGGTGTGAATGCCGATGCCGGGGGGAACGCCACTTTCAATACATCGGTGTTAACGGTGGCCAATAACGGGCAGTTGTTAACTGTAACCGGCATCACCAATGGCACCTGCCAGCAAACTTTCAACATGCCTGTTACGCTTGCGGTTGGAAACATCAATACCTGGTTGGGCATCAACACTAACTGGTTTGATGTACAGAACTGGTGTGCAGGCACCGTGCCGGATACTTATACTGACGTGCTGATACCGGGCAGTCTGTCTTTCTATCCTTTGCTCAACAGCGGCACCGGCTCTGTAAAAAATATCCTCATTCAAAATAGTGCAATGGTCACCGTTAGTGGAGCCAGCCTGCAGGTATCCGGCGCCATCAATAATTCCGGCTCGCTCGATGTAACGGCAGGTACGCTTGAACTGAACGGCAGCAGCGCTCAAACCATCAGCGGCGGGTATTTTGTGTACCGTATGTTGGGCGGATTACTCATTTCAAACCCGGCAGGCGTGTCGGTTTCTTCGGTGGCAAACGACACTCTGAACATCCGTGATTCCATTGCTTTTGGAAATGTAAACAACGCGGTACTGCATACCGGAGATAACATCACGCTGCTGTCGAGAGCTGACAGAACTGCCCGGGTGGCTGATATCACAAACGATGGCGCCAACAGCGGCAACAGCTTTACCGGCAAAATGATCGTGGAGCGCTATGTGCCTGAGCGCAGATCGTGGCGCCTGCTTACGGCACCCGTAATGGCCGCCGGGGCTCCCACCTTTAATGCGGCCTGGCAGGAGGGAGTGGTGAACCCGGATTATGTATTTACCAACCGCCTCGATCCACATCCCGGTTATGGTATGCACATCAGTGGCGCCAGCGTGGCACTCGGCTTCGATCCTACACCTAATAATAACCCGTCGATCAAATACTACGACCCGGTCAACTTCAGCTGGATCGGTATTCCCAATACCTTGTCCGCGAAAGTAACCGACTCCGCCGGCTACATGGTATTTGTGCGGGGCGACCGCAGTACACCGGTTTACCTCAATACCGCGGCACCCACCACCAATACCATCCTGCGCATGTCGGGCCAATTGAAAACCTATGGGCAGGTAAGCACGATACCCGCAGGCGTTGGTCCGTACACGGTAGTGGGTAATCCCTATGCATCCACGATTGACCTAAGAAAGATAACGACCAGCGGAGCCATTAGTGGCGCCAACTATGTGGTGTGGGACCCGGGCTTAACCGGTGTCACCGGCGTAGGTGCCTTCCAGTATCTTACCAGGTCGGGCGGACCCGGCTCTGATTACCTCGTATTCCCGGGCAACAGCGGGGCCGGTGGTGGCAGCTACGGCGCGGCTTTCAGCGTACACAACAGCATACAAAGCAGCCAGGCATTTTTAGTACAGAATAATGGTGCCGGCTCGGTATCAATCAATGAAAACGCCAAAACAGGTGGCAGCAACAGCGTGGTGTTCAGGCCGGGAAGTACTCCCGGCAGTTCCCTGGGTTATATCAGCACTTTGTTCATGGCTGAAAACAATGATCAAACCACGCAACTGCTCGATGGGGCGCTGTCCTTATACAACAATGAGTATGCGGATGCCATCGACCTGGATGATGCCCGCAAAGTGTTGAATTTTTCATCAGAGAATTTTGGTATTGATAACGGGGGCCAATGGTTGCAGATAGAAAAAAGAACGGCCATTCATGAAGAAGATACCATCCGCTATAAAATGCGTTACGTAAAACTGAGGAACTACCGGTTACAGGTATCCGCATCGGGAATTGAAACGGCAGGGGTAAGCGCTTACCTGGAAGACAGTTACCTGCACAGCCGCTCCTTGCTGACAGCAGGCGGCACGCTGATCCATCATTTTGAGATCAACCAGGATTCTGCCTCCTTTCAGTCATCCCGGTTCAGGATCGTGTTCCGGCCGCTCACCGTGGTACCTGTTCAGTTTGTGTCTGTAAAAGGCAATAACCAGGCCGGTGGTATTCAACTGCATTGGACGGTTGCTAATGAAGCCGGTGTAAAAGGCTATGCAGTGGAAAGGTCGGCGGATGGAATTCATTTCACCAACCTGTTTACGGGAACAGTGCCCCGTAATACCGGGCTGAACGAAACCTATCATTGGCTTGACGCCCACCCATTGCAGGGAGCGAATTATTACCGGGTACGCAGCCTGGATATGACGGGCGCCGAAAAGCGCTCTGAAACGATCCGTTTGTTGTACAATAAGGAGGAGGGTGATATCACGCTTTATCCCAACCCGCTGGTGAACGAACAT
>CAYVLT010000174.1:0-9603 GCA_964452405.1 uncultured Ferruginibacter sp.
TTTCCATTCAGCCCCATGCGCCTGCACCCGGTGGCCATATCGTTCATAGGTAAACAGGTGGGCCAGCTCGTGCAGCAATGTTATCAGGAATGCATATTGATTAAGATTGCCATTTACACTGATCCGGTGATTTTTATCGGCAAGCGCATTGCGGTAATCACCCAGCACCGTTTTTCGTTCACGTGTAATCGTAAGATGCACCTTGTAATGTAGCAGGTAGTGAGACACTTCTTCAAAACTGCCTTCGGGTAGATAAGATCGCAACTGGTGCAGGGGCGCTTCCTGTTTAGGCATCTTTTTGCTTGTTCAGTTTAGTGGCGAGTTTCACCTCTACAAACAGGTAAATAAAATACAGGAACATAGCTACCAATACCGACATTTTGCTGAAACTGCTTTTGAATGCCAGTGCGTATACAGCGATGGCCACCAGGCAAACGGCCATTTTTATCATAGTGCCTCCCATCACACTCCTAACAAAAACATTCGGGTTTTTGTTACGCAGTGATTTTTTTTGCATCTGGTACACCAACACACTCAGTAAAAAAAACAGGGTATTCGCAATGATGAGCACCAGGTGATCCAACCCATGAGCGGCCAGCCAGTTTTTACCAAAAAGAAAAAAATTATTGAACAGGATAAACAGGATGATAAAAGGGATTAAGTCCTTGCCCTGGCTTTTCATGCTGAAGTATTAATTTAATTATTGATTGGCAACATTACCCAGTTCCGGTGTAAGTTCCACTACATTGTTAACACTGCTACCCATATGGCAGCTTCCGTTGAAAGTGGCGCTGGGCTCCACTTCCAGCCTGCCCGTAAATATTTCTCCCGACACGATGCTTTTACCATGCAACTGTAACAGTTCTTTTATCTTAACGGTGCCGGTTACCCGGCCCATGATATCTGCCTGCAACCCGCTGATATCACCTTCCACCACCCCCTCCTGTCCTACCAGCACTTTCGCTTTCGATACCAGGTTGCCGATCAGCGTTCCATCGATCCTGATATCGCCATTACTCTCAATATCGCCGGTAATCACCGTGCCTGCGCCGATAATGGTGGTGCTGCCAACAGGCGTGTCGCTGTTTTTAACTTTTGATGTAAACATAGTAATCAGTTTTTGGTTTCAGTAACCGGCAATACCGGTACCAGTAAAATATTGAACTGGATTATTCAGTTAGTTGTTGCAGTGGCCCGGTGCCCCGGTGTAACGCCCCCTGCATTATTCATCGCTGGCTTCAACCTTTGGCAATTCAAGCGCCGTGGTATCGAGTTTAACAACCTGCCCTGACAACACTTTCTTAAGGTCGTCCAGGTATTTTTCTTTGTATCTTAAGGCTGTTTCTATTGAATCGGTCCTGATCTTCAGCGAACGGAATTCCCTCACCTGTCTTGCATCGCCATACCCTGTTCCCGGAAGGTAATATTTGATGGGGGTAAACACGATCAATGCAACGGTCAACACGGTCAGGATCACGAAGATACTACTCATCACAATATACACACTCATCCGGCTCAGCCTGAACTTCACCACCTCTTCATAAGTATCCTCATTCATCACTACCAGGCGGTAACGGTTTCGAAGGCGTTTTAGTGTGCTGTTGGTATCCAATTTCGCCATATTCTTTTATTCGGTGTTAAAATTAAGAAACCCGCGTGAAACGGGGCAATAATTGCTAAAATTATCCGATATTTAGCGCATATTATAACCCCATTATTCCCATGTTTCAAAGGAGTTTTTTATATACTGTATCCATATTGTTCTTTTTGATTATACCTGCTGTTCTTACTGCTCAACCTCCCACATGGACACTGAACCTGCTCGACTCTGCCAAACGCTCAGATAAATTTGCAGAACGCAAGCTCGGGTCAGAGAAAATGGCTGAAAAAAAATTCAACCTGTACCGCAGGGTGGTGCAGAATAATTTTACACATTTCAACTATGTGTACAATGCCAAAAACAAGATCAACCTGGTATTGGAAAGAGCCAAAGCGGCACAGCAGGACGACTTCAGCAAACTCATCAGCTACTATCCTTACACACTTGAAAATACTGCCAGCCAGAAAAACGACCTCGATTCCGTGATCCTGAAAGCTACTGCAGGTATTTTGCTGCACGATCTGCGCAACGACTGGATCGATGACATGTACCTGCTGCTGGGTAAAGCTTATTTTTTCAAGAAGGATTTTGATACCGCTGCCGCTACATTCCAGTTCATTAACTATAATCTTTTTCCACGCAAAAAAAATGAAGATGGCAGTCGCATTGTGGGCACCACCGACGATGCATCAGGCAGCACCATCAGCATTGCCAACAAAGAAAAGCAAAACATACTGCAAAAGTTAACAGCGCAGCCACCCAGCCGCAATGACGCATTGATCTGGATGGCCCGAACCTTTATTGAACAGGATGAACTGGGCGATGCAGCAGGACTGATACATACCCTGCAAAATGATCCCAACCTGCCCAAACGCCTCGTAGATGATCTGAATGATGTGTACGGTTACTGGTTTTACAAGCAGGGCATCTACGACAGCGCTGCGGTGTATCTTGAACAGGGATTATCAAGTGCAGCCACGAAACAGGATATGGCAAGGGCAGAATTTTTGCTGGCCCAGTTGTACGAAAGGAACGGGGTATTTGACAAAGCCGGTGAGTACTATGATAAAGCTTCTTCACATACCACCAATGCCCTGATGGACATTCATGCCCAGATGAACAATGCCAAGATGCGAAAGGGCAATAATGAAAAAGACCTTGACAATGGCATCAACAACCTGGTAAAGCTCAGCAAGCGGGACAAGTTTGAGATGTACCGCGATGTGCTGTTCTTTTCCGCAGGCGAACTGGCGATGGAAAAACCGGATACCAGCATGGCCATCGGGCTGTACAACAAATGCCTGAAATATGCCGAAAACAACGTAGTGTATAAAAACAAAGCCTACCTGCAACTTGCAGAAATTGCTTATGTAAGAAAACAATACCAGGAAGCCGCCAGCATGTATGACAGCCTGCAATCGGGCGACAGCACCATTAAAGATAAACTCAACAGCATCCAGGATCGCCGGGCAGCACTGGCAAGGATTGTTGAAAAGATTGTGGTGATCGAGCGGGAAGATAGCCTGCAGCGGGTGGCAGCCATGGACCCGGCAGCAAGAGAATTGTTTGTGAAAAAAATATCGAAGAAACTGCGCAAGGAAAGAGGTTTGAAAGATGAAGACAACAGTTACAGCGGCGCCTCGGACATGATCAGTTTCGACAAGGATAAGGATGCACCCCGTGACCTCTTTGGCAGCACGGCCAAAAGCGGATCAGACTGGTATTTTTACAACAACTCCACCAAGGCGAAAGGTTTTTCTGATTTTAAGAAGAAATGGGGACAAAGAACCAATACGGATAACTGGCGGCGAAAATCGGCCAATGCATCTGCCAAGCAATTCAATATCAATGACAACAATGCCGGCATGATCGGCAATATGAACCCGGATGATATTGATTCTCCTGTGGCAGATGGTTCAAATGGAAAAAACCAGGTGCTGATTGCAAAAAATCCATCCACCGGCAAGGGCAAGACAGGCAAACAGCTTACTCCAGACGAACCAGAGCAGGCAGAAGATTTCAGTTATGAAGGATTGATGGCAAAACTGCCATTGACAGAAGAGAAGATCGCCATCAGCAACAGCCTTATTGCAGTAAACCTGTTTGAGTTGGGTAAATTATTCCAGCTTGACCTGGAAGATTACGGTGAAGCAGTAAATACTTATAAACAATCTCTCAGCCGTTTCCCGGATTCACTGTATGATGGCGAGTTGTATTTCAACCTGTCATTCTGTTACAGCAAGCTGGGCATGCAGGATTCGGCAGACTATTACAAACGACTGGTGCAGACAAAATTTGCGGGAGGTGCCGGCTCAACCTTGCTGGAAAAATTGAACGCTGCCAAAACGGGCCTGAAAAACCCCGAAGCCACCAAACGGTATGAATCGGTATATAACCTCTTTATTGAAGGCCGTTTTGACGAAGCCATTGCGGAAAAAAGAAGGGCAGACAGTGTGTATGGCAACAGCTTCTGGACGCCGCAACTGTTGTACATTGAAGCCGTGTATCATGTTAAGCAGAAAGATGACAGCGCAGCCATCGCCGTTTTAACGTCTATCAGTAACCTGTATCCGAAATCGCCGTTGAAACCTAAAGCGGAACGGATGATTGACGTGCTGGGCCGCCGCAAGGAAATTGAGGAATACCTCACCAACCTGCAGATAACCCGTGCGCCAGACGACAGTGTGTTGCTGGTGAATGATCGTAAACCCATGGTGCGAAACGATTCCACCATTATCCAATCGCCGTCCTCGCTGGCAGACAGCCTGAAGATAACAGCAACAGCGCCCAATACGAAAGCAGCAACAGACAGTGCCAGGTCCACCGCCCCACTCGTAAGTGGTCCATACACTTTTAATGCGGCCGCTCCCCACAACGTGATCATGCTGCTGGACAAAGTGGACATCACGTATGTAAACGAATCTAAAAATGCGTTGGCAAGATATGCTGCCGATAACTTCAGGGAGCTATCCATCACCGTTAGTAAGGATACGGTGAGCGCTGATTACCGGTTGCTGGTATTTGCCGGCTTCACCAATGCGGATGAAGCACTTCATTTTTTAACCAAGATAAAAAGAGCGGCGCCGGAAGAAATTTCCTGGCTGCCGGAAAACAAATACTCCTTCCTGTTAATTGATGATGAAAACCTGCAGCGGTTGAAGGCCACCAAAGATATCTCGGGCTACAAGAACCTGCTGAACAGGCAATATCCCGGTTTGGTAAAATAATTCTGATCGATCATTTAAAGCTAATTTGTGAGCATGAAGACTTCTGTAAAAATATTGTGGAGAGTGTTTTTTTTCGGACTATTGGCGGTGGTGCTGATTTTTGCGGCAGCCAATTTTGGCTTGTTTGGCAAAATGCCCTCCCTGAAAGACCTGGAAAATCCCGAGGCTGATCTTGCCAGCGAAGTGTACACAGCCGATGGCAAGTTGATGGGAAAATATTACGCTGAAAACCGCAGCGAGATCAAGTACAGCCAGATTTCACCCAACATCATCAATGCATTGATCGCAACTGAAGACCAGTATTTCTATGATCATTCAGGCATTGACGCCAAAGCGGTGGCCAGGGCCATCCTGAAATTAGGTACAGATGGAGGTGGAAGTCCCATTACTCAACAGTTGGCCAAAATGATGCTGGGCCAGGGCCGTGGTAATGTGGTAAAAAGAAGTATCGACAAAATAAAAGAATGGATCATAGCCGTTAAACTCGAGCGCAACTTTACCAAGGAAGAGATCATCACCCTCTACCTAAACCGGGCGCCCTGGGGCAGCAACTATGGAATCCGGAATGCCTCCAGGACTTATTTCCAGAAGGAACCTGCCGATCTTTCCATAGAAGAGGCAGCCGTGCTCGTGGGAATGCTGAAAGGATTTATCTATGATCCTATCAGGCATCCTGTTGCCTCTCTTAACCGAAGGAATACGGTTATTGAAAGAATGGTTGCCTGCAAGCAACATTTCATTACCGACGCCCAGGCTAATAAACTAAAGGCAAAGCCACTCATCACCAATTATAAAAAACCAGACGAATCAGTGGGTATTGCACCTTATTTCAGGGCAGTACTGGCAGACAAACTGAAGGACTGGTGTAAAAATCATAAGAATCTTAAAACCGGGGAAAACTACGATTTATACCGGGATGGCCTGAAGATCTATACCACGCTCGATTCCAGGATGCAGCAATACGCAGAAGAATCGGTGGTGCAGCACATGCCCGTGATCCAGAAAAAACTGAATTACCTGCTGAAGCTGAATGGCGACAAAATGTGGAAGGAAAGGGAAGGCATCATCGAATCCGCCATGAAAACCAGCGAACGGTGGAAACAGCTGAAAGAGGATGACATGAAAGAAGAAGACATCCGTGCCAGTTTCTTAAAGCCGGTTCGCATGAAGGTGTTTGCGTGGAACGCCAAAAGAGAACTGGATACTGTAATGACGCCAAGAGATTCGATCAAATACCACAAACAACTACTGCAAACTTCTTTTGTAGCGATGGACCCTAAATCAGGTGAAGTGAAATGCTGGGTGGGAGGTATCGATTTTAAATGGTTCAAATTTGATCATGTTACCGCCAAAAGGCAGGTAGGTTCCACCATCAAACCGTTGATCTATACGCTGGCAGTTGCCGATGCCGGCTTTACACCGCAAAGTGTGATCCCCGGCGGACCGGTGAAATATGGTGGAGAAATGCGCACATTCAAAGGCGGTGGCGGCAGCCTGGCCAATTGCCTGGCTTTCTCTAAGAACACTGCTTCTGTGTACCTCACCAACGTGGTGGGTGTACCCCGGGTGATTGAATTTGCGAAGAGCGTGGGCATCGAATCTAAACTCCCGCCCTACACTTCCATTGCATTGGGCTCCGCAGAAATACCGATGCTGGAAATGTTGCAGGCCTACAGCATGTTTCCCAACAAAGGATACAATACCGAGCCGGTATTCATTTCAAGGATCGAGGACAAAAATGGCAATCTCCTGCAGGAGTTCACCACTGAAACAAAACAGGTACTGAATGAAAATGATGCATACACCATGGTGAAGTTAATGCAGGGCGTGGTGCAGATTGGCACAGGTCGTTCATTAAACAACTACTCCATCCCGGCCGAAAAAGCCGGCAAAACAGGTACCACTAACGACAACACCGATGGTTGGTTTATCGGGTACACGCCTACCCTGTTGGCCGGTACCTGGGTGGGTTGCGACGATCCGTTCATCAGGATCTATTCAGGTACTTCGGGCGGTAATGAAATGGCGCTTCCCAAATGGGGCTACTTTATGAATAAAGTATATGCCGACAACAAACTGCCTTATGCAGGCACGTTGAAATTTGAAGAACCGGCAGCCTTTGCCCATGACCCTATTTATGCCGATGAAACACTTGAAAAACTGGCCAATGAAGGCGATAGTGTCCAATACGACGACCAGGGCAATGGCAACGCAGGCGATTACATGGCTGCCCCGTTGTCTGATTATGACAACTCCGACATTCCTACTGAAAGTGAGATAAAACCCAAAAAAGATACCGGTACCGGCAAACCGAAAACAGAAGCGGGCGCTGCCAATAAAAGCCCCGCCGATAAAAAAGATCCCAAAGCAGTGATGCCTGCCAAAACAGAGGAAAAGAAAGGAGCTAAAAAAGACAAGGATGCTGCGTCGGGCAAAGATTATTGACAGTTTTGTAAAACTTCCGGTGTAACAACATCAGAAAAAAACTTCGGTCCTGATCTTCTCCACGATCTCAGGGGTGAGTTTTTCGTTAGGGTGGGCAGCACGATAGGCTTCCAGCCGGCGGTTCAGCTCATCCACTTTTTCATTGTAGTCAATATTGGTGAGCTGTTCGGGGAGTATTTTATTTACAAACCGGTCGTATTGTTTACCTGCTTCGCTTAATATGATGCCAAGCACCATGGCGCCAAAATACATGGCAACGTAATCCCGCAGGGAAAGACCATAGGTATACCAATACCAGAACACGAAAATAACCGGGATCGGCAGGTATATCCATTGGTGAAAACGGGAAATGATGATGCCGAGGAAATATACCGGGATGGCAATCAGGCCCCACCAGGAGCCGGAATTGAAGGTTAAAACCGTGATAATAACGGGTACCAATATGTAAAGAAGAAATAAATTAATCCATTTCACTTTCATGTTCATTTCGTTACAATACCTTAATCATTGTTCTTACAGGTATTCTTACAGGGTAGCGGCACTAACGGACGACCTAAGCAATCTTATAGTTATCGCAGTCTGCAAAAGTAAGGATTTGAGAATTTCAAATCGAAATATTTATTGCTCACACCTCACTGTTCGCAAATGGTTTAATATACTCAGCGCTCCCTGGCTGCATATACGATAATCGAAGGCCAATGGATGTGGTTCGGGTACCGCTACCGAAAAAGACATCGGTTTCGCTATATCATGCTCATTTTATTGAGGCCGTTTTTCCAGGCTTATCCAATTAAAAAAAGATGCCGGTGTGGCATCTTTCATTTTTTTATTTTCCTAAAGGATCATCGCATCAGGTACATTTTTCCGTAGCCTCCTTTAAAATACTTGTCGGTATTGTCTCCATCAGCCCGGTATTTATCGAGTGATTTGCCATTCATATTCGTGATCACGCGGTACAGGTATACACCGTTGGCCAGTTTGGAACCATAGCTGTCAGTGCCGTCCCATTTAAAGTCGGTGATATTGGTGCCAATATGCAGATCACCCAGTTCGGCCTTTGTTATCTCACGTACTACCTTACCGGTTACCGTTAGTATCTGTATCCGGATGTTCTGTGGCACTTCAACCCCTGTAATTGTAAATACAAAGGCCGTGGATGTTGTAAATGGGTTCGGATAGTTGAGCAGGTTACTGATCATGGCTTTATTGATCACGTTGAACACCACTTTATATTCAAGGTTACCGGCCTTATTACCCACTTCATCCCTTCCATCAGACACCACCAGTTCGTATTCTCCGTCTTGAGCAAGCAACGGAGTAAAGTCAATAGATGCAGTGTTATCGCCATTGGTCAGGTCAGCCGGTGTGAAACGCAATGAATCACCGCCGAAGAAATACCGGTGCACCTCTGATTCTCCCGGGAACCGGATGCCCACTTTAAGCAGACTCGTATCTGAAAGAGCAATGAATTTATTTTCATCTTTCAGGTTAATTAGAATATGGGGTTTGGCCGCCACAATATCCCTGCTGAGAATATGCACACCATCAAATGTTACATCCAGCAGCGGACTGGTGAGATCGGCATTCACATAAAAATCCTTGTAAATAAAATTATTGTACAGGTACTGCTCCGGCTGATCATTATCGGGGTTGACCATTACATACAAGGTATTCATACCGGCATAGGTCCTCGTGTCAATATCATAATGTACGGTAAGCGTATCTCCTGCTGCCAATGGTTTTCCCTTCGGCAGGTTGATCAGGTGCGCCACATTGTTGCGGTCGGTGATCACGAATTTTATCTTCAGGCTGTCAAAGGCTACCGGGCTGATATTTTTAAAGGCCAAAGCAAAATCAATGTGTTCACCCTGCTCTACGGTATCTTTCATTTTAAACAACACATTCGGCGCCACTGCACCTTCCGGAATATAATCCGCATTGATTCTCCAGTACCTCAGCTGGTAAGGGGTGGCAAAAATATTGTCGCTATTTGCCATCCTGAGCTTGAGATATGGATAGGTTGTAGCGTTGATGAACGACAGCGATGTGTCTGTTGCCGGTTGCACCAGTGCGAGTGAAGTTTGAGTGCCGTCATTTTGCACACCGATCACTTCGATAGAGGTGGTGTCGCCTGCCAGTTGCTCCACCGGGTTTCCACGCCAGTGCAGGGAAGTCCAGGTTTTCGCCGGACCAAAGGCGGGCGATTCAATGCTTCCAGACTTAAATTTAGATGCAACAGGTATGTTGGCTTCAATCTGGTCAGAGGCCGTAGTGCCCATGTATTGCCTTGGTGTGTAATTGGAATTTTTGCGGAAGAAGAAAACAAAAGGC
>CAYVLT010000175.1:0-9519 GCA_964452405.1 uncultured Ferruginibacter sp.
TATCAAAAAATCACTCGACAATATTGGTGCAAAAGACGCTTACATTCAGGGGTTGCAATCTGCGCTTAACCGGAAAGATTCGCTTAACCTGGCCCTGGTAACCAACCTGAAAGGAGCCATCGGGAACCTTGATGACAAGGATATCAATATCAAAGTGGATAAAGGTGTGGTGTACATTGATATCTCCGACAAGTTGTTATTTAAAAGCGGCAGTTTTGAAGTAACAGATAAAGCCCGGGAAGTATTGGGCAAAGTGGCGATGGTTCTCAAAAACCAACCTGATATTGAGTTTATGGTGGAAGGACATACTGATAATGTTCCTTATAAAAGCAACGCCTATTTACTGGATAACTGGGACCTGAGCGTGAAGCGGGCAACTTCTGTTGTAAGAATTTTAAAAGACCAATATGGCATCAATCCTTCCAAAATGGCTGCTGCGGGACGTGGAGAATTTCTTCCGGTGGCCGACAATGCTACAGCAGAAGGCAGGGCTGCGAACCGCAGAACAAGGATCGTGATCCTGCCGCAACTCGACCAGTTTTTCAAGTTGCTGGAAACAAAATAATTGGTCAACTATTTCTTGGGGAGCTGTCTCCACAATACGGGAACAGTGTTGAGGTGCCGTACAGGCGTATAACCCTCAACACTGTTTTTTATTTGAGGCTATTTGTTACGAACCCGTTCAAATCCGTTTGTTATTGGCAAGGCATGGTAATTGGTTTATAGTTGTCAACACCAACAGGTAATTGCCTGCCCGGTGATAACCACAAAAATGATTGTTATGAAAAAGATCACAGGTATGTTAACAGGATTATTCATCACGGCAATAGTTGTTTCCTGTAACAATGAATCAGAGCCAGCAAAAAAGGAAGTGGTGAAAGTACCCGTTCCGGTTGAAAAGAAGGAAGCGCCAAAAGCCACTTCTGTAACACTTGACAAAAGCGGGGTGGAAGTGGAAACAAAAAAAGTAAAGGTTAAAGTTCATCCCAATTAATTGCTTTTCATCATTGCTGACAAAGGGCAGTGCCGGGCGGTAATCTATTATGATCATGAAAAATTTATTCATTGCAGGTTGGCTTTTATTGTTTGTTTCCTGCAACACGAGGAAGCTCAATAAAGGTTCTTATGCTGGTTCTGTTACAACTGCCGGCTACCAGGCTGATAGTTTGCAGGCCCCCTATGCAACACCCTCTTCAAAAAATTTCAGTGAAGTGATCGGGTGGGGGCCAGGAGAGACGCCAGCAGCGCCTGCTGGTTTTACGGTAACCAGGTTTGCAGTTGGTTTTGAACATCCCCGGTGGATCTACGTGGGTGATAACGGAGATGTTTTCGTGGCAGAATCCAATACTATTTTAAAAGGCCTGATGAAATTCGGGGCTGGTATTTCAAGAAAAATAAAAACGCAGCACATTGGCGAGAGCGCAAACAGGATCACCCTGTTCAGAAATATTGATAAAAACGGGGTGCCGGCCAACAGGTATGTTTTCGCGGAAAACCTTCATCAGCCATTCGGTATGCTCATCCTTCACAACCATTTTTATATTGGGAATACCGATGCATTGATGCGTTACGATTATCAGCCCGGTGATACTGTTCTGCGTCAACCTGGAAAGAAAATATTATCACTTCCAGCCGGTAAGCATAACCGGCACTGGACAAGAAATATCATAACCAATGAATCAAAAAACAGGATATACATTGGCGTTGGGTCGGGTACCAATGTGGCAGAGGAGGGGTTGCAAAACGAAATCAGGCGGGCGGATATCCTGGAAGTGAACCCGGATGGTACAGGAGAGAGAATACTTGCCTCAGGTCTGCGGAACCCGGTTGGCATGGATTGGGCACCTGGCACAAAGGACCTGTGGGTGGCAGTGAATGAGCGGGATGAACTCGGAGATGAATTGGTGCCGGACTATCTTACAAAAGTGAAAGAGGGTGGCTTTTATGGCTGGCCTTTCTTTTACTACGGACAACATGTTGATCCAAGGGTTGACAGCAGCAAAAGCCCGGTACCGATGAGCAAGGTGATCGTTCCGGATATCCCGCTGGGGTCGCATACCGCTTCTCTCGGTCTGCTTTTTTACAGGAATCAGGCTTTTCCCAAACGATACCAGGATGGCGCATTCATCACGCAGCACGGGTCATGGAACCGGTCGGTGATCTCCGGCTATAAAGTGATCTTTATCCCATTTAAAAATGGAGTGCCTGCAGGAAAGCCGGAAGATTTTCTTACCGGTTTCGTGGAAAACCTGGCCAGCAGTAAAGTGCATGGAAGACCGGTAGGCATTGCGGTATTGCCGGATGGATCAATGCTGGTATCCGACGACGTTAGTAACGTGATCTGGCGGATCAGTTACAACCGGTAGCGGCTAATCGCGGTGCAGGTATTGTTGACTGATCTGGTCATACAGCTTCAGGTAGTCATTGGCTTTTCCATGCCAGTCAAATATTGCTTCCCAGGTATTGAGTGGTTCCCATATGCAGGTGCCCTTTCCATGCAGTGTGTCAAAACCGATCTTATTCATAGCTTCTTTTTTGGCGGAATATTCAACGATGATAATGTCTTTGTCGTACCGCTTCACCAGGTCATTGAAATTATCTTCCAGTTCGTCAGTGCTGCCATGCCATTTTGGATAATAGGAAAGGCCGATCACATCAAAATGAACATTTCTCGCCAGCATGTTGTCAATAAAAAAAACGGATTCTTCATTTTGTCCACCTAATGCGATGTGCAGCATGATCACGATTGCCGGATCAACAGTTTTTACGGCGGCGATGCCAGCCCTGAGTAAGGAGGCCAGTGAATCAATGCTGGCAACACTGCCATCCGGCCATAATATGCCATGGTTGATCTCGTTGCCTACCTGTACCATATCGGGTGTGGTGCCTTGTTGTTGCAATGCTGTGAGTACATATTTTGTATAGGTGTACAGTGAATCCTGTAATGCATTAAAAGAAAGATCCCGCCAGGCTGCCGGTTTGTATTGCTTGCCAGGATCGGCCCAGTAATCACTGTAATGCAGATCCAGCAAAAGTTTCATGCCTGCTGCCTTCACTCTTTTTGCCATTTGAAGGGTATGTGCCAGGTCGCAAAAACCTTTGCCAGGCGAATAACCGCTATCTCGTGACGGATCTTTGAATACCCGTAAACGGATGTAGTTGAAGCCATGCGCCTTTAATAAACTGATCGCATCTTTTTCAACGCCGTCTTCCGAAAAATGAATACCCTTGTCTTCGAGTTGTGGTAAAAATGAGATGTCTGCACCGATCATTTTTGTAGCCGGGCGGGGCTTTGCTGCTTCTCCTTTCAAATCGTATGCGGGGTTGATACTTATTTTTGTCAAACTGGCCGGTGATAACGTGATGATGTCGGTAGATCCTGCCCATAAGCCTGCTGCCCTTGCTTCAAATTTAATAATGCCGGCTTTTTTTCCCGCCTGCACAATTACCTGGCATTTGCCGTTAAATGCACTGCGTTGCCAGGCTCCATCCATACACTTGTCAGGTTCATGACTGCTGGGGTCACCATTACCGGTGCCGATGATACTGGCATCTCCTTCAATATAAAACCTGATCATGTTATCGGCATCGGCAACTTCCCGTCCTTCTTTATCGATCAATGAAACATTGATCACCGTTGCATCTTTTCCATCAGCAACCAGGGTGGTTTTATAGGGAGTAAGCACAACCTCTGCAACTGCAGAACTGGTTTCAACAGCCGTGCTGAATCTTTTTCCTTTCTTAAACGCCACAGCTTCCAGTTTGCCTGGTTCATAAAGTACGGACCACTGCAGGTGCCCGTTGCGGGGCATTTCTTTTTTACCTAAGGTTTTTCCATTCAGGAATAATTCGATGGAATCAGCATTGCTGTTTACCCATACATCGATCGGCTTCCCTTTTTTTTCCGGCCAGTTCCAGTGGGGTGAGATATGCAGTACATCCCTGTCTGTCCACCAGCTTTTGTAGTAGTAATAAATGTTTTTAGGAAAGCCGCATACATCCATGATGCCAAAATGAGAGTTGATATTGGGCCAATCGAATGGAGTGGGTTCACCACGATAGTCAAAGCCCGTCCACACAAAACCGCCCGACCAGTAATTATTTTCTGCTGCCAGCTTCCACCAGGTCTCCGCCCGGCTGGCCCACCAGGGTGCTGTGATGTCCTGGTCTGGCACGTATCCACGAATACTGTTTTTTTCATACATGCCCCGGGTAGTTACAGTGCTTCCCATCTCTGTGCCGATCACAGGTTGCCCCGGATGATCACGGTGATAATCTGCCACTGCATACTGCCTGTAATTAAAACCTCTTACGGGTATCACTTCATTCACCCCGGGATACACATTGGCAACATCGGCAGCATACGTACAGGTACGGGTAGGATCGAGTTCCTGTTGCTTTTCAATGAGTGTTTGTGCGATCCTTTTGCCGATGGGAGTGGTATGAATCCATCCTTCTTCATTGCCAATACTCCAAAGAAAAACGGATGGGTGATTGCGGTCTCTTTTGATCAGCTGCTCAAACTGGTGCAGGTATTCCGGGCTGCTATTGAGTAATCGCTGTTCGTCCAATACCAGCATGCCCAGGCTGTCGCAGGCATCCAGCAGTTCCGGGGTGGGCGCATTGTGACTGGTACGATATGCATTTGCTCCCAGGTTTTTTAATAACCGGATGCGGTAAAACTGCATGTAGTCGGGTAGGGCGGCGCCCAGTCCTGCATGGTCCTGGTGATTATTGGTGCCTTGTATCTTTATGTGTTTGCCATTCAGGAAAAATCCATCCGCAGCATCAAATTTCAAAGTCCTGATGCCAAAACGGTGAGTGGATTTGTCGATGATGTTTCCACCAGATTCAATCACTGATACCACCCGGTACAGGTATGGGTCATCAAGGCTCCATAAGCGTGGGTGCTTAACCGTTAGTATGGCGCTGCTGTTTCCTTTTTCATTCGGCCGCAGGCGTAGTGATTGTTCCTTTGACCGGGAAATGATCTTACCGTTTCTTTCTGTGATGTAGGAATAAACAGTGCAACCGGCAGTGGCCAGGTTTTGATTGATCAATTCAGCAGAAACAGTGATGGTTGCCTGGTCACCGTCTACAGTTGAGAATGCAAACATACCTCCATCGGTAATGTGCAGGTTATTGGTTTGGTTAAGCCAGGCATGGCGATAAATGCCGGCGCCCTCATAAAACCAACCTTCATACTGGGTGGCATCCACCCGTACAGTAATAATGTTGTCGCGGTGAAAATGGATATAATCAGTAACGTCGTAAGTGACACCCAGGTAACCGCTCATGTTTGTGCCTATAAAAAATCCGTTGAGCCATATACCGGCGTTGCGGAAGATGCCATCGAACTGCAGTGTGAAACGGCCACCTGAATCAGCGGCAGCAACGGTGAAATGTTTCCTGTACCAACCGATGCTCGTTTGTGGAAACAAGCCACCAACGGGCTTATAGCCGTGCGACTCCACGTCTGCGTTGGGTGAATAAGCAAAAGGAAGCTCTACGGCCCAATCGTGCGGAAGATTCAATGTTCTCCAACTGCTGTCATTAAACGAAGGATCGATGGCCGTGTTTGGTGCAGCGCCGCTTTTTGAGAAGATCGTGGCAATCCCATAATTGAAATCCTTCGAAGGGTCTGATGCATTTCCAAAATGAAATTTCCATCCTTCGTCAATGTTGATCCTGGTTTGTGCAGCTATTACCAGCGGGAGTGCAAACGGGATCAAAAAAGCAAAAAATAATTTTATTAAACAGCAGCTAAAACGTGACATGTGAAAGATTTTAAAAACAAACAAGAAGCATGGATAATCGCAATACAAATAAAAATATATGTTGAATTGACAATTATAAAAGTAAAGATTAATCGTTGATAAAAAGCTGATCCCCGTCAATCATAGAAGCAGTAGATAACTCATTGGCTCCATTGGGCAGAAAAAAGATCAGCAAGCAATTGCGATCCAGCAAAAAAACGGATGGCGCTGGCTGGGGTTGACTGCTGGCGAGAAATATTATCATACCATCAATTAACCAACGGTTAAGCAAACACCGGGGCCCGGTTGGTTAGTTTTAAATATGCGAAAAATATTATTAGCAGCATTGCTGCCTGTTTGTTTGTTCAGTTGTAAAAAAACAACCGTTCAACCTGCCGCCGTGGCGACCAACTGTGATCCGGCCACCAGTTATGCAGTAACCGTGCGACCGGTTTTTATTTCCAATTGCACGGCTGGCGGTTGTCATGATGGAACCGACCTGCCATCGTTGGCGGATTATAACGTGGCACATGATGCCGCAGCGCAGATCCGAATAGCAGTGGCAACAGGTGTTATGCCAAGGAATGGTTCGTTACCGGCGGCTGGTAAGGCAGCGATTATCTGCTGGATTGATAATGGCGCCAAAAACAATTGACGCAGTCTCAATCAGCGATCAGTTCATTTAATGAAAACGGGTACCGCAAATAACTTTCGGTTGTTTCCGTGAAATGCTTTTTATTTCCTGCCAGGCCTTCATTCATTACACCTGCATTGTTGAATGCCGATTCGGGCGATCCATGATGGTTGATTAGGCGACCACGAACGAACCTCAAATTTTATCGTTTTAGCCTATAATTAACATTATGTTAAGTAGAAAATTTCAGTACAACTCAAGCCTGTAGCGCCTATCACCTTTTAAGAGTATGGTTGCCGTAGATAAACCCTGGCGGGTACCCCGACCAACTGCGAAATAATTTAGGCCAGCAGGCAGGAGAAAAACATGTATGATAAAGGGCTCCGGCTAAAAAGCCAGAACCCCTCGTGGTCTTTCAAGGAAAGGCGTTTCCTCCGAAGGACCAATTTTATTCACACAATTAAAGTGCCATTACCAACATTTCTTCTCAGGAATAATTAACAAAAAACGGCTGCCGATTGGCAGCCGTTCCATACACTAAACATCAACTTTATTCCACCGGTTCGCCGGCATCTTCCGTTCCGGTTGTTGTGCCCTCGGTAGATTCATCACCAGCTTCGGTGGATTCACCTGGCTCCTGTGTTTCTTCTTCCTCTTCGTCGAGGTTGGTAATGGCCGCAATGGCATCGCCTTCATCGATCCTGATAAGTTTCACACCCTGGGTTGCACGACCCTGTTCACTTACATCTGCCACTTTCATCCGGATGGTGATGCCGCTCACGCAGGTGATCATCAGGTCTTCTCTTTCTTCCACATCCAATAACCCAACCAATGAGCCGGTTTTTTCTGTTACATTGATCGTCTTAACACCTTTACCTCCCCGGTTAGTGACCCTGTAATTAGGTTCGCCCGTTTCAGGATCGTCCAGGAAGGTGCGTTTACCAAATCCCTTTTCACTTACCACGAGGATCGTCTTGCTCTTATCTTCACGGTTAATGCAAACCATACCTACTACTTCGTCATTGGCATCATCCACTTCAATGCCATATACGCCTATGCCTCCACGGCCGGTTGACCTTACTTTTTCTTCGGGGAAACGAATGGCACGACCGCTCCGCACAGCCATCATGATCTCAGAATTACCATCCGTGAGCCTGGCTTCTATCAACTGGTCGCCTTCAAGAATATTGATGGCGTTAATTCCTGTCTGCCGCGGCCTGCTGAAGTCCTTCAGGTCGGTTTTCTTAATGATACCCCGCTTGGTGCAGAGTACTATATAATGACTTTTGACATAAGCTTCATCGTCAAAATTTTTCACATCAATGATGGCACGCACTTTATCATCCGGCGGAATCTGGATCAGGTTCTGCATGGCCCTTCCCTTGCTGGTTTTATCGCCCTCCGGAATTTCGTACACTTTCAGCCAGAAACACCTTCCTTTTTCTGTGAAGAACATTAAGGTATGGTGCGTGGAGGCTACAAAAAGATGCTCGATATAATCTTCATTGCGGGTGGCGCTGCCTTTTGCGCCACGGCCACCGCGGCGTTGTTGCCGGTATTCATCAGATGGTGTACGTTTAATATACCCCAGGTGGGAAATGGTAACCACCACATCTTCCTCCTCGATCAGGTCGAGCATATTCATTTCATCACCTACATAAACAATTTCAGTTTTACGTTCATCACCAAATTTGGTTTTCACTTCTGCCAGTTCGGTTTTGATGATATCGTACCGCATATCTTCATTGGCCAGGATCGCTTCGAGGTGTTCGATCAGTTTCATGATCTCTGCATGTTCCTGGCGGATCTTTTCGATCTCCATGCCGGTGAGACGCTGCAAACGCAGCTCCAGCACAGCTTTTGACTGGATCTCGCTCATGCCGAATTGTGTGATCAGTCCTTCGTTGGCGATGGCCGGCGTAGCCGATTCCCTGATGAGCTTGATCACCGCATCCAGGTTATTAAGTGCAATGATATAACCCTCCAGGATATGCGCTCTTTCTTTTGCTTTTTTGAGTTCAAATTCGGTACGGCGAACCACTACTTCGTGCCTGAACAGGATGAACTCGCTGATGAGATCTCTCAGGTTAAGGATCCTCGGCCTGCCGCGAACCAGTGCAACATTATTGATACCGTAGGAGGTTTGTAATTCCGTGAGTTTGTACAACTGGTTCGTCACCACCTGGGCCACCGCATCTTTCTTCAGGTCAACCACGATACGTGTTCCTTCCTTGCTGTTACTTTCGTTGTTTACATCCGAAATTCCCTCGATTTGTTTCTCATTGATCAGCTCACCTATTTTTGAAGTAAGCGCATCCCGGTTAACCTGGTAAGGCACTTCAGAGATAATGATCTTTTCGCGGCCGGTTTTGGTGGTCTCGATATTTACCTTGCCACGCAATACCACCCTGCCTCTACCGGTGAGGAGTGCACTCCTCACACCTTCAAAGCCATAGATAGTGCCCCCGGTGGGGAAATCCGGACCTTTTACAAATTTGATCAACTCTTCGGCGGTTATCTCACGGTTATCAATATACGCAATGCAACCATCGATCACTTCTGCCAGGTTATGTGGCATCATATTGGTGGCCATACCTACGGCGATACCGCTTGAGCCATTTACCAGCAATTGCGGAATGCGTGTAGGCAGTACCGATGGTTCCGACTCCGAATCATCAAAATTGGGTTGAAAATCCACGGTATCCTTGTCGATATCGCCCATCATGGCTTCCGTAAGTTTTTCCATCCGCACCTCGGTGTACCTCATCGCTGCCGGTCCGTCACCGTCCTGGTTTCCGAAGTTACCCTGTCCATCCACCAGTTTATACCGCATGCTCCAATCCTGTGCCATACGCACCATGGCATCATATACCGAACTATCGCCATGCGGGTGATATTTACCCAGCACTTCCCCCACTACCCTGGCACTTTTTTTATGGGCTTTGTTGGCTTGTAATCCCAGTTCGTTCATCGCATGTAAAATGCGGCGATGCACGGGCTTAAGACCATCTCTTACATCTGGCAAGGCCCTTCCCACGATCACACTCATCGAGTAATCGATATAGGAAGTTTTCATTTGCTCCTCGATGTTTACAGGAATGATTCTTCCCCTGTTGGTATCATCGCCAC
>CAYVLT010000176.1:0-9312 GCA_964452405.1 uncultured Ferruginibacter sp.
TTTCACGACTCAAACCACCGGGACCTAAAGCCGAGATACGACGTTTATGCGTGATCTCAGAAAGCGGGTTGGTTTGATCGAGGAACTGGGACAATTGTGAAGTACCAAAGAAAGAGTTGATCACGGAAGAAAGTGTTCTTGCATTGATCAGATCAACCGGGGTGAATACCTCGTTGTCGCGAACGTTCATCCTTTCACGGATGGTACGTGCCATACGGGCAAGTCCCACACCAAACTGGGCGTACAACTGCTCACCTACGGTACGAACCCGGCGATTGCTCAGGTGATCGATATCATCCACCTCGCTCTTACCATTGGTTAATTGTACCAGTGTTTTGATGATGGCAATGATATCATCTTTGGTCAATACTTTTTTCTCGATCGGGAAGTTGAGGCCCAAACGACGATTGATCTTGTAGCGGCCTACTTCACCGAGGTCATAGCGTTTATCGCTGAAGAATAATTTATCAATGATACCGCGGGCGGTTTCATTGTCCGGTGCATCGGCACCACGCAACTGGCGGTAGATATGTTGTACCGCTTCCAGTTCACTGTTGGAAGTATCTTTATTTAAGGTATTGTAGATGATGGCATAGTCACCACTCACTTCTTCTTTCTGGATGAACACGCTCTTAACATCCATATCAGCGATCATCTCGATATTGCTTTGATCTAGTACGGTATCACGCTCGAGTACGATCTCGTTACGCTCAATGCTTACCACCTCACCGGTATCCTCATCCACAAAATCTTCCACCCAGGTACGGAGTACACGGGCAGCGAGGCGTTTACCAACAAATTTTTCAAGGTGTTTTTTATCCACTTTCACCTCGTCGGCCATGCCGAACAGTTCGAGGATATCTTTATCAGTTTCGTAGCCAATGGAACGCAACAGGGTTGTTACCGGGAATTTCTTTTTCCGGTCGATGTACGCATACATCACGTTGTTGATATCAGTGGCAAATTCCATCCAGGCGCCTTTGAAAGGAATTACCCTGGCGGAATATATCTTGGTACCATTGGGGTGAACAGACTGGCCGAAGAATACACCCGGTGAGCGGTGCAATTGGCTTACCACCACACGCTCAGCACCATTGATCACAAAAGTACCGCGGGGTGTCATATAAGGGATATTGCCCAGGAACACATCCTGAACAATTGTCTGGAAATCCACATGCTCCTCATCATTACAGCTCAGCCTCAGTTTTGCTTTCAGCGGAACCGCATAAGTAAGACCTCTCTCGATACACTCATCGATGGTGTAACGGGGGGGATCCACAAAATAATCCAGGAACTCAAGCACAAAGATGTTCCTGGTATCCGTAATAGGAAAGTTCTCCTTGAACACACGGAACAAACCTTCGTTATTACGCTTATCAGGCGTAGTTTCTAACTGGAAAAAATCTTTGAACGACTGGATCTGGATGCCGAGCAAATCGGGGGTTTCCGCCAAGAGTTCAACTTTTCCAAAATTGATACGCTGAGCGGCGGGTGTTTTTGTTACAGACATATTTGTTATAAAACGTTTTATAGCTGAGAAGGGACTTCAACTCGGGGCCCGGAAACACCTACATGCACCAAGCCGAAATTAAAGGATTGCAAAGGTAGGGATATTTATTCATAAATTGAATAACTTCAATTGAAATTTTAAGTTTTTGGTTTGATTTTTGATTAAGCGGTCGATTTTCTTTCAAATCACTGGTTTTCAATAGTTGAACGGCAATAGAAATTTTTCAATTCCCAGGCCCGATTCCCTCATTTTTTGCAAAAAACTGCAATTCCTCCCATTATTATTAATCGTAATGAAGCTATTGTTCCTTCGCTAAGTAAAATTCCCATATTGTTATATGGCCACACAATTATACGGAGTATTGTTACGTTATTAGAAGTTACAAGAGGTTCTACTTTTTGTGTTTTACAGCTAACTGGCGCCTTAAACCCCCTTATTCAGCCGGTGGTACAGCAATAAAACATGATGAGTAGCATAAAAACAAATCCAAACAATCATGAAAAAGCTTTTAGTACTCATCTTATTTACAGTGGCCCTTAACCGGGTAACTGTAAAGGCACAATGCCCTCCGGGTGCATTTGCCTATCAAAGCCTTTATCCACAGTGCCCTTCAGGCTGTGGTGTTTTATTATTGGGCTGGCCGGAAGGTGTGATCGTAAACATTTACGGGGGCACGCCGCTTACGGTGATCACCAGTGCACTGATTTCAGGCACGCTGGGTGGAACCGGTACCGGAGATGCCTTTACCTGCGTTCCGTGCAATACCCCACTGGTGTATGCTTCCAATGTAATCGGGGCTACCGGCGGCTGTGTAATTGCCACCATTGGCGTGGTTCCGGTAAAACTATCGTCTTTTTCAGCAAGTATTACCAACAAAACCTGCCAGCTAAAGTGGACAGCCTCCTCTGAAACCGGCACCGTGAGATATACCGTTCAAAAAAGCAACGACTCAAAGAATTTTACAGACGTAGCCACTATTAAAGGCACACAGTTACCGGTAAACAATTACAGTTATTCGGAAGCGGCCACCAACGGCGCCGTATTTTACCGCATCAAAGCCCTGGAAGTTTCCGGCAGCGTGAGCTACTCTGAAACGGTACTGGTGAAAAATGAAAACCAGTTTGGGTTCAGTATTTATCCCAACCCGGCTACAGATGTTTTTCACCTGGCCATTCCTTCAAAATACCTCCCGGCAACCGTGGAAGTGATCAATGCCCAGGGTGCAGTGCTGCAATCTGAGAAAGTGAGCCAATCGGGATACAGCATGAATAAATACCTGCCAAAAGGTATATACGCCGTAAGGGTTACAGGAACCAACAGCGAAACCCTTACACAAAGGCTCATCAAAAACTAATTATAAGGTTTACTTATAGTTTCGAAAAAAAATCCCGCATTAAGCGGGATTTTTTTTCGAATACTGTTTACCATATTTTGGCCCGGTCTTCCGGCTTCAGGTACATTTTATCCCCTTCCTTTACATCAAAGGCTTTATAAAAAGGATCAAAGTTCATGGCGGGGCCATTCACCCGGTACATTTCCGGTGAATGCGGATCAGTAGCAATGCGAACCCGCATGCCTTCATCTCTCGATTTTAAACGCCATACCTGTGCATAGCCTAGAAAAAAGCGCTGGTCGGGTGTGAGGCCATCAATTTTTTCATTGCTTTGACCTTCCTTGGTCATTTTGAAAGCATCATAGGCAATCGCCAGTCCACCAATATCTGCCAGGTTTTCACCCAATGTAAGTTCACCGTTCACATGCAGTGAATCCAGTACTACAAAAGAATTGTATTGCTTTACCACAGCGCCGGTTTTGGCTTTGAACTTTTCCGCATCGGCAGTTCCCCACCAGTTCTGCAGGTTACCTTTTTCATCATATTGACTGCCTTCATCATCAAAACCATGCGTCATTTCATGACCGATCACCATACCAATGGCGCCATAGTTAATGGCATCATCTGCATCTGCATCAAAGAAAGGAAACTGAAGGATACCGGCAGGAAATACGATTTCGTTATTTGTAGGATTGTAATAGGCATTTACAGTAGGCGGACTCATCATCCATTCCGTTCTGTCGACCGGCTTGCCGATTTTCGCTACCAGCTCTTTTTGCTCATGCGCCTGCACACTTTTAGTATTGGCAAAAAAATCGTTTTTGCTGATCACCACATCATCAAAGTTTTTCCATTTGGATGGATAACCGATCTTTTTAAGGAAAGTGTGCAATTTTACCAGCGCCCTTTGCTTGGTGCTGTCGCTCATCCAGTCGAGGCGGTTGATCCGGTCTTCAAATGCTTTCTGCAGGTTGTTCACCAGTTCATCCATGCGTTGTTTGGCAGCCTCTGTAAAATATTTTTTTACGTACAGTTGCCCCAGTAATTCCCCGAGGCCTTCATCCACGCGGTTTACTATTTTTTTCCAGCGTGGACTGTCTTTTTCGCGGCCGCTGAAAACTTTGCCATAAGCAAATTTAGCATCGATAAATGGCTGGCTCAGCAGGGCCGCATGACCGGCGATGTATTCAAACTTTAATTTCGTTTTCCATACTTCAATGGGTTGTTCCGGCAACAGTTTACTGAGTGCGGTGTAATATTCAGGCTGACCCACATTTACGCTGTCGACAGATACATTCATTTTCGCCAGGTATTGCGGCCAGTTGATATTGGGGCATTGTTTGTTAAGATCAGCAACACTGATCTTATTGTAGTTTTTCTGCGGATCCCTTCGTTCTACCGGTGTGCGGTTCCATTTTGCCAGTTCAGTTTCAAGGGCAAGAATTGTGGAGGCATTTTTATCCGCCATGCCCAGGTCATCCCCGGTAAGTGCAAACAGGCGGGAAGCAAATTTGAACAACGCATTCCTGGCAGCCTGTGCGGTGCTGTCTTTTCGGGTGTAATAGTCTTTTTCTGGCAGGGAGATGCCGGATTGGTAAAAGCTTAAAATATTAATGTTGCTGTTTTTTTCATCAGCACCCACATAGGAAGAGATCAGGCCATTCTCCTCTCCTTCTGCATTACTGGCAGCAATGTAAGCCATCAGTTCTTTGTAATCTTTAATGGCATCAATTTTTTCAAGGCCGGGCTTTAATGGAGCAGCGCCAAGCTTTTCAATGGTGATTGTATCCATTCCGCTGGCATAATAATCACCCAGCTTTTGTTCGGCGGTTCCCTTTTCGGCGTGAGATGCTGCAGCATCTTCCAGTATTTCTTTTATGCGGCGCTGGTTCTCGTCGTACAAGGTATAAAAGCTGCCCCAGCCTGACTGATCAGCAGGAATGGTGGTATTCTTCATCCAGGTACCGTTAGCGAATTGAAAAAAGTTGTCTTGTGGCCGAACGCTGCTGTCAACTCCTGCTTTGTCGAAGAACGCGGTTCTTTTGGAGCTATCCTTTTGCTCACTGCTGTTACAGGCGCTGATTGCCAGCAACAGTGTTGCCGGGATAAAAAATCTTGAAAATTTCATACGGAGATATTTTGGTTTCAGGCTGTAAATATTCTAAAAAAATGGCAGATCAAAAATTAAAATGGACAAGCGGAATGCAAAAAGCCGGGGTTGTTGCCCCGGCTTTTAAAATGTTGTATGAAATGAATTAAGCTATTTCAACTTCAGCACCTGCTTCAGTCAATTTAGTTTTTAATTCTTCAGCAGCAGCTTTGTCAACACCTTCTTTTACAGGTTTTGGAGCGCCGTCAACCAGGTCTTTTGCTTCTTTCAGTCCGAGGCCGGTCAATTCTTTCACGATCTTAACAACAGCTAATTTGTTAGCGCCACCGCTTTTCAAAATTACGTTGAAAGATGTTTTTTCTTCAACAGCAGCAGCTTCGCCGCCACCGCCACTAACCACAACTGCAGCAGCAGCTGGTTCAATGCCGTACTCAGATTTCAGGAAATCTGCGAGTTCCTGTACTTCTTTAACTGTTAAGCTTACTAAATTTTCAGCTAATACTTTTACGTCTGCCATAATGTTTAAATTTTTTCCGCCTTCATTGTTTTATACTCCGGCGGAGATTTTAAAAAAATTTGTTGATGCCTTTTATATGAACCATCCGGCCGGGTTATATTTTTTGTTGTTTGCTTTTATTCAGCTGCAGGAGCATCGGTGGCCGGAGCCTCAGGAGCTTCTGGTGCTGTAGGTGCTTCCGGGGCAGCGGGGGCTTCGGCAACAGGAGCGGCGGCAGCGGCTTCAGCAACCGGGGCTTCCGGGGCTTTACCAGCAGCGTTGTCCTTGTTTTGCAATGCACCCAATACACGCTGGATCGGGGAATTAAGCAAGCCGATGATTTCACCGATCAATTCATTTTTAGTTTTGATCTTGGTAAGTGCTGTTAACTGGTTGTCGCCAACAAATACATCACCGTTGATGAAAGCAGCTTTCAGCTCAGGCTTTTCGCCTTTGCTTGCTTTTCTGAAACCAGCAAGAATCAGTGCCGGTTCTTTAGGGTTTTCGCTGAACATCAAAGCGGTTACCCGGTGCAGTGAGTCGTACACACCTGCATATTTTTCCGCATCGATACCTTCAAGGGCTTTGCGGATAAGTGTATTTTTAGCCACTTTCATTTCAACCTGCTTGTTGAAACAGTGCCTGCGTAAATCGCTTACCTGAGCAACAGTTAAGCTTTCTGTATCGGTGATATAGAAGTTGTTGTATTGGCTGAACTTGCCTTTCAGCACTTCAATCACCTCGTTTTTTTCCTGTTTTGTCATAACAAATATTTTTTATCTCAAGCCTTGTGGCAGGAGTGATTTAGTTTGAAACCGATTTTGTGTCAATCAAAATGCCCGGGCTCATGGTGCTGGCCATGCTTACTCCTTTAAGGTAAGTTCCTTTAGAAGAGGATGGTTTTAATTTAACCAATGCATTGATCAGCTCCTGGCTGTTTTCAGCGATTTTTTCAGCGCTGAAACTTACACGGCCCACAGAAGCATGAATGATACCCACTTTATCCACTTTGAAAGCGATCTTACCGCCTTTCACTTCTGAAACAGCAGCAGCCACATCATTGGTTACCGTACCGGTTTTAGGGTTTGGCATCAGGTTACGCGGACCCAGCACTTTACCCAGTTTACCGATCTTAGGCATTACAGAAGGGGTGGCGATGATAACATCCACATCAGTCCATCCACCTTCTATCTTGGTGATAAATTCATCCAGTCCAACAAAATCAGCGCCGGCGCCTTTTGCAGCTTCTTCTTTATCAGGAGTGCAGAGCACCAATACTTTTTTCGTTTTACCTGTACCGTGAGGTAATGAAACGGTACCACGGATGGCCTGGTCGGCTTTTTTTGGATCAACACCTAATTTGATATGCAGGTCAACAGAACTGTCAAACTTGGTGGTGTTTATTTCTTTAACTAAGGAAGAAGCTTCTTTTAATGAATAAGCTTTGGTACTATCAACCTTAGCGTTTGCTATTTTTCTTTTTTTAGTGATCATTGTCAAAAAAATTTTGAAGGTTGATTAAAATTAATTTTCCCAGGGAGCTTTTCCATCCACTGTTAAACCCATACTTCTTGCGGTACCGGCAACCATGCTCATGGCACTGTTGAGGGTAAATGCGTTCAGGTCGGGCATTTTGTCTTTGGCGATTTCTTCCACCTGTGCCCAGGTAACCTTACCCACTTTCTGGCGGTTAGGTTCTTTACTGCCGCCTTTAATTTTGGCTGCATCCATCAACTGAACCGCTGCAGGAGGGGTTTTGATGATGAATTCGAAAGATTTGTCGGAAAAAACGGTGATTAAAACCGGGAGTACCTTCCCTTGTTTATCCTGGGTCCTGGCATTGAATTGCTTACAGAACTCCATGATGTTGATACCTTTAGAACCCAGCGCAGGCCCGATTGGGGGTGCCGGATTGGCTTGTCCTCCTTTACATTGGAGTTTAACATAGCCTGTGATCTCTTTTGCCATGTGTTGCTTTTTTTTGGTGATAGCGCCGTTGCATTTGTAGCATTGGCTCCCAATACAATAAATTCCTAAAGAACTATTTGGGGCGGCAAAGGTAAGGGTTAATCGTTACAAACCAAACAGAATTTGAAGGTTTTTTGGACCGCCTTTCCAACACAGGGCCGGATGCTTCAAAACAGGCTTACACCGGGTTCTGGCGCCCTATCATTACAACAGGCATAACCTATGCAGGAGCCTGCCTCTCCAGCTTACCACACCCCTAGAAAAGTTCGGCCAGCCGGCCGGCAACCACCTGCAGCAGGGCTTTATCAGCCACCCGCGTTTCATTGAGCATATCATAGGGAACCACTGCCCTGAATCGCTGCTCTTCATCCCTCTCAAAACTGGTCACCGACCCGAACAACTCCACATCGATTTTATAACTGTACCCATACATGATCAAACAGGCATTAAAAACATAATCCACTCCATCGAAAGTTACAGGCAGTTCAAAATTATTATCGGTCATTGCCACTGCAAGTTAGGTGTTGAAATGGGCAGCTGGTAAAAAGATTTTTTTTCTGCCCGGTTAACCTGTTGCTGCAAAAAAACATTGCAACTCCTGGAAATAAATTGCTTTCACAGCAGCCTGTGAGCAGGATGTTAAATATTTCATCGTAACCATTCGTTAACACTTTTTCCCGGAGGCATAATGGCAGCGCAGGATACAGTCCCCTCATTTTCGTACATGGGTAACCGTATCCGCTGAAAGTGGCTGCTGTATTGTAAAACAGTTGTTAACGACCATTTTGAATAAGGTGCCAATATTATTTTTGCTTCACAAAAAAACCTGAAATATCCGGGATATAAAAACACCACCCTTTTAAAAACAGCTCCATGAAATAACTCAATTATTGTGCTGTTAAACGGGTCGCTTTACAATCCCATCACCAATCACCAATCACAAAAATTCACGCACTGATCAATGAACAGAACCACATGGCTGGTAAGCTTCTGTATGCTCCTGTGTGCAACAGGTTGCCACAACAAAAAAAAGGAAGCTGAAGAACCGGGAAAATATACAGTTACCAGTGTGATGCTGGTGGATACTTCTTTTACAAAAGAATATGTATCCCAGATACAAAGTATCCGTAACATCGAAATAAGGGCACAGGAAAAAGGGTACCTGCAACGCATTGATGTGGATGAAGGACGTTATGTACATGCAGGCCAGGTACTTTTTAAAATAATGCCCAGCCTGTATGAGGCAGAAGCATTGAAGGCAACGGCGGCAGTGAAAGAAGCGGAACTGGAATTGCTGAATGCAAAAACATTGTCTGACAAGGACATTGTTTCAAAATCAGAAGCGGCCATTGCACAGGCTAAACTGGATGAAGCCAGGGCCGACCTGGCGCTGGCCAACCTGCACCTTTCGCTCACCGACATCAAAGCACCTTACGACGGAATCATCGACCGCATCCCGTTGAAACAGGGCAGCCTGGTGGATGAGGGTGCATTGCTTACCACCTTGTCGGATAACAAGAACGTATATGCGTATTTCAATGTGCCGGAAAAAGAATACCTCGATTTTAAAACGGCCGGCGATAGCAATAATAACCGCAGTGTATCCTTGCTGATGGCGAATGGGGAACCGCACAAATACAAAGGCATTGTTGAAACAGTAGAGGGACAATTTGATAATGAAACCGGCAATATCGCTTTCAGGGCAAAATTCCCTAACCCCGACATGCTGCTGAAACATGGCGAAACCGGCAAAGTGCAGATGACCATTCCATTAAAACATGCCCTGCTGATTCCGCTAAAAGCCACTTATGAATTACAGAACAAAGTGTATGTGTTTGTGGTGGATGCCAATATCGTGGTGAAGTCGAGATCCATCAGCATCAAACATCGCCTGC
>CAYVLT010000177.1:0-9245 GCA_964452405.1 uncultured Ferruginibacter sp.
CCATAATCCGATCACGGCCAAAAAAACACCTGCAATGGTTACAACACGGTTGCTGCCAGCCTGTCTGGGTGCCGGTGCCAGGGGTTTATCATGATGGTGGTGCTGTTGTGAATGTTTGTGCGGATGTCTGCTTTTGGATTCGGGCATATTTTTTTATTTAAAAATACAAATAGTTTTTTAGCCGGTACCTGTAAAAATGATTGTTGATTTCACCTGGAAGCATGAGCAATATCAGTATTTAACCCCGCCTGAAACGATATCATTGCGGGTTACAGTAAGTGTACAGGCAGAATGACCAGTGAACCGGCAAATGCACACTGCTGCCGGCTGTATGGATGCTGACGATAATCAGTCGCTAAACCCAACCACATCACTCACAAAGCTACAGGCCATATTTTCCTTTGTGGTATGAAAAAAATCAACCTTTTTAAAACCATCAGCGCTGTAGCTTTTCTTTTCATGTTCTGCAACAGCTCAGCACAACAAAAATTCAGTGTGGATGTGGCCGCCATCCACAACCTGCAAAAACCTGCAAACGGACTTAACATCAGTACCTTCTGGCATTTCAATGAAAAGCTGGCCGGGGGAATTGAAGTAAACCGCTTCTTCCCGGTAGTGCGGTATTTTGAGGATGAGCCGCTGCAAATTTCGGCCTGGGATTTTGATCTGAACCTTCACTACCTGGTTTCTTTAGCTGGTAAACTCAAAGGATACCCGCTGGCTGGTGTGAGCTATACCAGGGAGAAAGAAACCAACATACATTCCGCCAAAGAGACGGATGAAAGCATTCATTTTTTCTCTGTAAATGCCGGTTGGGGCCTTGCTTATGAATTGGGTAAATGGTCACCTCACGTGGAGTATGCTTACACCTGGGGACATATCAACCAACAATTTTTGTTGGCCGGCATCAGTTATGAAATAGCCTGGGGCCATCACAAGAAATAGTGTGTACACACCGGCTGCTTGCTGCCCATGCATCAATCATCACCGCCATATCGCCTGCGGTGGGTGTACATCTTTTTGGCTTTGACCAGCAGTTGTAAAAATTCTTTTTCGAGAAATTTATTTTTATCAAAGCAATTTCCAGCCAGTTTCTGGAGACTTCTCCAACTGAACTTTTCAGCAAACGCGCCGTCCTTTAATTTAATCCCGAACATTACCACGCATACCGCCTTCTTTAAACTGTTGTCGGCATCCTTCAGCAGGCCTGCATTTCCCGGGCACCGATAACTGGTGGTACGTTCCTGTTGGGATAATGGTAAGCGGTAATGTACCTGCACATCGGCTGCCCAGGTTTCAGCGGCGGTACCGGCGGGCACAATTTCAAAAATAGCCATCAGCGAATGCCCGGAACCGATCTCACCGCCCTTCAACTGCATCACCGAATCTTTCACCATCGCATTTTCGTTTTCATAACCCAGCAGCTTATACGATTTTACGCGGGCCGGGTTAAAATGCATGGAGAGGTACACGTTATCCGCCACGGTGAACAATGTTTTGGTGATATCCGTCACCAATACCCGTTCTGCTTCCTGGTCATTATCGATATATGCAAAATTCCCATTGCCTTTTTGCGCCAGCAATGAAAGTTTTGAATCTTTGTAGTTGCCCGAGCCCACACCTATACAAGTTAGGTAGATGCCCTGTTGTTTCTCAAATTCGATGATACTCACCAGTTCCTTTTCGGAAGACATGCCTACATTAAAATCTCCGTCGGCGGCCAGGATGATCCGGTTGTTACCTCCTTTTATAAACCTTCTCCTCGCCACCTGGAAAGCCAGCCTGATGGCTGATTCGCCGGGCGTTGGCCCGTCGGCTCCCAGTTTATTCAGCAGCGCACTGATCTTTTCTTTTTCATTACCAGGTACGCCCTCGCACAGCAAGGTGAGCTTGTCTCCGAATGTAATGATCGACACTGTATCAATGCTGCGCAGGTTCCGGGTCATTTTGATAAACCCAGCTTTTAACAACGGTAATTTATTGGGCATGTCCATCGAACCGGACACATCAACCAGGAACACCAGGTTATTGGGTGGAATATGTCCCATATCAATCTTGCGTGCACTCACGTTCACAAATAACAATTGGTTGCTTTTTGTCCACGGACAATCTGTGATATAGGAGTCACAATGAAACATACTGTCGTTCCGCGGCTCCGTATAGCTGAAGTTAAAGTAGTTTAACATCTCTTCAATGCGTACTGCATGAGGCGGTAACAGGCTTTCCATTTCATTTACCAGCCGCCTGGTATTGCTGTAAGATGCCCGGTTGATGTTGGCCGAGAAAGCGATGCCCGGGCTTGTTTCCGTGTTGAGAAAATCAAAATCATCAATATGATTGTAGGTTTCGTTTTTAACGGAACGTTCAACAAGACTGCGATCCCGGTTTTGAATGAACACTGAAAAATTATCTTTGGTAAACACAACTGATGACGGTAGTGATTTCAATACCACCCTTGCATATTCGTCTGCCTTCACCCTTAGCCGGAGGCTGTCGTACCCATCACAGGAAAACACCAGGCTATCATCAACTACCGGCGACGCAAACCCGAAATTTCCGTAGGTGTCCGTTTTATAGAAACGACCCGTGGAGCTGGCATAAATTTTTACAGAGGGCAGTCGTTGATTGTGTGCATCCATTACTTGTCCCCTGACATAATTCTGGCAGCAGGCAATGCAGTGGCAAAAGAGCAAGAATAGTATAATGCTGATATTTTTCAACATCAATTCAGAGGTGATACCGGAAACCGGCAGCACCCATAGTGGTAACGTAAAATTAAATCATTTTGATATCACTCATTGGAATAATCCCAACTGCACCGGGCTTACAAAACGGTTGAATGCCCGTGGTGGAGCAGTATTGGCACTAACGGCATATACTTCCGTGGGCTTATAACGGGAAGCAACAATGATCTGCGTATCGGCCGCATGCGGTGCAAAAAGGCCGGCCACCAGTTCGGGCGAATTGTTTTCTTTGGAAAGATGCGACAATACGAGGTGCGACAAAAAAGGAGGACGGTGGCGTGTAAACAACTCAAGCGCCTGCCGGTTTGAAATATGCCCTTGTCCACCGCTGATCCTTTGCTTAAGGTGACGGGGATAGCGGCCGTTTTCAAGCATAGCTTCATCATAGTTCGATTCAAGGAACACAGCATGACATTGACGGAAATAGTGGATCACCTGCGAACAGGCGATCCCGATATCGGTGATCACGCCAACGGTTATCCCATTATGACTGATCACAAAGCTGTGTGGATCGCTGGCATCATGTTGTTTTGAAAAAGCAGTTATCTCCAGTTCACCCACCCGGATAGTATTGTTGGCAGTGAATGGTATTGCAAGATGACCGATCAGGATAGGCCCGAAGCGGGCAGTGGCGGGGGTAATGTACACGGGCAGGTTGTACTTATTGGCCAGCGTTGATACCCCTTTGATATGATCGCCATGTTCATGCGACACAAAAATGGCTTTCACCGCCTGCATGGATAAGCCCAATAGTTTCATGCGCTTCTCGGTTTCACGGCAGGAGATACCCACATCCACCAACACAGCTTCGGTGGCGGTTCCCACGTAATAGCAATTGCCATTACTGCCAGAATTTAAAGAGGAGATATATAAGGCCATCTGCAAAGAAAACCATTTTCATCAAAACGAAGACAGCTCATGGTGCCACACAAATAAAAACCGCCGGAAAAATCCGGCGGTGATCAGTTTGAACCATAGCTCCCTATATAATTCACAATTGCGTGTACATAATGGACATGGTACGAATTTGGTTTGGTTTCAGAATGTAATTTCCCGGTGATTGAATTCCCCGGCGGAATTGGTTTTTGGATAGAATTGGACCTGGTTGTCTGGATGATTTTTCACAGGAATTATTTAAGGTTTCATTTTCGTCGGCATTGATGACTCATCGTTTTTTCTGATACAAAGTACGTTTATAAAAACTCCACCACAGTTAGTATATGTGAGCAAACATCAGTCGAAAATAGGATAGGGGTGCTGTAGAAACGCAACTACAGCTTGCCCGTTTTTATTCATTCACTAACAGTTTATCACATACGCCTGGTGGTGAAAACAGCGCCCCTACTGATAAAAAATATTTTTTTTGAATATGAAATAATTTTTCTATTTTGAACGGGCGATGAAAAAGTGCTGAAAGGAAAGATTGCTAAAAACGATTGTCATGTCATATCCAACCACCATTGATGCGGCCACCATTCAGCAATGGGTATCGGCCAGGCGGGCTCCGCAAACCATTGAGGAAGAATTGCAGTCCCTTGGTCTGAATGCCGAAACCATCTCCTCCCACTTAAAAGAATTCCGTCGGCTGAAAAATGCGAAAAAGCAATTCTCCGGCTTTTGTTGCATGGCCCTCGGTGCCTTCCTGGGTTTTATAAGCTGTGTCCTCAGCATCATCAACCCGGTGCCGGAACTCTACAACGTCATCCTCTTTGGCCTTACTTCAGTAGCCATCCTGATCATCTGCCTCGGACTTTATTTTGTTTTTGAATAACCGAAGCAGTTCCTGTTGCAGTTATTGCGGCTATCAACAAATGATTCCGGGTTTAACAGCATGCCCGGGCACCTGCTTTTGCACCGGATGAAAATCATGATTTAAAGTAATATTTGTCATATCCCTGTTTTGGGGCTTTGCCGATTTTTGTGTTCGTTAATCGTTTTAGTTAAAACCTCAAAATCAATAACAAACATGAAAAAGGAATATTGGATCAACGTTAAACACGTCGATAACAGGTTGGTAATTTATCTGAATGGTGCCACCGTTTGGGACAGCGGCATCATCCATGAAGATCCTGAGCTTAATCACATGATCGATATTACAGAACTGTTGCACGAACATCCTAACCATACCAGCCAACTGATATTCGAAGGCTTTAATGACACCTATACATCCAGCGGCGAGGATGAAGAATTTAACCCATGGCACTTTCACTACCGGGTATTCGCAAAAACAATTGACGCTTCCGGCAAGTTGATCAAAGAAGAAGACCTGCTGGAACCCTACAATCAAAAACACCTGTCTAATCCAAACATCAGGGCAATCAATAACAAGTATGAAATTGTACAAAAGGAAAATGGTTTTAAAGTGGTTTCAAATGCCCTGTCACAAAGCTTTTATCAATAGTTTTCTCCTAAAATTTTATTAAAAGAAAAGCAGCTGTCCGCCAAAACAGCTGCTTTTTTCATAGCTGTATTCATTGCATGCAATTCATTGTTATATTTACTTTTTTCAACTGTGCGCTTATCTGCAACATCAATGGTTAAATCCCTGTACATATCTTTTTTATGGCTCCTTTGTGCCCCCTGTTTTTGCCATGCACAAACAGATGCCTGGGCAGGTACCTGGGAAATGGAATACCCTGATGTAAAAACGGGAACACCGGTATATGCTTCGCTTCAACTGGCCGAAGCGGATAACAATGCATTATACCCGGCGTTGCTGTCACTGCGTTGCGATAGTTTCAAGGCTTCCTATGCGCTGTTACTGGTTAAAAAAAACAGCAGGGAACTGGCCATCAGTAAAAATAAATTTGCCACCAGCGAAGCGCCTTTCAGCCTGGCGGATCTTCCTTTCTTTTTCAATGGGATATTAGACAACAGCCGCGACGCAAAAGGCACTCCCGTGTTCACCCTTGAAAGGATACAACGCAAACACAGGCATCACCTGCGAACCGATACTTTACACAACAACAAAAACACGGCAGAAAAACTGCTGGCATTTTTCAGGGATGCCCCGGTTAAATTCACCAAAACAAGCAATATTCCGTGGACGGGCAACTACAGCGACCGCATCGTGGTGCCTTCACAATCACCTGCCTATTTCGGTTTGCTGGATACCATCTTTATACCAACTAAAGATGGAACGATCGACCTGTCAGGCCCCAATAAAAACGACGTGGTGTCGGTATCCCTTAATGGCCGCGTGTTTCTCGACCAGGTGGCACTGGGCCGCCGCGGATACCACGATGAGATATTGCTCGATACCGGTCTGAATGTGCTGATCCTGTTCGCAGAAAATTTCCCCGATGAAATGCCTAACCGGGGAACCACGGCCCTGAATTTCGGCAATAAAAAATTTAAACTTGATTTTGGCCGAAAGGATGACAGTGCGGCCAGCTTTATCGCTGCGAGGATCTATTATGAACAGGATAAAAGTAAAGACATCTATTTTGAAGAATATGAACCGGAAGACAAAGCCCTGGGTGCAAACCAGAAAATGATCGGGAGTGTAAAGTCGGTCTCCAAACAGATCACGCTGGCAATTTGGGATGATGCTGTGGAAGATGGCGACAGTATTTCGGTGAACATCAACGGCACCTGGATCGCAAAGGGTTTTCCTGTTAAAAAAAATCCACAGTTCATTACCGTAACCCTTAAGCCCGGCCCCAACACGATCACTTTTATCGGCGATAATCTCGGGTCTATTCCACCCAACACCTCGGTGCTCGAGATCATCGATGGCAAAAAAAGAAAATCATTTTTGCTGGAGACTGTGCCGGGAGAAGACAACCTGCTCAAAATATTCTACGACAATTAGATCACCCTGCCGCCGCATTCCCCGCAGCCCCGGTTTCCTCTAACCGATCCCGTTAGTGGCCGCAGTTCCGTGTACCCCCAAAGGTTAGGTACCGTTATGATAAAGGTCAGCGGGCCTGCCGCTGAAATTCACCAACTTGTTATAACTTTTAAGAAATTTAAAGTGGCTGGCGCGGGAAATGCCTTGTTCAACCGAAACAGTTAACTTTAAATAAAATTACTTGCGATATGTCTAACCAATTGCCGGTCTTCAAAGTGAAGGCCAACGAATTTATATTCGGGCTCGATCCATCCACCATTCAAGCTGCAGACCTGGTAACCATCGCTCCCGGTGTTTTTCACATGATCCACCAACATCGCTCTGTCACCATTCATTTGGTACAGCAGGATGCTGCCGGAAAAAAAATGCGGCTGGAGATTGACGGCGAACAATTCGACATCGAGATCAAAGATGAACTTGACCAGATGCTCGACCAGATGGGGTTCAATAATGTTAGTACAAGGGTGATGAAAGAGGTAAAAGCGCCGATGCCCGGCCTGGTACTCGAAGTAAATGTGAAGGAAGGGCAAACTGTAGCGGAAGGTGATAAATTATTGATCCTGGGTGCCATGAAAATGGAAAACAGCATCCTGGCCCATGCAAATGCCAAGATCAAAAAAGTGGCGGTATCTGCCGGACAGGCAGTGGACAAAGGTCAGGTATTGATCGAACTGGAATAAGCCGTTAACAACAAACAACGCTACTATTACAAAAATCACAATCAGCAAGATGCAAAAGATATTAGTTGCCAACCGCGGGGAAATTGCTTTGCGGGTAATGAGAACCGTCAGGAAGATGGGTATCAAATGCGTAGCCGTTTATTCGGAAGCCGACCGGCAGGCGCCACATGTGTTATACGCAGATGAATCGGTTTGCCTTGGCCCGGCGCCCTCTGCATCCTCGTACCTGGATGGAGATAAGATCATCGCTTTTTGCAAAGAACTTGGTGTTGACGGCATTCATCCCGGCTATGGCTTCTTGAGTGAGAATGCCGACTTCGCACAAAAAGTGCAGGACGCCGGAATCAATTTTATCGGCCCGGGTCCGGACGCCATGCGTATCATGGGTTCAAAGCTGGCAGCAAAGGAATGTGTGAGTCATTACAACATCCCCATGGTTCCCGGTATTGACAAAGCAATAGAGGATGTGCAGCTTGCGATCAGCATTGCTAACGAGGTCGGTTACCCTGTTTTAATCAAAGCCTCCGCAGGAGGGGGTGGAAAGGGAATGAGGATCGTTGAAAAGGCAGCAGATATGCAGGAACAGATGGAAAGGGCCATCAGCGAAGCCAAAGCGGCTTTCGGCGATGGATCAGTTTTCATAGAAAAATATGTTTCCTCGCCGCGGCACATCGAGGTGCAGGTAGTGGCGGATAATTATGGAAATGTGGTGCATGCCTTTGAGCGGGAATGCAGCATTCAACGCCGGCACCAAAAAGTGGTGGAAGAAACTCCTTCGGCCATCATCACACCGGAACTCAGGAAAAAAATCGGCGATGCGGCCGTAATGGTGGCTAAATCCTGCAAGTACACCAGCACCGGCACCGTGGAATTTTTAATGGACGACCAACTGAATTTTTATTTTCTTGAAATGAATACCCGACTGCAGGTGGAACATGCCGTATCGGAAATGATCACAGGGTTAGACCTGGTGGAGCAACAGATCAGGATTGCCAGGGGCGAAAAACTTTCATTTACCCAGGATGATCTTTCCATCCATGGGCATGCCATCGAACTTAGGGTATGTGCCGAAGACCCGCTGAATAATTTTCTTCCGTCAATTGGTACGCTCTCCCGTTATGAAATACCATCCGGGGAAGGTATCCGGGTGGATGATGGCTATAAAGAAGGAATGAGTGTTCCGATCTTTTACGATCCCATGATCGCCAAACTGGTGGTGCATGGCCAATCACGCATGGAAGCCATTCAAAAAATGTTGCAGGCCATCAGGGAATATAAGATTGAAGGCGTGGCAACCACTTTGCCATTCGGCACTTTCGTGTTAGAACACGAGGCTTTTGTGTCAGGCCACTTTGATACGCATTTTGTAAAAAAATATTATACTGCTGACCTCACCAGGGAAAAACAAAAAGCGAATGCAGAGATCGCAGCCATCGTGGCCCTTAGCCATTGGTTACAGCAACAAAAGATATTGAAACCGGTCAACAATACCTCCACCAGTTGGAAACGCAGACTGGCTCATTGATCATTTCATTACAGGTGGCACCCCGGCGGTACCGCTGTTTTTCATCATTCATTCTTTAACACATGAAATCTAAAGTTGAAAAATTAAGACAGAAGCTGGAAGAGGGAAAGATGGGTGGGGGAGCAAAGCGCATCGAGGCGCAACATAAAAAAGGAAAACTTACCGCAAGAGAAAGAATCGCCTTGCTGATGGATCCGGGTTCGTTTGAAGAGATCGGTGCCCTGGTTACCCATCGCACCAAAGATTTTGGCATGGAATCGCAACAATATTATGGTGATGGTGTGGTTACCGGGTATGGTACCGTTAATAACAGGCTCGTGTATGTTTTTGCGCAGGACTTCACTGTATTTGGTGGAGCGCTCTCTGAAACACATGCTGAAAAGATCTGCCGCATCATGGATATGGCGATGAAAACCGGTGCGCCGATGATCGGCCTGAATGAT
>CAYVLT010000178.1:0-9239 GCA_964452405.1 uncultured Ferruginibacter sp.
CAAGCCCATGTTCTATCTTTGGATAAAAAAGTGAATGAAGCACCTGTCGATTTTAGTACCGGACGAGCAGACCAATATGAGCACGATCGCCTGTATTGTGGGCAGCCTGCAGCTTTTCAGCGAAGCGAACCGTTTCAGAACCAGTCAGGGTCAGCCAGCCTTGTTTGATATCGCACTTGTTGGCGCCACGGCCGATCATTTTCTGCAGACGCAGGTGCTTTCTGTTAAACACCAGTTTGCCGTAACAGAGATCGATAACACGCAACTGATCCTGATCCCGGCTTCCCTCACCAGGAGTTATGAAACCGCTACCACTAACAACCGGGTACTGATCGACTGGATCAGGCAGCAGTATAAGCAGGGAGCTGAAGTGGCCAGTATGTGTATCGGCAGTTTTATGCTGGCATCAACGGGGCTGCTGGATGGGAAAAACTGTTCCACCCACTGGGCGTTGGCAGAAGATTTTAAGCAGTTATTTCCTGCGGTTAACCTGCAAACCGATCAACTGATAACAGATGAGCACGGACTCTATACTAACGGAGGCGCCTATTCGTTTTTGCACCTGTTGCTGTACCTGGTGGAAAAATTTTACGACCGGCCCACGGCCATTCATTGTGCCAAATATTTCCAGGTGGATGTTGACCGTAACCTGCAGGCTGAATTTTCCATCTTTAACGGGCATAAAAAACACAACGATGCGGAAATATTGTCGGCACAACAAATCATTGAAGAAAACTTCACGGAAAAAATTTCGATCGGTAAGTTATCGGAACACCTGAACATCGGCCGGCGCAATTTCGACCGGAGGTTTGTAAAAGCCACCGGCCTCACCCCGCTGGATTACCTGCAACGGGTAAAAATGGAAGCCGCGAAAAAGCTGTTTGAAACGAGCCGTAAAACAGTGAATGAAATTATGTATGAGGTTGGGTATAGTGATGCCAAAGCATTCAGGGAAGTGTTCGGCAGGGTTACCGGGTTATCGCCCCTCGCTTATAAGATGAAGTACAATAAGGAAAGTATGCCGAAGCGATAGTGTCGAAGAGAAGGACCGCGGCCTCTCAACAAACCAAAAAACTACAAAACCGGCCAACAGTAAAGTTTGCTCACTGTTCTAAACGGCTCTTTTTAGTTTTATCTACCTCAACGTTCACAATGGTAAGAAACTTTGAGAATGCAGACATCCGTTCATTGCTGTCGGCCTCGGGCCAGGCACTGTTAACAGCAATCACCAAATGCCTGGAGGGATCAATGTGAATGCGCTGGCCATGAATCCCCAATGCATCGAAACTGTAATTGTTGAATATCCACCAACCGAATCCATATCCCCCACCCGGCCACAGTGGCACCTGTATGGCGCTGGCTTCCTTAAACCAACCTTCGGGAACAATGGTTTTTCCATTGATGCGACCTTCATTCAGCACAAACTCTCCAAACCTTGCGAAATCGCGGAGTGTCATCTGCAGGCAACAGCCTGCCAGTTCCTGCCCGGTACGGTCGAGCCGCCAGCCGGCGTTCTGCCCCATACCCCAGGGTTTCCAGATCTTCGAGGAAAGATAATCGGCCAGGTGCTGATGTGTTGCCTCGCTAACCAGTACCCCCAGCAAATGCGTTTCACCGGTACTGTACAAAAACTTTTTCCCAGGCGCTGCTTCTGCGGGCAACCGCCGCATGTAACTAACGGTGGCGCTTATGCCCGGTTCGACCGAATCAGTGGCAAAACGGGCAATGTCCGACCGCGGATCGTCGTAATCTTCATTCCACCGTACACCGGCCGTCATCGTGAGCAGGTGGCGGACAGTAACGCTGTCGTAGGCGCTTCCCTTTAAGGCAGGTATATAGTTCGTTACCAAATCATCCACACTCCTGATATAGCCATCTTTAATGGCCACCCCCACCAGGGTGCTGGTAACAGATTTGGCCACCGACAGGGATGACCAACGGGTTGTTTTGCTGTCACCCATGGCATACCGCTCCAGGCGGATCCTGCCATCCTGCAATATGAGCAGGCCGGCCACCTTTTGTTCTTTTATGAAATCATGTAAAGCCTGTTCCTTTTCACCACCCTTGCTGAAAGCGGCTATGGGCGCTCCCTGCAAAAGCTCATGCACTTTGTTGCCCTTCATTACGGTACGTTCCTCCGTACCACTGCCGGCGCTTTTAGTGGCCGACGGGCTTACCGGGGTATCCTGTGCCAATAACAAGGAACCTGGCAGAAAGGCTGCAAAAAGAAACAGGGAGAGCAACTGCAGGGTGAGAGAAGTTGTTGTACGCATGAACTGAACTGTGCTTTTGAGTTGTTAAAAAAATAATTTTTAACCACTGGAGCGGCTATGCTTAAAGGTACTCAATACCTGTTTTAAATGCAAGGAGCATCGATCGCCGGCAAAAGTACCCTGCTGTAAATCACCACTAACAGTATCGGATACACTAATCCAGGAACCCGTTCATGTATGCGGCGATCGCTTCAGTTTGCATCATCAGGCTTACATGCCCCTGTGAAGGAAGTATGGCCAACTGCGACCGGGGCATGGGTTGCATATCAGCGACCACGCCGCCGCCCAGCAGTTGATAGGTTTTTGCCAGCTCAATTTTGTCAGTTCCATCATTGTCACCGGCAATCAGCAGTACAGGCGCTGCCAGGTGAGCGATATTGGAATCCCCTACATTGAAGGGTTCGCGGGCAAATGCAAACATCTGTTGTAAAAAGGGCCTCCATTTTGTTTTATCAGGCGCAACTGCGTCGTAGGCAGATTTGAGTGGGGTATCATCAAAAAATTCAGGCTTAAAGTTATCGAATGCGTTATTGACAACCGGCAGCCAACCTCCGGATTTATAAGTGGAGGAAATGATGACGAGTTTTCTCAACCGCTTTGGATAAGAAACGGCAAACTGGTAAGCCACTGAACCGCCCATGCTGTAACCGGCGATATCTGCACTGTCTATCTTTAAATAATCCATCAGGGCCGCCACATCGCCGGCCAACGTGGTGATCGATAATTTCCTGTCAGAAAACGGTGAGTGGCCATGTCCCTGCATCTCAATGGCGATCACTTTCCTGTTCTTTACCAGTTGTGGTAACAGTTCACTCCAGTTCATGGCGATGTTGTAAAATGCTCCATGCAGCAGGATCAGCGGCTTGCCTTCGCCGTAAATCTCGTAGTAGAGGCTGACATTATTCACGGGCGCATACCCGGCAACTGACGGCTTAGTTTGCTGCGCAGGCACCAGGCCAGCCCACATTAAGAACAGGGGGATAAGCACCCATGTCTTAAACAGCTTCGTTTTACCAATCGCTCTTTTCATAAAGGAATTGTTTAAACCTGACGTTTTATGAGAAAGCAAAAATAAGCAGGATCACCTGGCGCTACACTGCATAGTAACGTCAGGTTTGATGTGATTTTGCGACAAGGAAAACAGGCAAGCTGTTGTAGTTGACAACTGTTGTTCCGGATTTTTTTCAGCGCAAAAAGGCGTTCATAATTTGATCATCACACTGCCTGCCACGAAATCGTGGATCGCTCTTTTTTTGTAGTTGCTATTGATGGTCAAAAATGAAATCCAGCCGAGTGATATCTTAATAAGATACCTGATCAACGCTGAAAATAAATTTATTCTTTTGCTACTGTCAGCATCACGCCGAACACGTATCCCTTTTATAAAATTACCCAATGTACATCCAAGAAATGTACAAACCGGTTCATACACCAGGAACAGTCCGGCGAACAGGGAAATTCTCACCCAATCGGGTATGTTTTCAAACTTATCCAGGGCGGGGGCAAACAGGAACATCAGCACGATCAAAAACAAAGCGTCAATAAAGGAAGACTGGATCCTGTCGGATAGATCGGGGTATTTTTCTTTCATGGTGTTGATTTTTATTTTAAGGGAATAAAGATGCTCCAGGTAATGCAGGTAATGATGACAGTGACTGTTTTCCTGTTTAATTACAATCATCCGGCTACTGATCATTACATTAATTTCAACCGGTTTGACCAAAGAAAATTCCTGGCGTTGCGTTTACTTTCAAAATTAACAACGGACTCCGTTTCCACGAGGTTGAAGCCAATTTTAAAAGTGTTCGAAGCTGGCTTTTTCAGTTGCTCATCCTTAAGAATTTTCAAGATGGTTTTTCTTTTTTCCCCGGGTGCCAGGGAAATGATCAATGGAGTGTCTTGAGAACAGAGGGGCGCCTCTATCACCAGGGTCCGCGGATCCAGGCGATAAAAATCAGTCCAGGAACAGGACATTTCCAGGAATTTCAATGTATCGGTTGATTGATTGAAAAGAATACACTCAACGATGTAATAGTCATTATCAGCTTCTTCTTTCCGGGGAAGTTGCAAAGCGCTCAATGTGATTTTTTTTTGCTTTGCCAGTTGAGCATTGGCATAGCTGGTCAATAACATACAGGCAACAACAAACAATAATAAGGGTTTTTTCATAAGCACTATTATGCATGGTTTAATGAATCAAGGTCGTAATGGATACAAGATTGCAGGCCTCTACCGCTCTGCCTGCATTTTATCTTCATTTGCAACACTATGAACCCGGGCAACGGGCAGTAAAATACTAAAAAAATACGAGTCAACACAGTGCCCTGTAGCTGGCAAACAACCATTCCCCGAAATCAGTTTATTGGGCGGATCTCATTTAAAAGCGCACACTTATTTTTTTACCCGGCCGGGAAACAGGAAATCGTCTGCAGCCGCCGTGTACCGCCGGGTCTTAAGAATTACTAACAGAGTTTCCGGAATCACTTACATGAAATTTGAACACAGCATTTCTTTTATTTGATCTCCTGCTTGCAGTTTCCTGTGGGCGCCGGTTCTAAATCCCGCGGCAAAACATTCCCCGGCAAGGGAAAAATATTTGCTACATCACTTTAAGCAACACCATCTTCCACAACTCAAGCCGTGCATCATGAAAAAACTGTTTTTCTGCAGTATAACTGTTGCTGTTATTGTTTCTTTCCGCCCACCTGCACGCTGGCACAAGCCCATAGAACATTACAGGCCACCAATGATGCATTAAGTGGCAAACCTTCAGCTATGCAAAAACAACTAATTGCCCAGCAAAACTCCCGGAGCAGTTATTGACACTGAGCAATAAAAACAATACGGTGGTGTAATGAGATGGGCAGTATTAGAAAACCGTCAAGGCCCATTAATGAGCCGGGCCAAATAATAAAAAATCCAGTGAATATTCACCGCTTCCTGCCAACACAAGACTGGCATATACCAACAGGTATAGCAGTGGCAATTCTTTCTTCGCAAACGGAGCTGCCCGAAGAGTATAAAACGCGGCTACCATCATGGTGCCGGCGAGGGCAAAAGCGGCCAACCTGGTACCGAAACCCAGCAACAGGCAAACAGAAAAAAATATTTCGATAGCTGCTGCCAGTATAAGAGATTTTTTTTCACTGAGTCCGAAAGTGGAAAAGAATTGAATGGGCCCAGGTGAGAACAGCTTTTTCACTTTTGCAATTCCGTGGGGCAGCATCAGCGCACCAATACCCAGGCGGGTGAGCAATACTGCTGCATTGGCTGCAGTACTGCCCGTTTGCACTTTCAAAACCTCATTTAAAAGATTGTTCATCGTATGCGATTATTTTTCCTGTTGTAAAAATTCTCCATCTGCCTTAATCCTTACTTCGTCGCTGATCATTGCCGAAGGGAATTTTTCACCGATGCCAAAATCTGACCGCTTGATGGTACCCGTTACCTGGAAGGCTGCTGTGAGTTTACTGCTCATTGGATTGGTGGTTTGGCCTTTGTACACAAGGTTCACCACTACCGGCTTTGTAATGCCATGCATGGTAAGATTGCCGGAGAGTTTGTATTGCTGTTTACCGGCAGGTTTTATTCCCGTGCTGCTGAAAGAGATGGAAGGGAATTTTTCGACATCAAAAAAATCAGGACTTTTTAAATGATTGTTTCGGGCTTCCACTCTCGTATCAATAGAATTCACTTTGGCTGAGAAACTCACCACTGCATCACTAAAGTCAGGTTTAGCTGCCCGGATATTCACTTCGAAATCGTTAAACGTTCCGGTTACCTCATTTAAACCGAGATGGGTAACGGTAAAGGCCAGTTGCGAATGCGGGGGATCATTTTTCCAGTTACCATCATCAATAATGGTGTATGCGCTAAGGCCTGCAACGGCCAGGATCAATACAAGAAAGCTTATTTTTTTCATCGTGTCATTTTTTTGTTTGAATGATTTTATTGAAACCAGGCCTGCTTACCGGGCAAGGCCGATCTGTTTCAGGAATGACTGGTTGTCCCAGAACAGGTATTCTTCCACCATTTTACCTTCTTTCCAATGACCAATGGTAGCCATGGTGAGGTGAAACTTTTTATTGGTGGGAGGAATGGTTTTACCATTACCAATGGGCATGGGCGCAGTAAAGCTGCCTTCCATTTCGCCGATCACTGCTGTCCAGTCGCCGGAGCCAAATTTAACAGGGTGGCTGGTGATCCGGGTATCGGGAGCGAAAACGAACATTGGCTTTAACGCATCCACGTGTTGGGGATCAAGACCAGTTGTAGTGCTGCCGTCAGGATAATACACTTTGATATGATCATCGTGACTGGTGGCGAGGTCGGCCCATTTCTGGTGACTGTACACATCAAAATCGAGAGAGTCGAAACGAACGAGCCTCAATGCGGTAAGCGCATTACCGTGGTTAGTTTTTTCAAGAAGCTGCTGAAGTGAATCCACCTGCGCTTGTAAATTTGCTGAAGCACCGTTTTGGGAACAACCGGCGGCAACGATGGCAGTCACCACCACTGCGGTTAATAATTGGGAAAGTTTTTTAATTGAATGCTGTTTCATTGTAATTGTTTTTAACCAGTTATCCTGGAGTGAATTAACAGCACAAAGGTCAGCCCGCATTGCTGCAGGCTGGTAACAGTAATCAGAAAATCTGTTATGTTTTCAGGAAACCATTTTCCGCATTTCATCGCGGAACTCTGTGGGCGTTTGCCCTGATTTCTTTTTAAACTGGCTGGTGAAGTAGGTCTTTTCTTTGTATCCCAGTTCATATCCTATTTCTGAAACAGGCATATCCGTGGTGGTAAGCAGGTTCTTTGCTTCAATCAGTTTTCGTGTTTCAATAATTTCAGAAACGCTTTGTTGCAGAATGTTCTGGCAAATCAGGTTCAGGTTGCGGGATGACATGAAAAGTTTTTCTGCATAAAACTCCACACCGCCGGTACCACGGAAATTCTCCTCGAGTATTTTAGAAATTTGATGAAGCTGGCACTTTTTGTTTTCATCGTTGCAGGATCAACACTTTGCTGTTTCTGCCTTTCTGATTCTATCATGGTAAACAGGGTGCTGAGCAGGTGCCGGATCACTGAGAAATCGGGCTCCGGTTGTTGGGTTTCCGCATGCATCATTTCGCAGATAAGCACTAACCTGTTAAAACAATCGCCCGGCTTCAGCAGCAGGTTCGCATTTTCGTGGTACAATGAATACAATTGAAAAATAGTTTCCGGTATGAATTCACTCTTAAAACGAATCGCCCACATCCGGCACTTGCCGGCGCTAACCACCGGCCTTACGCGGTGCACTTTTCCCTTGGTGACAAAGCTTATAAAGGGGGCATCAAATTTTGTGGTGGCAAAGTCGATAAAATGCTCGAGTTGTCCTTCAATACCAATGATCAGTTCCTCGAAACTGTGGTTGTGCGGTTCATTGGCAGAAGCTTCTATCTTTTTTGCCTCATCAAAATCAACGAAAAATATTTTGAAGGTATCTGTCATTCTCAAAAATTTTGGTTCCTGTTAAAGGCTTCGAACACTCCGGGTGTTTCACCGGCAGCTATTCCGGTTTGAGGCCATCCCCTATGCCCCAAACTGCCTGAGGTGATGATCGATGTGTTTGTAATTCAACCGGCCCACCTGCTCCTTTGTTAAGGGACCAAAAAAGGGATGCACAAAGCCGGGATTGTGGTAATCCCGGTACTTACGGATGCGATCGATCCAGCCAGTTTTGCCGGCTTCAAGATCTGCGGCATCCGGCGCTGCAACCAGGTGCCTGCTCGTGGGTGAATTTTTACCGAATGGCCGGTCATCCTTTAACACCTGTTTCAGGAGCAACCGGCCAATAAGCTTACCGATGAATACCCGCTTTACCTGTATATTTCCCTGGTACATATCCTCACACAAACTGCAATGTTTCACCATTTGGCTTACATTCATTTTACCCCAAAGTGCCCTGCTTTCCGGCGTGAGGGAATTGATCCGTTCAACCAGTTCATTTTCCATACCCGGGTCAAAAATTGATTTCATTTAGTATTTATTTTGGTTGATATTATTATTTGCCTTGCCATCATCCGCCTCACCGGCCAGTTACTAACGGTTGTGCCTACTCTATTTTAAACCAGGTCTTAAACTGTTTTGGTCCTTCGCCATGCACCAGACTATTTTGCCGGAAGTAATAGCCACCCTGTTATTTTCTTTGATCTTATGTTGCTGAAAATAAACAAAAATACCGGGCCACCACCAGGCAGCGGCCAAATTTGTAAGAGAGCCGGGATGGCTATCTATCCTGTGGCCGGCTATACTCCAGGATATCTGCCGGCTGGCAGTCGAGGGCTCTGCAAATAGCTTCAAGTGTACTGAAACGAATGGCTTTTGCTTTACCGGTTTTCAATACTGAGAGGTTGGAGAGGGTGAGATCAACTTTTTCTGACAGCTCATTGAGCGACATCTTTCGCCTTGCCATCATTACGTCGAGGTTTACAACGATGGGCATGGCTTATACAGTTAAATCGTTTTCAGTTTGCAATTCCACTCCTTTTTTAAAAATCACGGCTATAATGTAAACCACAGCAGCCATCAGTATATAGGCCTGGCTGTCGGCCCAAAACGGGTTGAGTGCATCCGTGGAAAAACCATGGTGCTGCATATTAACTGCGGTCTGGCGACCGATATAACTCAGTAAGCCGATGGAAATAACGAAATAACTGATCCTGCTGATTTGGGTTGCTAACCAGTAATTGAATGGTTTGGCCAGGTCTAATTTGGTTACCACAAGGATCAACACATAAAACAGTGTGGCTTTCAGCAGTGCGATTGTTAAAACAAAACCATAAAGTCCAAAAAAAACCAACCGGCTGTTTTGGTAGATCGCAGTGAGATCAAGCTTCTGGTACAATCGACCGATAAATGCCGGGTTAACCAGGCTCACGATAAAATTAACCAGCAGGCCGCCGGCTTCAACGAAGCCTACAT
>CAYVLT010000179.1:0-9180 GCA_964452405.1 uncultured Ferruginibacter sp.
TAGGATCGTAACATCTCCCCTCACCTGGTACACTCTTCCGGTGATCAGCGTATAGTCGATCACGTAATAGTAGGTAGCGTCCGGCAATGATTGACCACCGTAAGTTCCTTTCCAGTCGTTGCGGTAGTTGGTTGATTCAAATACCTTGCTTCCGTACCGGTTGAAGACCTGTACCCTTACGTTGGTAAGGCAGTCGTACTGATCGTACACACTCCAGGTGTCGTTCACCCCATCACCATTTGGCGTAAATGCATTCTTCACTTTGATACAGTATGGTAATACCACTACAGTAACAGAATCTGAAGCGCTGCAACCTTCCGCATTATAAACAGTAAGTGTATACGTGGTTGTTTGCTGCGGCATTACTGAAACAGGCGACAGGCTGTTTGGATTGTTGAGGTAGGTGGTGGGCGACCAGTTGTAGTTAGCAGTATTGGTTACAGTTGCACCCAATTGTGCATCTCCACCCTTGATCACCTGCACATCATCCCCGGCAAACACCGTTGGAGCTGCCGTCACCACAATTCGAACTGTATCTTTTAAGGTACAATTGCCCAGTGTTGCAGTGAGGATATAATCGGTTGTGACAGATGGAGAAGCAAACGGACTTGCGATCGTAGCATCATCGAGGCTTGCGGCCGGAGTCCAGCTATACGTTTGTCCGTTACTGGTAGTGTTTAGTTTAACCCTTCCGTTGTCGCAGATCACAGCATCCGGTGCTCCCTGGATATACAGGTCGAAGGTGAGTCCAACAATTGCCGGGGCGGTTACAGCGCAGCCATTGGCATCCCTCACCGTAATGCTGTAGTTGCCTGGTGCAACCTGGAAGCTGGATCCTGGCTGGAAGTTGGTTCCATCGATGCTATAGGTATAGGTGCCCGTGCCGCCGGTTGGACTTGCTGAAACCTGGCCATTATTGGAGCTGCAACTTGCATCTGCTACAGTAATATTTGGAACGATCGCTGCAGGATCAGCCACGGTGATGGAGGTATCTTTTGTGCAACCATTGATATCGCGGATGCGGATACTGAAAGTGCCGGCTGCTACCGTAAAGCTGTTGCCAGCCTGGTAAGTGGCACCACCATCTGAAGAGTACTCGTAAGTTCCTGTACCACCGCCTGCGGTGATCACCACCTGCCCGTCTGTTCCACCGTTACAGGTGGGTGCTGTAACCGCTGCTGTTACGGTGATGGCTGCGGGTTCAGTGATCGTAATCGTGGTATCTTTTGTACAACCATTTCCGTCTCTGATAGTAATGTTGTAAACACCACCGGTGAGGTTGGATAAACTGGTGCCGGCCTGGTAGGTAGCGCCACCATCAACCGAATAGTCGTAAGGCACCGCACCTCCAACAGGTGAGATCACAATACCGCCGTTGTTTCCACCTGCACAATTCACATTTGTAACTACTGCCGGTGTAAAGATCGGGTCTGGCTCTGTGAGCGTGATCGTGGTATCTTTTGTACAACCATTCGCATCCTTCACGCTTACCAGGTGATCGCCTGCGCCGAAGGTTGCCGAGCTTGTTGTATCATAGGCACCACTGTCAAATGAATAAGTATACGGTGTTGATCCACCCGACGGCATCACCGAAATGGAACCATCCGTTCCTCCATTACAATGAGCGTTTGCTGTATTGTATAAAATAGTCATTGCTGCGGGTTCAGTAATTGTAATGGTGGTATCCATTGCACAACCTACCGTATCTTCTACATGGAAGTTATAGGTACCCGCCGGTAACTGGAAGCTGCTGTCGTATTGATAGGTGGCCCCTCCATCTGACGAATATTTGATCGGGCTGGTTCCGGTTGCTGTAATATCAACGGTACCATTACCACCATTACAGGCCGCATTGTTTACGGCAAATGCCGCGGTTACCACTGCTGCATGAGAGATGTCTACAATGGTATCCCTTGCGCAACCCGCATTGTCTCTTACTTTGATATAATAACTGCCGGCAGCAAGGTTGGTGAACACGCTGTCTGACTGCCAGGTGATACCACTATCTGCTGAGAATTGCAGTGGCGGTACCCCGTTGATCACATGAACCGAAACAGATCCTACAGTATCAGCACACCTTGCATCGGTAACATCAAAATTCACTTTCAGGTTAGGTAAAAATATCCTTACTGTATCTGCACCGATTTCTTCTGCATTCGGATCATTGAATTTCTGGTACACAGCCCTTACGAGTAATGTATTGTAACCGGCAGGTAAACGGTTAAGTGCGCAAAGGTTGGTGAAATCAACCTTCAGACTTGCAGAGTCGAGGAATGATGTATGACCGGTGGCGAGGAAGTTACCACTGGTATCAAACAATTCTACACGTTTGAACAGTGATGGCCCCCCGATCGGAACAAAACGCCAGCTTTCATTCATTCCTAAATGACCCCATGGAGCATCCGTTGCCCTTCTTCCCGGCGCCATGATCGCTCTTGTTCTGCTGAAGTCCTGCATTCCCACCATGGCACGGCCCTGGTTCCAGCCCGGACAATTCTGCATATCGAAGATGAACACTTCCACCACGCCGGTTCCTTCATATAAAACAATCTGGTGGGTGTTATTGATCAAGGTATCACAACCGCCACCTGCGTTGGTGAACAGTGGTACTTTATAGAAACTCAGGATCCAGCGGCGGTGAGGCGCCTGGCCGGTTACATTATATTTGATACGTTGGGTCGGGCTCGTGTTGTAGAACGGATCCAGGTCGTGGTACGGACCCATGATCAGTGCCCGGTCGTAAAAAGTACTCGGCAGGTTCTGCGGAGCAGCACCGTTGATGATATTCCAGTGACTGAACGCATTTGCCAAAGTGGCATCGAAGCTCACATATCCGTTCGTACTGGCCACCAGTGCATTATAGTTCGTGCCAAAGAATGGGAACGTAAACGGCAGGTTGATCACATCAGAGTAAACATCATCCCTCACGATATCTGTAGATGGACCTTCATTGCCCGGATCATTATAAGGATTGAAGCAGCCCACACCAGACGAACTCAATGGATTGATCGCATACCTGTCAGTGAGTGCATGGATGTCGGGTATGATGGCAGTGAGTGTAAAACAACTATCGCCGCCGCCGCAGTTAAAGGACGTATCTCTTGCGCAGGCAAAGGAGAACGTGGCAGGCTGTAACGGTGGTATCACCGCACAGATACCAAAGGTACCGGCGCTGGCTGCGCCGCCGTTTGACCAAACCCTTACCCAGACTGTGCTGCCGGGAGTAAGCCCGGTGGCAGTGATATAAGGCATGTTTGGATTGCTGCTGGCGTTATCATCACAGGCGATCAGGGTCATCGCACCATTACAACTGTCTGCACTGTATATTGCCATCGCTGCATCCACGATGGTGCCGGCCTGGGTATTAATGTTCAGTGCGCCTGCGGCAGGTGCCGTGATTTTGAACCACACATCAGAACCCTGGTAATCGCCGCAACCTGGTGCAGGAATGCCGGCAGTACCATAAGAACTCTGGTTACTGAAAGTCTGGTAGTTGCAACTGTCAGTGGCTACCAGGTCAATTGCTCCGCAAGGGTTATCGTTTGCAGGAGGTGTAGGCGGTATCGTGGCACAAATGCCGAAAGTACCGTTATTGTTGTTACCATTTTCCCAGAAGCGGATCCAAACCGTGTCTCCCACATTAAGTCCGCCAATGGTCATCTTCGGCATATTGCCAGTACCCGCATCATCATCACATTGGGCGAGGGTGAGGTTATCGCAGGTACCGGTGTACACAGCCATAGCGCCATCGGTTACCACGCCAGCCTGGGTATCAAATGAGATAGCACCACCAGCGGGAACCACTGCTTTGAACCATACATCGCCCCCCTGGTATCCACCACAACCCGGTGCCGGAACAGCCCCGGTTCCAAATGCGCTTTCGTTGGTGAAAGTTTGATAGCTACAGTTGGCAGTAACAGGTAATTCGATTGCGCCGCATGGATCATCATTCACCGGGCCCGGTGGTGGAAGCTTTACGCAAATTCCAAATTCACCATTATTATCGTTGCCATATTCCCAGAACCTTACCCAAAGGGTATCTCCAGGTGTGAATCCACCTACTGAAAGATAAGGCATTAAACCATTTGAACTGCCATCATCGTCACAATCCACAAGGGTAAGGTTGTTACAGGTGCCGCTGTAAACTGCCATACCGCCGTCGGTGATCACGCCTGTTTGTGAGTCGAAGATCAGGGCGCCGCCAGATGGCACCACCACATTGAACCACACATCACCACCCTGGTAGTTAGCGCAACCCGGTGCAGGAATTCCGAAAGAGGAAGTTGCATTGAAGTTGGTAAAGGTTTGGAAGTTACAGGTGGAATCAGGTATTAAATTAATAGAATTACAAGGATCGTCGTTGGTAGGCGGCGGTGGCGGAATGGTGGCACAAATACCGAAAGTTCCATTGTTGTTGTTGCCATTTTCCCAAACCCGCACCCATACGGTATCTCCAGGGGTAAGGTTTCCTACAGTTAATTTCGGCATCAAACCGTTCGGGCTGCTGTTATCATCACAATTGAGTAAAGTAAGACTATTGCAGGTGCCGCTGTACACAGCCATACCTCCATCAAGCATTACGCCTTCCTGGGTATCGAAAGTTAACGCACCACCGGCAGGCACCACGGTTTTGAACCATACGTCACCTCCTGAATAACCGGCACAACCCGGAGCAGGTACCCCTACTGTACCCAACGCACTTTCGTTGGTAAAGGTTTGATAAGAACAGGAAGTGGAAGCCACGATTTCAACTGCATTACAAGGATCATCGTAAGCAGGAGCCGGTGGCGGAACAGAAGCACAAATGCCAAAGGTTCCGTTGTTGTTGTTCCCGTTTTCCCATATCCTTATATATATAGTGTCTCCCGGTGTTAAACCTACGAGTGCTAACCTGGGCATATTTCCGTTGGCACTGGCATTATCATCACAATTCAACAGCGTCAAATTGCCGCAGGTACCGGTATAGGCTGCCATTCCCCCATCAAGCATTTCTCCTGTTTGTGTATCGAAGTTGATGGCGCCACCTGCAGGTACCACGGCGGTAAACCATACATCACCACCTGAGTAGCCGGCACAACCCGGTGCAGGAACGCCCTGAGTGGCGGTTGCACTTTCATTGGTGAAGGTTTGATAGTTACACAATGAATCCACAGACAGTAATACTGCATTACAGGGATCATCATTGGCTGGTGGAGGTGGCGGAATTTTAACGCAGATACCAAAGGTTCCGTTATTGTTGTTGCCATTTTCCCAAACCCTTATCCAGATGGTATCACCCGGTGTAAGGTTCTGCAAAATAAGTTTAGGCATGTTCGCATTGGGGCTGCTGTTGTCATCGCAGGCCACCAGGGTAAGCGCATCACAGTGACCACTATACGCAGCCATTCCGCCATCTGTCATCACCCCGTCATGTGTATCTATTACCAGTTGACCGCCGGCTGGAACGATGGTATTGAACCATACATCGCCACCTGAATAACCGGCGCATCCCGGAGCAGGCACCCCAGTGGTTCCTGTTGAACTTTCATTGGTGAAAGTCTGGTAGTTACAAACTGTGTCAGCCACCAGGTTAAAAGAAGTACATGGGTTATCATTGGCTGGTGGTGGTGGTGGTATTTTAATACAGATTCCGAAAGTACCATTGTTGTCGCCATTGTATTCCCATAAGCGCACCCACAAAGTATCACCAGGGGTTAAGCCCCCGAGGTCAAGTCTTGGCATGTTTCCGTTAGCGCTGGCATCATCATCACAATCCACCAGGGTAAGGTTGTTGCAGGTTCCCCTGTACACCGCCATACCACCGTCGGTAATAACACCGGTTTGTGAATCGAATATCATGGCCCCACCTGCCGGCACCACTACTTTGAACCAAACATCACCGCCTACATAGTTGGCACAACCGGGATCAGGAACCCCGAAGCTACCGGTTGCATTTTCGTTGGTGAATGTTTGATAGTTACAATCTGTGCTTGGAATAATTTCTATTGCATTGCAGGGATCATCGTTTGAAGGTGCTGGTGGTGGTATTTTTGCACAGATACCGAAAGTACCATTATTATTACCTCCATTTTCCCAGAATCTTACCCATACGGTATCACCCGGTGTCAGGCCTCCGAAAGTGAGTTTAGGCATATTACCGGTGCCTGCATCATCATCGCAGCCTAATAAATTCAGGTTATTACAGTTTCCACTATACACGGCCATACCGCCATCCGTAATTACGCCGGCTTCAGAATCGAAGCTGATAGCGCCTCCGGCGGGAACCACTGCGGTAAACCAAACATCAGCTCCTGCATATCCTGCACAACCCGGATCAGGCACTGTAGAAGTACCCAACGCATTTTCAGTGGTAAAGGTCTGGAAGTTACAGGCGGTATCAACCGTCAGTTCGATAGCAGTACATGGACCATCATTTGCCGGGGGTGGTGGTGGTAAGCTGGCGCAGATACCAAACGTACCATTGTTATTATTTCCATTCTCCCAAATCCGCACCCACACAGTATCACCGGGGTTTAACCCTGCTACAGTCAGTTTGGGCATATTACCGGTTCCGGAGTTATCATCACAATCGAGAAAGGTGAGGTTGTTACAATCTGTACCGCTATATACTGCCATACCGCCATCAAGCATCACGCCTTCCTGGGTATCAAAAATTAATGCGCCGATGGCTGGAACTACCGCTTTAAACCAAACATCTCCTCCAAGAAATCCTGCACAAACCGGTGCAGGTACGCCGGTACTGTTACTGGCGCTCTCGTTGGTGAAAGTCTGGAAGTTACAGGTGGCTCCCGGAGTTAATTCTATTGCATTACAAGGCTCGTCGTTCACAGGAGCAGGTACCGGAATGGTAACGCAGATACCGAATGTACCGGTAGGGGTGCTTCCTTTTGACCAAACTCTTGCGTACACCGAGCTTCCGACTGTGAGTCCCGTAACAGTTAATTTAGGCATGTTCGGGTTGGTACTGCTGTTATCGTCGCAGGCGCCAGGTACCAGGGAAACAGCCACGCAGTTATTACCACGGTAGATCGCCATTCCTCCATCTGTCATGCCGCCTTCCTGCGTATCAAATGTAAGTGCTCCACCGGCCGGTACTGTTACTTTAAACCAAACGTCGTTAGGTGAATAACTGGCGCAGGCTGGTACAGAAACACCGGTACTTCCCGTGGCATTCAGGTTGGTGAAAGTCTGGTAAACGCAGGTAGCCCCGGGCGTTAGTACAATCGCCTGGCAGGCGTTGTCATTCACGGGTGCCTGTGCCAGCGACACTGCTGAAAACACTGATAGCAGCACCAGCATCGGGATAAACTTTGCAGCTTTTCCGGCAGACGCCACAGAGAACTTTATTTGTGTAAGCAACTTTACATTCATGACAAAAGAATTATTAGCAGTAATTAATAGGTGATAATTGAAACTAAAGAATCGGGGTAATCGAAAGGTGCCGGATCATTATTTTTTGAGATCATACCTGAGTCCAACTTCATGAGCGTTGTTACCGGTATTGAAATCAGAAAATGGTTCGTTGTAGTAGTCGTAGGCGTAGTTGAAACGCAGCCTGTCCATCAGTTTGAAACCTGCCTGCAGGCTCCAGGAATGGCGTACAGCCCAGTTCAGTGTCCACCAAACTTTGTCCTGGTAGTCAACCTTACATCCAATGGTATATTCAGTAGGCGCATGTGGCACCACGATCACCATTGCATTAGGGATAAGATGGGTGCCACCACCGGTTTCCAGCAGGTAATTGGCTGTAAAATTATAGTGGCGGTACAGCTTTGCCCGTTCCGTGGAATTAGGCACTGCGTTGAATTCGAGCTTGGACTGAATCAACTGGCTTACAGCCGCACCGGCACTGAATTTACCATTGCTGTAGTAGATCCCTGCGCCGCCATCCAGTTTAAACGTTGTATTATCCCCGCCCAACACGGCGTCACTTCCTAAAGCATCGGTTAATTTTGACTTGTCGATATAATATTGTAAGCCGCGGAGTTCGATACCCACACCCAATTTCGACTTCTCTCCTGTTTTGATATGATAAGAATAAGCCAGCTGAAGCCCGGTACGGCTGGTAGGGCCGGTGATATCTTTATAGAGGTAACTGGCAAAACCGGAAGATTTTTTGGCCCAGTATGCGTCTCCATAAATCATAAAAGTCCTGGGGTTTCCCGGGAAGGCCGACCACATGCTGCGGTAAGTGCTGCCGATCACCCCATGGCCGGTAAAACCTGCTGCTGCAGGGTTATACATGGCATTATGTTGCTGAAAAATAGAGGTAAAATGAAGTTGTTGTGCTTCTGATGGTTTATCAATTGCAATAAACACCAGAAGAGAAAGTAAAAGTTTTCTCATATTCTGTTTGGTATTAAAAAAATAAGCTGTTATCGGAATAGGCGTTTAAAAGTAGTATAAAATTTTGATAAAATTTAACAGGAGTAAAAAACTGGATGTTATTTTTGATGATATTACGTTTTTGCGACATCTACCGCCTGCATTTCCTTTAGTTTATATATCACTTCCTCCACCCGGTTGTTCGGTATGCCCACTTTTATGCTGCAAAACAACTGGAGTTCCTGGCTGAGTATGGTACAATTATATTGTTTAAGCACCATCATGATGTCATTCATCCGGGTATAATCAAACTGTATACTGTAATTAACCTCTATTTGCTTTTGAACCACCGGGGTAACCTGCAGCGCCAGGGAGGTAACGGTTTTATAGGCATTGATGAGCCCGGGCACCCCCAACAAAGTGCCGCCAAAATACCGCACCACGATTACGGCGGTATTGGTTACCTGGCGGCTGTCGATCTGCCCCAGTATCGGGCGACCTGCCGAACCTGATGGCTCCCCGTCATCACTTACCCTGAAATTATTGCCATCCGTTCCGATACGGTACGCAAAACAATGGTGCACCGCTTTTGGATGTAGTTTTTTAAGCTCCTGCAGGTGCTTTTTGAAATCATCGGCAGACTCTACCGGGTAGGCATATGCGATAAACCTGCTGCCCCTGTCTTTAAATTCAGCCATACCCGGTTTATCAATACTGTGGTAAAAAGTTTTATTATTCACGCTGCTGTTGTTGCTCATGATTGTTCGCGGAAGTTTCGGTAATAAGAGAGGGGATCGGTAAGGCAGGACCGGCTCTGTAAAAAAGTCGCCCCCTCCAATAAAGGTGCGGCAATAC
>CAYVLT010000180.1:0-9153 GCA_964452405.1 uncultured Ferruginibacter sp.
AATTATTCCCGGTTTTTTTCTCATCCTCGTAGAGGCCGTGATAAGCAAAAAATTTCAGGTGATGCAGGTGAATGGTGAGCATTGCGTCAAATGAATTTATAAAACACTGCAGGTATATTGCGACAATTACCTGCAGTCATCAATCTTTTTATTTAATGTAAACCCAGTTCACCCAGGTACCTTTCTGCATCCAATGCTGCCATGCAACCACTGCCGGCAGCTGTTACCGCCTGGCGATAGATTTTATCCTGTACATCTCCTGAAGCAAATACCCCTTTTACATTGGTTTTACTGGTGCCGGGTACAGTTTTGATATAGCCTGATTCGTCCATCTCAATCCAGTCTTTAAAAATATCGCTGTTCGGCTGATGCCCGATCGCCACAAAAAATGCGCTTACAGGAATAGAGGTTGACTCACCGGTCTGGTTATTTTTGATGGTTACTGATTCCACTTTTTTATCTCCCACCACTTCTTCGGTTTCACTGTGCCAGTAAACGGTGATGTTTTTAGTATCCAGTACCCGTTGCTGCATGATCTTGCTGGCACGCATTTCTCCTCTCCTCACGATCATGTGTACATGCGAACAGATTTTCGACAGGTACAGTGCTTCCTCTGCCGCTGTATCCCCGGCGCCTACGATCGCCACTTCTTTTCCACGGAAAAAAAAGCCATCGCAAACGGCACAGGCACTCACGCCATACCCGTTGAGGCGCTGCTCACTCGGGAGGCCCAGCCATTTGGCCGAGGCACCGGTTGAAATGATCACCGCATTGGCCTCAATCCATTTTTCTTCATCAATTTGTACTTTATGGGGAGTGGAAGAGAAATCAACTTTTGTAGCCAGTCCATAACGAATATCGGTTCCCATACGTTTGGCCTGGTTTTCAAAATGAACCATCATTTCCGGCCCCTGAATTCCTTCGGGGTAACCTGGGTAGTTCTCCACTTCCGTGGTGATCGTTAACTGCCCGCCTGGCTGTATACCCTGGTACAATACCGGGTTTAAACCGGCCCTGCTGGCGTAAATAGCGGCGGTATAGCCCGCTGGTCCTGAACCGATGATCAAACAATTTACTTTTTCTGTGGTGCTGCTGTCCATTGTGTTTTACTAAAGTTTATAAACGAAATTAAGTCAATATATAAAACCGGGGAGTGAGATTTATCAGGATGTGTTTCGGTTATTGCGGAATAATGAGGGTTTTGTAAGCCGCTGCATACCCATAAAATGCACCGAGTGCACCATTGCTGATATTGCCGATCACTTTGTTGGGCTGCGCAAAAGGGTTGCCGATGCTTTGGTAAGCAAATTCCCAGGTATTCCAGAAGGTATAGGTGGCTTTATCGATATTACAAAGTTTAAAGGTGATGGTATCTCCCCGGTGAAAGAAATTATCTTCCAGCAATACCCGGTTATTTCGGTCAATGCCCGGTTGCACCTGCAATTCATAGGTGCTGCCATCGATCACCTGGTCGTCGAATACTGAATTTTCGCCGGGCAAAAACTGCTCACTGTTACGCCGGGTAAAGTACCGCACATAGTTTCCAAGGCCGGGCGGATCGGTAGCTTTGATCATGAGCACAACACGGGTGGTATCTTCCTGGAAGGGTGCTTTTTTCCACCATAGTGAATCCGGCTTTTTTGCCAACAGGGGGATATTGGTAGCGGATTGGTATTCTTTTCCGCCGGACTCAATCTTAAGTGTGTAATGCTTATTGAACTCACCCACAAAAGCTGTAGCCAGGTTACTGGAATCGATGCGGTAGGTATAAAGGGTTACGTCTGCTGAAACTGGTATCGCATATTCTTTTAGCTGGTGCGTAACGGTACCGTTGGATATGGTTACCACGGCATCATGCACAAAAGTGCCGGCAATGATAGAAGGATTGATGGCGCTGAAATATTGAAGGCTGTGGGTAAGCACCACTTCGGGCGGCAGCCCGTTTTCGATGCTGGCATCCACCACCAGCACATCATCAGCCTGTTTCAGTTGGAACTTGATGTTCTTTTCGCAGGCGGTAAACAATAGCAGTAAACCAATAGCGGCTGCCGTTTTCTTCATGTTGTAAAATTACTGGATAAAGAACAAATTTTTTGGGAGATGGTTGAGCTGGCTGTACTGTTGCAACCAGCCGGTTCTTTTATAAAAATCCCCGGCGAATGTATCACCGGGGATCAGTTATTAAAACGCATAAACAATTTAACCTAAATAAGCTTTCAGTGCACCGCTATACCTGGCTTTTTGCAGGCGTTTGATAGCCCTTTCCTTGATCTGGCGGATACGTTCCTTGGTAAGGTCATATTTCTGCCCAATTTGTTCAATGGTAACTCCATTCTCGCCATCTAAACCAAAATAGGCATTAACAATCTCTGCCTCCCTGGGACTCAATGACTTAAGCACTCTCCTGATTTCATTCCTCAAGGAATCATGCATCACGTCTTCATCAGTTTCAGCAGATCCTTTTAAGAGGTCGCCCATGGCAACATCTTCGGCCTCATGAACCGGCGCATCCAATGATGAGTGACGGGTATTGCTCTGGAAGATATTGTTGATCTCTGTCTCGCTCATTTCAAGTAATTCAGCCAATTCTTCTGTTGAGGGCTCTCTTTCATGCTCCTGTTCAAAAGCCATGTAGGCTTTGTTCGCCTTATTGTATGTGCCGATCTTGTTCTGAGGCAGGCGCACTAACCTTCCCTGTTCAGCAAGTGCCTGCAGGATCGACTGGCGGATCCACCAAACGGCGTAAGAAATAAACTTAAAACCCTTGGTTTCATCGAAACGCTGGGCAGCTTTGATGAGGCCCAGGTTTCCTTCATTGATAAGGTCACTAAGCGAAAGACCCTGGTGTTGGTATTGTTTGGCAACTGAAACCACGAAACGCAGGTTGGCTTGTACCAGCTTATCCAGCGCCCGTTGATCGCCCATCTTGATCTTTTGTGCCAAAATGGTTTCTTCCTCAGGAGTGATCATGGAAATCTTGGAGATCTCCTGCAGATATTTCTCAACCGCCTGGGAATCACGGTTGGTTATCTGGGTTGCGATTTTAAGTTGCCTCATTTGCTGTTTTTATATTCTAAATAGCATTGCGTTATATATAGACATTATTCAGACACAAATTGTTGCAAAACCTACTAAATAACGTATAAATAAAAATGCCTGCAAAGATACGTTGCGGATTTTGTTTTTCATAACATAAACGCTGAATCAGCCAAATTTATTAAGCACAATTTGTGAATAAGAAATACTCAAACGATTGCATACCCAAAAATATTCTTGGCACATGGGTTTCCGGCTCAGTATTTTTGCGATATGACAATCGATCTGCGTTCCGATACCGTTACAAAACCCTCCCCGGGGATGTTAGAAGCCATGTGCAAAGCGCCTGTGGGCGATGATGTATTTGGTGAAGATCCCACTGTAAATCAGCTTGAAGCAACGACCGCATCCCTCTTTGGGATGGAGGCAGCGCTGTTTTGTCCCAGTGGCACCATGACGAACCAGGTGGCAATCAAATGCCATACGCAACCCGGGGATGAAGTGATCTGCGAAACACTAAGTCATGTGTATATTTACGAAGGAGGTGGCATTGCCCTTAACAGCGGCAGCCAGGTAAAACCCGTTGATGGCGATCGTGGTCGCATACAGGCAGAACAGGTGGCAGAATGTATTAATCCGCCCTTTGACTATAAGGCCCGCACCAGCCTGGTTTGTATTGAAAATACAACCAACAGGGGTGGTGGTAGCTGTTATAATTTCGCTGATATTGAAAAGATTAAAGAGGTTTGCCTGGAAAATAATTTGAAATTTCATCTCGATGGCGCCCGCCTCTGGAATGCCCTTGTTAATACAGGTGAAACAACCCGGCAATATGGCGAGCTGTTCGACAGTATTTCCATCTGCCTGAGCAAGGGCCTTGGCGCACCAGTGGGTAGTTTATTGTTGGGGAACAAAGCGTTCATTCAAAAAGCCAGGAGAATAAGGAAAGTTTTTGGGGGCGGAATGCGGCAGGCAGGTTTCCTGGCGGCAGCCGGGTTGTATGCGCTCGAACACAATATTCAACGGCTGTCTACCGACCACCAATATGCCAGGATGATCGCGGCTGCCCTGGAAAAGAAATCATTTGTAACGGGGCTGTTACCGGTGGATACCAATATCCTCATTTTCGAAGTGGGAGCTCCCTACTCCGCCGCCAGTTTTGCCGGTTACCTGCAACAGCACCAGGTACTGGCGATCGCCATTTCCCCAACGCAGGTGAGGATGGTTACCCACCTTGACATCAATGCTGACATGGTGAATAAACTGGTGGCGATCATCGGGGCAATGTAAAAGGACTGCCTGTACTTGGTATCCCTTTAAACCATAATTTTACACAAACCTCAGCCTGCTTCCATGAACAAAAAAGTGTGTATTGTTATCCCGGCCTATAACGAAGCGGAAAATATCGGCGTAGTGGCGGCTGCTGTGCAGGAGGTTTTCAGCAGGTTACCCTTTGACTATTATATTTTATTTGCCGATGATGGCAGCACTGACAATACCCTTGGGGTGATAGAAACGCTGGCGAAAACGGACGACCGTATTAAGTTCATTTCCTTTTCTAAAAACAATGGGCACCAGGTGGCGCTCAAGGCCGGCATCGATCAATCTTCGGCCGATTGCGTGATCACCATGGACGCCGACCTGCAGCATCCTCCCCCGTTGATCGCTGAAATGCTCGAAAAATGGCAATCAGGCTATGATGTTGTGTATTCGATCAGGCGGGAACAGCAGCAACTTCCCTGGACAAAAAAGATCAGTTCCCAACTTTTTTACCGAATCTTAAACCGGCTCAGCGATATAGAGCTTGAAAATGGCAGTGCCGACTTCAGGTTGCTGGATGCCAAAGTGGTGAACCAACTGAAACTGATCAAAGAACAGGATGTTTTTTTAAGAGGGCTGGTGAAATGGATGGGATTCAGGCAAATTTCGCTCAGTTATCAACCGGCGGAGCGGTATTCCGGGCATACCAAATACTCGTATAAAAAGATGATGCTGCTGGCATTGCAGGGCATTACCTCGTTCAGCACCAAGCCCCTGTACCTCGCCATTTATATCGGGTTTGTATTTTCTTTGCTCTCACTTCTGTATGTTCCCTATGCGGTATACAGTTATTGGGCCGGCCACGTGGTATCCGGCTGGGCCTCGCTGATTGTAACCGTTACTTTTTTAGGCGGACTTCAACTGATCATTCTCGGGATCATCGGCCTGTACCTCGGAAAGTTATTTATGCAAAGCAAGGGCCGGCCAATGTACATCATTGACAAAACGAATCTTTGATAAATCATGCTAAAAAAATACCCCGGGTGATCCGGGGTATTGAATGATATATTCAAAATGGTGTTATAATCCCATCGTCATTTGTTTCTGGCGTAGGCCATTCAGCGAAGGATCCATTTCGATCGCTTTGTCGCACATGCCCTGGCCCTTGTCCTTCTGTCCCATCTTTTGAAAGCATAAACCAGCCTGGTACAAGGCTTTTCCATCATTGGCATCCAGCCGCATCAACTGTTCGCAATAGTTCAATGATTTTTGGTACATCTTGCTATTATAGAATGCTTCTGCCATATCGCGGAGCAGGTCTTTGTTGTTTGGCTTCTTTTGCAAAAGGTCGAGCAATAATTTTTCGCCCTGGTCTGTCTGGCCGGAAAACATGTATGCATAGCCGAGGTTTTCTACAAAATCACTTTTTTGCGGGTACCCTTTTTCGGCTGCCTTATTGAAAAATACCACGGCGTTCTTAAAATCTTCCTGGCTGTAGTACAGGAGGCCCAGTTCATACATCCAGGTGTTTTTTTCACCATTCAATACAATCGCTTTGTTATAATACGGAATTGCGTTCCTGTAATCTTCCATGTCCAAAAAGCTTCTTGCTAACGTGTAGGTGGCATCAGCGTCTGTTGGATTTTTTGCGAGGTAATGCGTAAGCCCTTTTACTGCTGCACCATAATCCTCGTCATTGTAAGCACACATGGCTTTTATCTTTTCTGCGTTGCTACAACTGCTGCATTTTACAGCCATTTCCCTGGCTTTGGAAAACATGCGGTAGCTGTAGTACATTTCCATCAACTCTTTCTGTGCCACATTGTTACCGGGGTCCAGTTCAAGCACTTTGTTGAACTGCATCATGGCTTTGTCGGTTTTGCGCATTTCCATGTTCACATAGCCGCTTTCAATGTAAGCTTCTTTTTTACGGCCATCAAACTGGATCGCTTTGTCGAAATAATTAGAAGCCACCAAAAAACGTTTGGCAGATTTTTCTTCAATTCCTTTCTGAAAATAGAATTCGGAGCTGTCAGTCAGTTGCGCAGAGGCATGACTGAACGCAAGAAGGCCAATGGCCAGCATCAGGGGGTTACGTTTCATGGTACGGGATTTAGGCAAATATTATTCCAGATTTTAGAAAACCTACCGGAATATCAAGGCTGATAACGCCGGAAGGTGGCAGTTTATTTCATAAAGCCCTGATTTTTTGTCGAGTACTTTCACTTCAGGAGAAGGGTTAAAAACATTGCCGGAGCCATAAAAATCAACCGCATCGCTGTTAAAAATCTCCTTCCAGCCTGATTTGCCGTATATTTCAATTTTCCAGTCGTGGCGTACCACCGGCGTCGTATTCAAAACAACCAGTATATCATCTTTTTTGTTTTTACCCTTCCTCCGGTAGCTCATCACGCCTTCTGCCCGGTGACTAAGATCGATCCATTCAAACCCACCAACCTCAAACTGCTTTTCAAACAATGCCGGCTCGGTTGTATACAGTTGGTTCAGGGCTTTTACACAGGCCTGCATTTTTTTGTGTGGTTCATACTGCAACAGGTCCCAGGGTAACTCGCTTTTGTAATTCCATTCACTGGTTTGCCCGAACTCGTTACCCATGAACAATAATTTTCCACCCGGGTGGGTGAACATATAGCTGTACAGCAACCTGAGGTTGGCGAATTTCTGCCATTCATCACCGGGCATTTTGTATATCATCGGGCTTTTACCGTGCACCACTTCATCATGGCTGAGGGGCAGCATGAAGTTTTCATCATAATAATACATCATGCTAAACGTAAACTTGTTTTGGTGGTGTTGGCGGTAAATGGGATCGAACTTAAAATAGTCGAGGGTATCGTGCATCCACCCCATCATCCATTTCATTCCAAATCCCAGGCCTCCTTCAAAAGTTGGGCGGCTCACTTTGGGCCAGTCGGTGGCTTCCTCGGCAATGGTTTGAATATCCGGGAAATCGCGGTACAAGGTTTCGTTCAGGTCTTTGATAAATGCGATGGCTTCCAGGTTGCCATTGCCTCCATGCTCGTTTGGCTCCCACTGTCCTTCGTTTCTTGAATAGTCGAGCCGCAGGATCGAACTCACCGCATCCACCCGGATGCCGTCGATATGAAATTTATCGAACCAAAACCTGGCCCCGCTCACCAAAAAAGACTTTACTTCTCCCCTGCTGTAGTTAAAGATATAACTGTTCCAATCAGGATGATAACCCTTACGCATATCCGCGTATTCGTATGTGTGGGTACCATCGAACATGAACAATCCATGTGCATCATAAGGAAAATGTGAAGGCACCCAATCCAGTATCACACCGATACCAGCGGCATGAAATGCGTCAATCATCGCCATAAAGTCTTCCGGTGGCCCAAACCTTGATGTGGGTGCAAAATAACCGGTACCCTGGTAACCCCAGCTTCCATCATAAGGATGTTCCATCACCGGCATCAGCTCCACATGGGTGAAGCCCATTTCGGTTACATACGGCACCAGTCGTTCTGTGATCTGCTGGTAACTGTTGTACGTTTCTTCATCATTTTTATCGGGACGCATCCAGCTAGCGAGATGCACTTCATATACACTCCACGGTGCAGAGAGTGCATTGTGTTTTTTCCGTGACTTCATCCACGCAGCATCCTTCCAGTTGTATTCCAATTGCCAGGTGATGGATGCGGTTTGTGGGCGTTTCTCCCAGAAATTGGCAAAGGGATCACCTTTATCCATTTCTAATCCCTTGTATCCCTTAATATGGTATTTGTACACTTCGCCTTTTGGAAAGTTGGGTATAAAGCCTTCCCAGATGCCGGAATTATCGAGCCTTACATACAATGGGTATTCATTTTTTTTCCAGCCGTTGAAATTACCCACCACCGATACCGCGGTTGCATTAGGCGCCCACACTGCAAAATAGTATCCCGCTGTTCCCAGCACTTTTTCAGCATGACTTCCGAAATAGCGGTAGGCGTCATACAAAGTTCCATTTTGATAATTGCGTATAACCTCATCCGTTAACAGGGAATAATTCCAAACAGGTTGGGTGCTGTCTACAAAATGAATATCCTCGTATCTTTTTTGGGAATTCCCGCTGATATCTTCTTTCATGGCAGTGTGTTTTTTGGTGAGCGTTTTTTTTGCTGCAATGCCGGCAGCAGACTGTTCCTTTTTAACCGGCTCTTTTACCGTTTGTTTTTTTGCAATCGCCATTGGTGTAAATACTTTGTTGATTGACAGATAAAAGCCAATCTTTGTTTTAACGTAAATTTAAGCATACTGTTCTTGTGAAAAAGAATTATTTGAGCTTATTTACCAACTCTTTATCGATCCTAACCAAATAACTGTACATGAAAAGTTTAGCCAGCTGTACCATCCTTTTTTTGTTATTTTTTTCCCGTGCCCAGGCACAAACGATCTCCGGAAAGATCTATGACAGTACCAATCACAAAGCTGTTTCCAATGCTGTGGTAGCCGTGCTGAAACCTGTGGATTCCATCCTCATTAAGTTCACCCGCTCAGGCAAAGACGGTGATTTTACCTTACAGGGCATGCCGCAGGGACCCTATGTTTTTATGGTTACCCATCCTGTGTATGGTGATGTAATGTATGATATCAACCTGCCGGATGCCGGGCTGAACCTGCACAATGTGAAACTCATTCCAAAATCCCAGTTGCTGCAGGAAGTGATCATCCGCAACGGGGGGGCCATCAAGATAAAAGGAGATACTGTTTCGTACACGGCCGACAGTTTTAAAGTGGGACCTAATGCGAACGTGGAGGAGCTGTTAAAAAAGTTACCGGGTATTACCGTGGATAAGGATGGAAAAATTAAAGCTATGGGTGAACAGGTGC
>CAYVLT010000181.1:0-9064 GCA_964452405.1 uncultured Ferruginibacter sp.
TTGTGTAACCGGTGTACGCTGACCGATGGGCAGCCAGCCCAGCAGGTACAACACTATGCACACACCGATGACGATCCAGGCAGCAATAAATATCTCTCTTTTCAACAGGCCCCATTGCTCCACGTTGTCGGCATTGGCTAAAAATTTCACCGCCAGTGCCAGCTCTACAAAACCCAGCACTACTTTTACATCCGTCATCCATCCGCCTGATTTGGGTAATGAATGCAGCCAGTTGGGAAACATGGCAAATAATGCGAAAGGCAGGCCCAGCGCCAAACCAAAACCAGCAGCTCCCACTGTCAGCGGCCAGGGGCCTTCGTCCGCCACGTTGGCCAACAAAGTTCCCAATAAGGGACCTGTACATGAAAATGATACGATCGCCAAAGTAGTGGCCATAAAAAATATACCGGTGATATTGCCGAGCCCGGATTTTGAATCGGCGCTGTTGGCCATTGAGGCGGGCAACACAATTTCAAACAAACCAAAAAACGAAAGGGCAAACACCACAAACACCGCAAAGAATAACAGGTTCAACCAAACATTTGTAGAGATATTATTGAATATCTCCGGGCTGATGGTTTTGCTGGCCACATGAAACGGGATGGTGATGGCAATGTAAATGAGGAAAATGGAGAAGCCGTAAAAAAGTGCGTTGCTCACAGCCTTGCTCCTGTTAGTGGACTTCTTTGTAAAAAAGGTAACCGTAACCGGTATCATGGGAAACACGCAGGGCGTAAGCAATGCAATTAAACCACCCAGCAACCCGAGAAAGAAAATGGATACCAAACTTTTGCTCTGTGTACCGTCGTCGCCGCAATTATTAACCGGGTGTTTAATATCCAATGATGCCAGCTTGATGTTGATGCCCGAAGAAACGCCGCCCTCCATGTTCGTGCTGAAGGCAAAAGGAATATCAGGCATAAAATCTGCGCCCTTATTGTAAAACACTGACAGCTTTCCCAGCAACTGTGCCGGTACTTTATCTTTAAAACTAATCACCGCTTTCCAGTTGGCAGGGCCTGTTGTAACAGCAAATGGCTCATTGTTGAAAATAGCCACATTGATCTTTTTGCTGTTGCCGGTGGATACAAAACTATCGATCGTTATACTGCTGTCGCTAAATTTCAGCTCAGCAGAAGGTGATCCATCAAAGTTTTGCGAAGGGGCATACAACTCTGTACCGTTAACGCCGGTAGTGGAAAAACGGAGTTCGTAGGTTTTACCTGATATTTTTTTGGAACTCACATCCCATTTAAACGCCGGGCTGTTGGCAACATCCTGTGCCGCTGCAAAAAAATGCAGGCAAAGAAAAAGAGAAAGGAGGTAGCTGGTTTTCATTTTTATAAATTAAAGATCGAAGCGGTATGCAGGAACGGGACTACCCAACTCATCACGACGAAAATCTTTCCCAACCTGGCCGCCATTACATAAAAAAGGGTTCTTGTTGTGAGAACCCGCTGAATGATGTGCTTATTGTAATGCCACGCTGAAATCGACTTTCTTTGGAGGAAGGCATTTTTTATCATCGCAGGTTTGATATTCAAGCGTTCCAACCACACTGGTTTTTACATTGGCCTTTAGTTTTACCAGTTGAACAAAATCAACTTTACCTGAATATTGATTGGCGGAAATTTTCAGCTTCTCATCTTTAAACAACTGCATCTTACCCACTTCCTTTATTTTACCATCATAAATGGCTAATGGATTTTTATTGAAGCTGATGGTGGTAGGCTCCGCGATGGCATCTGCCGGTTGATTTTGGGAATACAAATGCCAACTGGGTTGAATGGTGGCGGTTAAATGGATCTCATATGTTTTATCGGCGATTTTTTTGGCCGTGTACGTCCACTGAACGGGGTCGGTCATTTGCGCCGACACTGTAGCTGAAGCAAATAAAAAAATAAATGCGTACAAAATTCCTTTCATATTGCGGGATGATTTTCGGTAAAGTTACAACGTGCCGGTGGGTGTAAATGTTATATAAGTTACACAACCGGTTTTTAACATTAGTTTAGCTGAAAGAGGTGGCAGAAAACTTTAACCCCATCTACATTGTTCAATGTTTCACTGCAGGCCCTTTCAGGATGGGGCATCATACCAAAAACATTCCGCTCCCGGTTGCAGATACCCGCAATATTGTGGGTGGCTCCGTTGGGGTTGCTGGCATGGGTGATATTGCCGCCCTCATCGCAATACCGGTAAATGACCTGGCGGTGCATTTCCAGTGCTTCCAGTGTTTCCTCATCGGCAAAAAAACGTCCTTCACCATGTGCCACCGGTATCTTCAACGGTGTACTGCCTTCTGCCGCCGCTTCCCTGATAAATACATTTTTACAAACAAACTGCTGGTTTTCGTTGCGTAACAATACCCCGGGCAGCAGGCCACTTTCGCAAAGAATCTGGAAGCCATTGCAAACACCCAGCACCTTTCCGCCTTTCTTTGCAAAGTTAATCACGCTGTTCATCATCGGGCTGAAACGGGCGATGGCACCGCAGCGCAGGTAATCGCCATAACTGAAGCCGCCCGGCAATACAATACAATCATCAGTGCTGAACATGCTAAGGTCCTCATCTTTGTGCCAGAGTTCAATCACTTCCTGCTTAAGATCGTTTCGCAAAGCTTCGATCATATCCCGGTCGCAGTTGCTGCCAGGAAAAACCACTACACCAAATTTCATATTGTAAATTTTATTTGATCAATGGATGTGTTACCGGTTAGACGTGGCCGGTATCAAAACCTTTCAAAAACCTGTTACTGCCCGCAAAAATACAGATACCACCTCAGTTTCTTACGAAGTAACTGATGGCAATGATAAAAAACACCATCATCCAATGCAGCAGGCGTGGAAACCAGCTGATGCGTGGATAAAAGAAAGCGGCGCCGGCAAAAGCCGATAAAGGCACAGAACACAGTATCCAGTATTCAAAACTGTGTGTGGCATTGATAAAAGGAATGAAAAGGGCCACCACAAAATAAAGGAATACCAGGTTCCAGCTTTTCCTGGTTTGCACCAGTTGCCGCAAAAAATTCTTCTGAATGTACACGAGCCCGATCGCTGTGGTAAGTGATACGATGATAATGGCTGCCAGGCCCCATGCATTGTCGATAAACTTGGGCAGTGTGATGCTCACCCCCGGGAAACGGTATCCCTTCCAGTTATCGGTTAAAAAAACATAGCTGAGTAAAAAATAATAAGGCGTGATGATCCCCAGCAGGGAGATAAGCCATTCGGATAATTTGAACGGCCTGATCACAATCAAACCGAAAATGATGAGTGCCGAAAAGGCAATAGAAGGAAAATAAAAGAAAGTGGATATACCAATGCCGATGCCGATATTAAAAAGTGTACCCATGGGGTTACGGGCCTGGTTGAGCGAACTCATCTTTGCCCACACCCACACCAACATGGCACTTACGATGAGCGGGGCCGAAAGCATGTTCCACTCCTTGAACAATGAAGTAATGAGCAGGTACGCCATACCTGTTAAATAATTGGGCTTTTGCATCAGCTTTTGCCCGGTGGCCAGCTGGTTAAAAGTAATGGCCTGAATATACAGCAGCAGGAAGGCGATCAACGGGTAAATCACCGGCACCTTCGCCCCTGCCGGAGCAAGCTGGTTGAGCAGCAGTTTGTAAAGAAAACCATCGGTTTGCTGGGCAACCGGTTTCACGGGATGCAGGAACATCGGCAACTTGAGCAGTACGCCGTACACGAGCAGCAAAAAAGTATTAACCGGATTGTTGGCTTTAAAAGTGCCTGTCACAAGTATGTCCCGTTTTTGATTGCTGCAAAAATGAGCAATAATTGGTTGGAAAAAAAAAGTTTCCCGCAGTGGCTTCCGTCGTAAGGGCTAGCTGACCTTCACCCGTGCCACAATTAAAAGTCCACTTTGGCAAAGCATATCTGTCCGCGGTAAGTACTGGGGATGATCACCTGCCGGGCAGCGACCTGCCTGGCGAAACGCGGCATAAACTCGAAGCCTTTTTCGTACGTGCGGATGGTAGGACTTCTCTTGGTGGAACCATCATTGGTAATGATATTGTCAGATAAAAGTTTATCGCGTTTTGTAATATCATTGAACAGGAAATGTATTTCACCTGAGGTAACAAAGATGTTGAACGAAAGATAATTGTCGTTGTCGTCTGTGTATTGCTGCTTGTGGATGAGGTTGGTCCATTCGGGAACACCGTTTTTTGAAATATTCAATACAAGGATATTATCGTAATAATAACGGGTTCCCTGGTTGCCAAAACTGCTGAAGGGCCGGTAGTATCCATAATAGGAAGGGTTATAATAGTAATAGCTGTATGGATTATAAAACGGCGATCCGTATAAATAATCATATCGGTTCCAGTTATTGATACCGCTTGACTGGCTCGAAAAATCTTCGGCCGTTAATACAAAGCTGCCGTCGCGTTTAAGAATGATATTGCGGATGAAAAAATCGTTGAAAGCAGTTTTATTACTGCCTGATGATTTGGCGAGGCTTTTCAGTTCATCATCAAACTGGGTAAATACTTTCGCTGCGCAACTGTCAGCACCAGCATCAAAAATATAAGTGTAGATACCTTCGATATTACCGCTTCGTTCCTTGTAATAGAATGAATTGAGAATGTAATTTTTATTTACGTTATCAATCTTCATTTTCAACTCATCGATATAGCTGTCGTTCAGCGAAACAGTCCGTGCCACAAAACTATCGGTAGCGGGCGCCTTGGTGATGATGGAGAAGGAGGAAACATTTTCCCTTATGGTTCTTCTTTCAGAATTGGTGAACACAAGATTTCCCTCATTGTCAACAAAAAAATCCCCGAATGAATTGTGTCGCTCATCATAAGGCATGCTCAACCTGCTCTTATGAATCAGTTGCAGTTGATCGTCGTACAGCCGGGTTACAAAATTGGCCTGGTCGTTTTTCACCTGCATCTTAAACACCATGATCTTCTTTTTATCCTCGCTGCTGATGGTGGCATAAATTTTATTATCACCCATGGAACCGATATGAGTCGTATCGAGGGTAACGGGATCGCCCAGTTGCTTTCCAGACACATCCATTTTAACCCCCATGCAATAAAGAACTCCTTTTTTCTGGTACTGGTAGATCATGAAAAAATAATCCGGGTAGGCGATGCAATCCACGTTAAAGGTTTTGCCTGGCAAAAAATCAAAATCCACTTTGTCTTTCAGTTGCATGCTGTCGCCGTATATATTCAATGCATAATGCCAGCGTACATTTTTAAAAATCAGAATGTTGCCATTCATCTTTCCCAGGATATCGAAATTCACTTCCTGCCCATCTTCACGGTAGGGCTCGGAAAAAAATACCTGCTGGCCCTGCATGGCAACCGGCAGCAACAACAATACATACATAAATATCACACGGCAATTCATACTGCAGGAATTTTTTAAATGATAAAAATAAGCATAATAGCCTATACGCAATTTACAACAAACCAGATGCCTGTTGGTTGTAGTTTACACAGGGGGTAACAAAATATTGAACAAAATTTTTGCTGCTTCAAATTTGCTGTACATTTAGTTAAACCGACGATAAAATATGGAGACAATACTTATTACGGGTGGCACCGGTCTTGTTGGCACAACGCTTTCCACCATGCTGGCAGATAAAGGATACCAGGTGATCATTCTCACAAGGCACTTGCCCGGCAACACCGGCTCGCAACCAAACATCGGGTATGCTTTGTGGGATGTTAAAAAAGGCAGTATTGACAGAACGGCAATTCAAAAAGCCGATCACATCGTACATCTTGCCGGGGCAGGAGTGGTTGACAAACGCTGGAATGATTCCTATAAAAAAGAGATACTGGAAAGCCGCACCCAAAGCAGCGCACTCATCATTGATGCGCTGCGGCAAGAGGAAAACAAGGTGCAGACAGTGGTGAGCGCATCTGCCATTGGTTGGTATGGCCCCGATAGTGACACAACACCTGCAGCAGGTTTTGAAGAAACTGCTCCCGGTGCCCGGGATTTTTTGGGAACCACCTGCAAACGGTGGGAAGAAAGTGTGGACCCTGCCACAGCCCTCGGTAAGAGAGTGGTTAAGATACGCACCGGCATCGTGCTGAGTAATGCAGGCGGTGCACTGGCTGAGTTTAAAAAACCACTGCGGATAGGCGTGGCCGCGATTTTAGGCAACGGCAAACAGGTGGTGAGCTGGATTCACATCGATGACCTTTGCCGCATTTACCTTACTGCCATTCAAAATAAGCAACTGCAGGGCGCCTACAATGCAGTGGCGCCTGCCCCTGTAAGTAACAAACAACTCACCCTTCAACTGGCAAGGATTGTAAAAGGAAATTTTTTCATTCCCGTGCATGTGCCTGCCTTTGTATTGAAAATGGTAATGGGAGAAAGCAGCATTGAAGTGCTAAAAAGCTGTACGGTAAATTGTGAAAAGATCAAACGCACGGGGTTTACTTTTTTATATCCTTCTATCGACGCTGCTTTACAGGAAATAAATTCCTGACACATGAGGTTAAACAAAATCCGGCCGGATGTTAAAACCGGCCGGATTTCCTGGTAGTGATCACCTTCTTTGGAGACTGCAGTCTTAATCTTTTTTCTTCGGCTGCAATTTTGATGGCGGCAGCTTTTTGGCTGGAGTGCCTGTGAATAAAGCCGGGGAGGCTTTTGCAGGATCACCCTGGTATGCCCATACAATATTGCTGATGTATTTATTGAATGCAGCGTTTAGTTCCTGCAGCGAAACTTTTTTCATGTCATCACTCATGGTAAGTGCTCGTCGCCAGTTGTTGTGCAGCACTTCATTGGCTGCAAGTGAAGCAGCCTGTGCGCTGTTGGTTTCCTGCCGGTAAAAGAAACCGGTGAGGTACTGCGTTTTTATATTCCGCAACTCATCGGCAGTAAAACCTTCTTTTTTGGTTTTTGCAATCAAAGCTTTTACCACTGCAATGTATTTATCAGGCTCCGTAGTTGACACGCTGATATTAGCAGAAGGCGAAGCACCTCCATCAAACCAACTGCCCGGCGCATAGCTCAAACCGTTTTTCGTTCTCACTTCAAGAAAATGCCGTTGCGAAAAAATCCGCATGGCCAGCACAAAGGCATTGTATTCAGCCGTACCTGGTGCAGGGGCACTGGTGATGCCCTGGATATAATTGGTGGCCAGTTCCTTTTTCTCTGCTTTAAAACTGTTCTTCACCGGCGCGATTGTTTCTTTTTTCAGATTGAACGCAGTGCCTTGGGGTATATTGGCCAACATCGCTTCGATATGTTGTTTCAACACTTCCTTATCAAACTCTCCCACCACCACGATCACCATTCTTGATTTGGTGAGGATAGATTTATAATAAGCTTCCGTTTCGGCTGCGCTTAATGCAGATACAGTTTCCACGGTGCCCTCAGGCCTTTTTGCATTGTCTTTTCCTGCAAATGCAATTCCTTTCGCCATATTATCGATGGAGTAGTCGGGTTGCGATTCCTGTGCCCGCAGGCTGTTCACCGCATCCTGTTTAATTCGGTCAAATTCCTTCTCATCAAAAGCAGGGCGTGCAATGGCATCGGCGTACAGCGGCCATACTGCATCAAAATCACTTTTAATACAGTTCATGCTGATCGTGGAAAAATCTGCCCCGGCATTTCCATACACCCGTGCGCTTACTTTATCCAGCTTATCCTTAAATGAATTTTTACTGTCGTTGGTGGTGCCGCATTCTGTAAGTGCGGTGAAGGCAAGACTTTCAATGCCTTGTTTGGCAACGCTGTAATTCTGTACACCGCCTTTGATCACGGTTTGAATATCCACGATTTCGTTGCCACCCGGCTGCACGATCACTTTTACACCGCTTATTGTCATTTCATAAGCGTCTCCCTTTTGAGCGAAAGCAGTGGCAGTACTCAACAAAAGCACGGCCGCCAGCCAATATCCTGCTGAAAAAAACTTTTTCATATTTGTAAGTATTAAAAGTTAATTGTTTGGTTTGAAAAAATCGGCCGGTTTGTACTCCTTGTTCATCTCCTCGTTGATGATCATACCGGCAACATAGTTTTTGCCCGTGATGTACCGGTCCACATATTGTTTGATATCCTCCCTGGTTACTTTTTGACAGTTATCAGTATAATCAAGATAATATTCAAACGAAGTACTGCACCAGGCATAGGTGAGCTGGCTGGCCAGTGAAGAAGGCTTTTCATTTTGCCTGATAAAATTTCTTTTCAATACCTGCTTGGCTGTTTCCAGTTGTTCATCCGTAAAATAATCTGCATTGCCCCACATGCTCAACTGGTGCATGATCTCATCATAACATTCCTTCAACTTTCCCGGGTTGGGCACCACGTAAATATTGACGGGTCCCACATGCTTCAATGTTTGATAACTAACGCCGGCATAAGTGGCCAGGCCCTTATCTACGAGCGCCTGCTGCCATTTAGAGGAATTCAGGCCAAGGATGGTGGAAAACACATCAGCCACCACGGTACCGGCTGAATCATGCCGTGTATCAGGACCGTGCCAGAAAAAAAGCATGTAGGGAGTCTGTGCGATCGACGACTCCTTTACAAAATACTTTGTGGATTCCAGCGGTGCAAACTCAGGCACCGGGTATTTTACATGCGGATCGAAACCACTGTTCTCCCAATCGCCGAATATTTTTTCTGCATTGCTGAAAGCCTGTTCATGGTTCACATCACCACAAACCACCAGTAAGGAGTTGTTGGGAAAATAATATTTGTTCTTGATCACCATCATTTTTTCAGGTGTTGCCGTGTTGATGATGTTGTGATCACCGATAGGATTTTTTCTTGTCACCAGGTCGCCCCACAATTTTTTCTGGCACTCATACCATACCTGGAAGCCAGGATCACTTTCCGCCCTTTGAAACTCGCCATCCACCACGGGTCTTTCTTTCTGCATGTCTTCGGTGCGGTATATCGGAAAACGGATGGCGGCGTTCATGAAACGCAGGCCCGCATCCAGGCTATCTTTGTCAAAAGTGAAAAAATAATTTACCCGCTCTTCACCGGTGGTACCATTCCAGATAGCGCCGAGTTCCTGTGTTCTTTTCAGGAATTTTTCCTGGTCG
>CAYVLT010000182.1:0-9060 GCA_964452405.1 uncultured Ferruginibacter sp.
ATCGTTAAGCCACTCTTTCTCCCCAGCATTGATGGCTTTTATCAATTCGCCAGCACTTGCTGCAGCAGCTGTGGGATTGCTTTTTACTAAATTATCTTTTAGTTGATAATAGGAGTTTAATAATTGATTTGATGCTAAGGATATATTATCCTGCGCAAGACTCTTTTGTGCAAATATTGTTGCTGTGATTACAGCCAATAAAAATAAACGTTTCATTTTTCTTGATTAATGTATAAATAATTTGGTTTAGGCACGGCAAAGCCAATGCATACTATTTATACAATAAATCAAATCTGGAAACTCTGGATTGCTATACGAATGTCTTGTATAGGAGGATGATGGCCCCTAACAAAGTATTTGCTAGGTTCAGTTATTTGCGACTCGTAGAATATATTATAATGGTAATAAGCTGCAATAAAGTCAGTAAAAAAAATAGGATGACTTACAGTTTCTGTATGGACAATAGCCTTATCCGCCTGAGCGATTTTTACAACACCGTCACTGCAGCAACCGCCTTCTTTTTCATCATGCGATTTCTTTTCATGGTGGTGTTTTGAATGACTATGAGTTGCTTTATGCTCATGCTTTTTCCCATCTGCATGCACATGAATTTTGTATTTATGTTGGGCATGAGTCTCAACAGTATTAAAGCCCATATCAATGCCAATTCCGCAAGCGAAACCAACAACCATATTAAAAGCAAACACAACCAACAGGAAGGTCGCTTTTATTTGTATGGTCTTTATATTAAACATTGATATTCAAACTTACGATTTTTTTTAAATCTGTTCGACAAAATTAGGTTGCTTTGGGTATTTAGTATTATAAAATTTCGTTTAATTGTTATACTTAATTGCTGTTTCATCTTTTGTTAGCCTTAAGCCAATCGGCCAATTCACCGATTTCTTTTGTTTGAGAAGTTACTGTATTAGTAGCCATAGTTTTGAGCATTGGGCTATTTCCATGGTGCAAATAGGCCGATGCATTATCAATAGCACCCTGGTGGTGAACTATCATTAGGGTAGCGAAATCATTATCAATATCTCCTGTTATTATTTGTATATCAGCGTCTTTGCCAGATTTCATCATGTTGTTCATTTGTTCCATAGAAAAGGCAGGGTCGTTGTTATCTACTGTCAAGCCAATAAGTTCGTTCTTTAACTGCTCAATTTCTGATTGTTGTTCTGTAATTATTTTTTGCGCTATGTGTTTCAGGCTGTCATTATTTCCAGATTGAAGTTCAAGGTTAGCCATGCCAATAGCACCTTCATGGTGTATAATCATCATTGTGGCGAAATCAATTTCCGGGTCATTTGTTTTTTGAACGGAATCCATTCTTGACATCATAGCATGCATTGAATCCATCATTCTATTCTCATCATGGTTCTGTAGTTGAACACCCTTATCATCTTTACTGCAAGAGCAAACTGCCAATAAAACTGAAATACCTAAAAAAAATAATATTGATTTCATTTTAATGACTTTAATTCGTTAACAGAGAAGACATGTAACGAGTCTTAAAAGCATGCCAAAAGGATTTATGCCTGAATAGTTGGAAATTCAAAGGGATGATGGGCAATAGTGGTTAGAAAAATACCCTTAACGGGCGGCTTTGGCAATTTTTTCCATAATATGATGACTATCTCCAAACTTGCACAACGCATCACAATGGCTGCGTAATTCAGAAAACAGGATGTATTTAATAACTACATTGTTTTGTTTAATTGCAGGACGGGAAAGTTGAAGGCAAACATCTTTTTCTCTCTTATCAGGCACAATAAGATAAAATACTTCATCGCCATCAGCTATGGTATAACTGAGGTCGGTCAATCTTAAAATTCCTGAATAGATGCTGGTGCTTTTTTCCACTTCAAAAGCAGCAATTACGTTATTGGTTCCTTTTTGAAACCAAAGGACATCTATCAGCTTTACTGTATTTAAGGTGTCTTTTTCTAATTGAATATCGGGGAATTGTTGCAGGCTCATGAATGAAAAGCTGTTACCACAGTGTGATTTTGACCTGTCGTTAGAAGCAGCAATCACATCATAGCCCAATGCAATACCTATCTTCAATAAATGATATTGCATCTCCGTATGCAGATTTTCTTCTTCCTTTTCCTGTTGAACACTTTCCTGACGTTTCTCTATTAATTTTTCAAGCTTTTTTCTTTCTGCTTCTGACAAATACACATCTGAACCTAATATCAATTTTTGTGTTCCGATTTCAAAAAGCAAACCCGCTATTGCTCCTAAATCGGAAGATAGTTGTGAGCGCTGTTGGCTGTTTGTATCAACTAAAACCTCTCTCAGTTTTAAATACTCACTCCAGCTTCCCAACTTTTTCTTATCCTTAAATAGAAAATTGAATCCATTGATAATAGCGGTGTTAAATGGGGGAATGATGGTAGGATGAAGAAAATACAAAATGCTTGCGACTGCAGGCCCAAGCCCTTTTATTTTTAAACTATCCAGTCTGATAATTTCTTTAATAATTTGTTCTTCTGACTTTGCATTCAAACAATTTTCTAAAAACTGTCCGAAAGCCTGCTTGTTGTTTTCGTTCTCATATATATCAGGTATCCTGAGTTTAGGCTTCCAGTAAAATGGATGGGATGCTCCTTCAAATACCTGTTTTTGTTCTATTATGCAGGTAAGTACAAACTCAAGCGAAGAACCTTTGAAATCATTTGTAAATCTTTTCGATTTTATGTCATCTATTACCTGCATAACGCCACGCCGGATAGAGCGAAACGCTTTCAACCTTTCCTCGTTGTCTATAAACCAAGTATTATAAACCGATTGCTGGTCGTCTTTATATTGCTGAATGATTTGGGATAGGTTTGGGTTCATTGAATCTTAATTTGAGCGATATATGACTTATAATAACGTTTATCACCAATAATTACAGCCCACCTTTTTGTCGACATGGATGGCCAACATTATTAAATGCTGGTATTTTTTCTTTTTCAATTACAACTTTGCGTTTGCTGTCGAGCAGCATGTTTTTTAAACACCAGTTACAATACCAATTTGCGAATAGAAAGGAAATTATTTTGCCAAACCAGGTATTAGCTCTTCTATAGGTAATTAATAATGTTGCTTCTGACATATTACCTTTTCTAACAACGATTAGATGCATCCTGTACCATGAATAAGTAATCATCCTTGCAATGCCAGCAGTCTCCCAAATTTTTTCTACACCTTCTAACCATTTCGTTACTTCAACCGTAAAATCTATTTTAATTCCCATCATTTGGCCTGTCCAACGGTATTTAGAACGGAGGCCTTTATGCTGAGTTGAAATAAATTCTAGGTTAAGTTTACTTCCCATCATCATTCCAGATGATTCGGTCATGTGCATCCAAGTAACACTCAGGTCATCAAGGCACTTAAAAACTTTATCAGCAGGTGCTTTATAGATTTCAGTTCTTTTAATTGATTTCATAAAACAGTGTTTACATATTTTTCATATCATGGCCTGACATTGGATTAGCCCCCTTCTTAAAAATGAACTCACTTTGCAAAAGATAAACACCACTGGTTACAACTATATCACCTTCTTTCAACCCCGATCTAATTGCTATCCGGTCATCACTTTCAAGCCCGGTCTCTACCATTATATTCTTAAAGGAATTTCTCCCTGTTTGTACCCATACTGTTGCGCCTTTACCGTCCCGTATTACCGCATCAATAGGTAGTGTCAGGGTTTGCTGTGCCGGACTTTTTAGTACTACATAAGCCGGCATTCCCGGTTTTAGCTGGTTTCCGGTATTGGGTATAGACACTCTGATCAGATTTATCCTGGTATCGGGATTTATTTCGGGATTAACGAAATCAATCTTTCCCGCAATTTCCTTGTTTTCAAAATCGGGTAGCTGAACTGTGGCAATACTGCTTGCATTAATACTTGTCATCTGCGAAGTGTAAACCTGTGCTTCTGCCCAAAGTGTAGATAAATCGGCGAGTTTGACAATAGTGCCTCCTTCCATAACATAATCGCCTTCACGAATATCCATTTGTGTAATATATCCGCTGGCAGAACTGTAAAAGGTTGTGACAGGACTGACTTTACCATTTTTGGCAAGCTCATTGACTTGTTGTTCGTTCAATCCCCATAATAGGAGTTTATTTCTGGAGCTTTGGATTAATTGGTCAAAATCAATCACAGTTCCGGAGGCGAATGTTTTACTTTTATCAAGAGCCAGTAAGTATTCCTGTTTTGCATTATTTAATTCCTCGCTGTATAAATCAAATAGCGGAGACCCCTTTTTTACAAAGTCACCCATATTCTTATAATATAATTTTTCCACCCTCCCCATAACTCTTGAACTGACTGATGTGGCCTTCATCTGGTCAAAATTCAGTGTAGCTGTTAATACAAGCCGGTCGCCAATGGAACTTTTGCCGATAGTATCGGCGTGAATATTACCCAATTCAATTTGCTCATTGCTCAGATTTATTTCGTCTGCTTTCACAGTCATACTGTTATTCACCTGTATTAATTGCATCCCGCATATCGGACAATTGCCAGGTTTGTTCTGAATAACCTGTGGGTGCATAGAACAGGTGTAAAATATATCTGAGGCAACAGTTATTTTTTTCTTTTGCCCACAGGAAGCAAAGAGTATGAGAGAAGCGGCCAGTGCCATAACGTATTTCATAATCATCTGTTTATTTTTATGAAGCTTTCGCTATCCATTAAATATTGTGCATTTACTGCAAGGGAATCCTGTGTTGCTAATCCGCCGATAACCTGAATCTTTCCTTTATAAGTAATGCTTGTATTTATCTTTTTTGCCCTTAATCCTCCATATGATTTAAGAAAAACCACTTTATCCATACCAAGTGATAATACGGATTCTACTGGCAGCCAGTCGGGATCTTTTACATTGCCGGAAATGATAGCTTTTACCTGACTGCCGATTGGAATTTTAAGAGCAGCATTATTGAAATAAACCCTTACTGTAAGTGTTTTACTTTCTTTCCGGTAAAACGGCTCAATAAAATCAACACTGCCGTTGATGATTTTATCTGGTGATGTCTCCGGAATTATTTCAACAGGGTTTCCCAACTTCACCAATGCCTGATTCTCTGCATATATATTAAGGACGGCCCAAGCTTTCACCGGATTGTAAACGGTGAATATTGACTGCCCCTTTTGTAAATACATCCCTTCCTTCAATGGAAGTTCTTCGGTTATTAATGAAATATCTTTCATACTAATGCTTTCATTCATAGTGTTGCCTGCTCCTGTTTCATGGATATGTCCGCTGTAATTGCTGAATACGGAAATAGTGAGAGATGGTTTCTTGGTTTTTAACACCTGCAACAGTTGCTCATTGCTCATACCCAACAATAACAACTTTTCCTTTGCTGCTTGTACCATTGGCAAGTTGCCAGCGTCATTTTGTAAAAGAAACAACAAGTTCTGTTGTGCTGTAAGTAATTCAGGGCTGTAAATATCAAGTATCTTTTGCCCCCTTGTTACTTTCTGATACCGGTAACGTACATATAACTTTTCAATTCTGCCAGACACCCTTGCCGAAATGCTGCCAACTGCTCTGGTGTCATACCCAATATTTCCCAGTGCATTTATTTCAATTGGTTCGCTTTGCTGACTAATAGTGGTTAATGGAACTGTTGAGATAACAAATTCATTGGTCGGCTTCAGCAAAGATTCCAATTTCACTGTTTGAGATGGAACAGTTGCTGATTCCTTTTTCACAAGCGTCATTCCGCATTTTGGACATTTACCTGGTTTGTCGCTTATCACTTCAGGGTGCATTGTGCAGGTATAAACCTCTTTCTGCGTTTCCATTTTATGAGCAGAATGGTTGCTACCATTCTTGCAGGAGGCCATGAGCATGATCAGTAGTAGTGCTATAGAAGTTATTCTGTTCATTTTTTCTCAATTAGTCGTTCAATAGTTACCTGTAATTTCAAGGCACTGTTCAGCAGCTCCAGGTATTCAAGCTGTGTCATGTTCAGGGTTTCCCAGGCATCATACAGCATAAAAAGCTCCTCGGTATTTTGCTCATACCCAAGCTGCATGGTTTTGTAATTATTTTTTAATGCCGGAATAATATTCTCATCATACAGTTTTAATTGCCGTCTTTTAAGCTCCAGTTCGTTTCGCATACTATATGCCATACCGCTATATTCATTTGCCATCATTTCTTTCTGGGATTGCAATGAGTTTGCTTTCCATTTGAGACTTTCAATATTGGCTTTGTTCATCTTTGAAGACCATTTTGCAAGCGGAAGCCTTACCATTCCCATCAGCGTATATTGCATTGGCAAACCACCAAACCCAAACATGTGCTCATACCTGATACCAAATTGTGGTTTGAGGCTTTGGCGTTCAGTTTCCTGCTTCAAATAGGTAAGCGTTATCTCACGGTCAACTGCTTTCATATCACTCCGGTTATTATAAAAAAGGGTACTGTCAAATACAAGTCCTGAAAACTCTGCAAATTGACAGGTACTATCAATGTCAAAATCAACGGCAGCATTTCGTCCCATTAGAGTATTAAGGCCAATTCGCTTCTCCCGGATATCATTTTCAAACATCAGTTGCATATTTTTCACATTGCCCAATGCTGCTTTTGCTTTATAGTATGCGCAGATTTTTTCAAGCCCGTTCTTGTAACGTATCTCAGCATTCTTAATCATAAAATCAAGAATCTTTTCATTCTCAGAAAGTATGACTAATCTTTTCTTTAATACCAGCCAATCATAATAGTATTGTTTTGCATCGTTGATCAGTTCATTCAACGAAGCATTCTTCTTTTCCTTTTCTACGGAAGACATCGTTTCCATATAGGCCGCATCAGCATTTAATTTCTTTTTGTTGGGAATCATTTGCTGCCCGCCGATCATGTATTGCCCCATGCCTGTAGCTCCCATATCTCCTTTTTTCCAAAGCCCCGGATTATAAGGTGTCATCCAAAGTCCGGTACTAAACTCCGGTGGCATCCAGCTTTTTGCACCTTTGGCGGCTTCATCCATTGAACGGATTTCATTATCATACATCTTTACAACCGGATGTGATTTTCTTATACTGTCAATGATGGCATCCAGTTTAACTGATTGTGCTTTGCCGTGTGATACCGCAATAGCAGCAATAACAACGGCGATGAGTTTATTCTTTAACATCGGTTAAGATAATTTTGCCTTTACGTTTTAATTCTCTCTCCTTTACTATTTCAAATACTACTGGTGTAATCAGCAATACATAAATGGTGGATGTAATAGTGCCGCCAATAAGCGGGATGGTAATAGGTCGCATAATGTCACTGCCCACTCCCGTTGCCCATAAAATGGGAATTAGCCCAAACAAGCCCACTGAAACCGTCATCAGTTTTGGTCTGAGCCTTTTAGCAGAACCTTCAATTACGTACTGTCTGATAATGGCAGGAGTAATGGTTGCCTTTGAGTTACCATGTTTGGCTACCATATTCTGCATTGCCTCGTTCAGATATATGGTCATCAGCATGGCCGTTTCTATTGCCATTCCAAACAAAGCAATAAAGCCAACAGCTACAGCAACAGATAAATTAACACCATAGAAATACACCATGAATACCCCGCCGATTAATGCAAAAGGAACAGTAATCATGGTAATGAGGGATTCTTTAAAAGAATGATAAGTAAAATATAGTACCATAAAAATGATGAGCATCACAACTGGCATTATCATTTTAAGTGTCCGGTTAGCCCTTATCTGATTTTCCCACTGGCCGCTCCATTCCAGGAAATAGCCTTTCGGTAACTTGGTCACCATCTGGTTAAGTTTCTGCTGTGCTTCTTTTACTGTACTTCCTAAGTCTCTTTCACGAACATTGAACAACACTGTACCTCTTAGCATTGCATTTTCGGAGTTAATCATCGGAGGCCCGTCACTCAGCTTAATGTCTGCGACCGCTTCCAATGGAACCGGGCCATAATTCATGGTTTGAACCTGAAGCCTTTTTAGTGCTGTAAGGTTATTCCGAAAATCCTGCCCATACCGTGCATTTACTGAAAACCGTTGTCTGCCTTCAATAGTAGTCGTAAGTTTCATTCCCCCTAATGCGCTTTCAATTACGGTATTCACATCATCCACACTTAACCCATACCTTCCAATTTCTTCCCGCTTCACAGCAATGTCAATATATTTTCCGCCGGTAATGGGTTCTACATAGAGGTCTTTAATGCCATTAATTCCTTCCAATTGTTTTTTTAAAACCTGTGCAAACGCATATATACTGTCAAGGTTTTGTCCATATACTTTTAAGCCTACATCTGTACGAATACCTGTTGAAAGCATATTGATACGGTTGATAATCGGCTGTGTCCAGCCATTGGTGACACCCGGTATTTGCAGTTTTGCATTTAGTTCGTTTATGATGTCGTTTTTAGTCATGCCTTTTCGCCATTCATTTTTTGGTTTCAGCAGGATGATCGTTTCAATCATGCTGATCGGCGAATTGTCTGTTGCCGTATTAGCCCTGCCCGCCTTGCCCAGAACATGATCCACTTCAGGAACAGTGGAGATTAGTTTATCCTGTATCTGCAATAACCTTTTTGCTTCTGAATTTGATACATCGGGTAAAGTAACGGGCATAAATAAAAGCGAGCCTTCGTCCAGGGGAGGCATAAACTCAGAGCCTAATCTTGTCATCATCAAAATACCGGTAGCAAGTGCTATAAGGTTAATCCCTATTGTTGTTTTCCTCCACTTTAAACACCATTTAAGTACAGGTGTATAAAGCCTCTCCAATGTTCTTGTTACAGGGTTGGCACTTTCTGGTTTCAACCTGCCTTTCAGGAAAAAAGAAATCAATACTGGAGTTAATGTAATTGCCAGGAAAGCATCTATAAGAAGAATGAATGTTTTTGTCCAGGCCAGTGGGTGAAAAAGTTTTCCTTCCATACCTGTCAATAAAAAAACTGGCAGAAAAGAAGCAACCACAATGATAGTTGAGTAAAATACTCCGGGGCCTACCTGTTTGGATGATTTTTCAATAATCGTCATCCATTCTTCAGATGTTAACGGGTCTTTATTTTTTTTGAACCAGT